>CAZPTQ010000155.1:0-12462 GCA_964589365.1 uncultured Saprospiraceae bacterium
TTCTGCTGCTTTGCCAAAACCTACAATACCAGGAACGTTTAAAGTGCCAGAGCGCATACCGCGTTCGTGGCCACCACCGTCCATTTGTGCCGTCACTTTCACACGCGGATTTTTGCGGCTCACATAAAGTGCTCCAACGCCTTTGGGGCCGTACATTTTATGCGCGGTGAACGACATCAAGTGGATGCCCACCTCGCGCGGGTGGGTCGGAATTTTGCCCACAGCCTGCGTCGCGTCGGAGTGGAAAAGCACCCCGTGTTTTTCGCAAATCATAGCAATTTCGCGCATCGGTTGGATCACGCCCGTTTCGTTGTTGGCCCACATAAGGGAAACCAGGATTGTGCTGGGCTTGATGGCCGCTTCCAATTCGGCCAAATCAATCAGGCCGTCTTCTTTGACTTTCAGGTAAGTAATTTCTGCACCGGCCTTTTCCAAGTGGTCACAAGTGTCGAGAATCGCCTTGTGTTCCGTCTCCGCTGTGATAATGTGATTGCCTTTTTTGGCATACATTTCAAACACCCCTTTGAGGGCAAGGTTGTTGCTCTCGGTAGCACCAGATGTAAAGATAACTTCCTTATCCTCAACATCTAAGAGTTTGGCTATCTGCTCACGCGCATAGTCCACAGCATCCTCGGCTTCCCATCCAAACTGGTGACTTCGGCTGGCGGCATTGCCGTGTTTTTCGTAAAAATAGGGTATCATCGCATCCACCACCCGAGGGTCGCAAGGCGTGGTGGCGTTGTTGTCAAGATATATCAGTCTGCGCTGGTTCATTTCTTATTTAGATTGATTCGCAAAGATAAACAGGCTTCTTGAAAAATGGTTTTTCTTTTTTTGATAAATTCTAAAGAGTGTTGGTTTCTTCTAGAATGGGTCATGCTGAGCGTAGCAAAGCACACGATTGCGAAGGAAAATACAGATACTTCGCTACGCTCAGCATGACACAATTGCCTGAGATTCAAAATGACTGAAAGGAGCGCAAGCCCTGCGCCGAAATCTTTACTTTTGCCCCGACTCCACCTTCCACCCTTCTTCGTCCATGCAAGACCTTTTTCAAGAGTTCCCCTCCGTAAGTAAGGCTGATTGGCTGCGCCAAATCGCCAAAGATTTGAAAGACAAGCCTTTAGAAGACCTGGATTGGCAATTATCCAACGGCTTGGTGGTTTCACCTTTTGTCCATGCAGACGATTTTGAAACAAACCCTGCACCACTTTCTGATCAGCCCAACCCTTGGGAGATTTGTGAAGATGTGAAGGTGGATGACCCAAACACTGCCAACCGCCAAACACTGGACGCACTGGAAGCCGGGGCTGAAGGACTTTGCTTCTGGCTCGACCGGCCGCTCGAGGCGGGAGATTTTAGGCAATTGCTAAGCGGAGTTCACCTCGATTTTATCGGACTCCATTTTGCGGGCAGCGCAGTGGCTGAAAATCCCGGCATGGTGCTGGGAAATCTCGAAAAACTGGCACAACAACGCGGCCTTTCCACCACCCAGTTGCGCGGCTCTCTGGCGTATGATCCGGTGCCCGTTTCAAAAATAGTAGACTGGAGTTATCTGGCTGATTTGTTGGAATATGCGCGGGAAAAATTTCCACATTTTAAGATTATACAGGTAGGTACCCCGGAACTCCGTTTCGGGGAGGTTCCAAGTGCGGAGCTCTCCCCGGAACGGAGTTCCGGGGTACTATTACGCAACGCCAACACATACCTCCAAAAACTCTCCGAACGCGGCATCCCGGTAAAAGATGTCGCTGCGGCGATGCAGTTTTCCGTTCCCCTGGGCAAAAGTTATTTTCTGGAAATTGCCCGTTTACGCGCCTTTAAACTATTGTGGTTCAATGTGTTGAATGCTTGGAACACGCCATTGCAGCCGCCCAGCATTACGGCCCACTTTCAGCCTGCGGCCTATTCAGAGGATCTGTATTCCAATATGATACGGGCAACCACCATGGCCATGTCCGCTGTACAGGGTGGTGCTGGGCGACTCACTGTCCTGCCCTACGATGCCAGGCGCGAGGCAAAGGCTGCTTACCCGCAGGCATTTAGCCGCCGCATTGCGCGAAATGTTCAACACTTGCTAAAAATGGAAAGCGCCTTGGATGCAGTGGCTGACCCCTCCGCGGGGAGTTTCTATATCGAGACTTTGACAAGGCAATTAGCGGAGAAGGCTTGGGGGGAAATTGATTTACGATATCCGATTACATGATTTACGATTTACGATCTGGTGCGATCTCCAGATATTTTGCCCTGTCGTTAAATCTCTAAAATCGGATATCGTAAATCATGTAATCGGATATCGTAAATCAACTTGATCCATCGCCCGCTCGCTGATCGCCGTTATAGACAGCGCAGGATTCACGCCAGGGTTTGCAGAGATCATTGAACCATCGCAAACCAGCATGTTTTTATAGCCAAATACCCGATTGTTGTAGTCAATCACGCCATTGTCAGGTGTGTCGCCCATCACAGCGCCACCGAGAATATGCGCCGTGCCTGGAATTCCCATCAAAGGGGTCAACCCAAACGCAACGGCCTTTCCTTTTAAAATCACCTCGAATCTTCGGGCCAATTCAATAGCACGCGGAATAAAAGCCGTCGGTTTTTCTTTGCCCACCACAGCAGTGCGCATACCGCCCCACCAAGATCGGGTAAAAGTCACTGTGCTGTCCAGCGTTTGCATAAAAAGCATGACGGAAGAACTTTTGGCCCAGTCTTTTACTTGCAAGTATTGCCAGTATTGCCTCGGATGACTAAGCACTTCCCAGATCATTTTGAACAGCCGAACAATGAGGTTCGGGCCATCCACAAACGGCAAAAACGTAAGTCGCCAAGCACCGGAACCAGCGCCGTAACGGCATAATTCCAAGTGACTGTGCTCGTCCGTATGCAGGATGGCTCCAATGGCAATACCCTGAGATTGATCGGAGGAATTGTCCAGCTGCGTGACCGCGATCAGGCTTTCGTTGTTTGTACGGACTTCTTTACCCACCATATCAGACAGGAGTGGCAACGATGATTTTTTCAATTTGAGCAGCAAGGCTACCGTGCCCAACACCCCGCCAGCGAAAATCACACCTTGGGCTTGATGGCTTTTTTTCTTTTTAAAAAATCGGGTAGAATCCTGAAATTCAACCACATAACCCTCAGATCCGTCAGATGCTCCTATTGGACGAACATCGGTCACTTCTTGTTCAGCCAAAATTTCTGCGCCATGTTGTTGGGCAAGGTAGAGGTAGTTTTTATCCAGCGTATTTTTGGCATTGTGCTGGCAGCCTGTCATACATCCCCCGCAGAATGTGCAACCGGTGCGTTCCGGACCTTTGCCACCGAAATAGGGATCGGGCTGCGTTTTGCCTTGCTCGCCGAAATACACGGCTACGTTCGTGGCATCGAGGTTTTCTTTTTGTCCTATGTCTTCAGCCAGTTGCTCCAATGCGTGTTCGCCATCAAAAAAGCGCGGGTTTTTGGTCGCCCCCAGCATTTGGAGGGCACGTTTGTAATAGGGAAGCAGTTCTTGTTGCCAATCAGCCAATTTGGCCCAGGAGCCGGAATTGAAAAATGCGGGTTTTGGCACGGGTAATGTATTGGCATACACCAGTGATCCGCCGCCAACTCCTGTACCTGACACGATGCCTACATGTCGGAAAATCGTGATTTTCATGATGCCATACCAGCGCAGAGAGGGCAACCAAAGCCATTTGGAGAAGCTCCAGTTCGTTTTGGGAAAATCTTCGGTATGATACCATTTCCCTTTTTCGATGACCAGGACTTTATAGCCTTTTTCCGAGAGCCTAAGCGCGCTTACGGAACCGCCGAAGCCGCTTCCGATGATGATGTAGTCGTAGTCCACTGATTGCTGGATTTATTTTCTGATTCAGATAGTGCAACAAATGTAGTGTGTGCAGGTTTTTAAACCACATTGCAAACATAGTTAAGGTAGGTTCTCAAAACTATGTGGACTATGTGGTTTAAAAAACCTACGATGTGACCTCCAAACAAGCCGCCCGCAATAACTGCATATACTTCAATCCTTTTTCTTGTGCAAATGCAATGTTCCGCTCAGGAATTCCCTCCGGGTCTATGTAATGATCCACAGCCCGGGCAATGCTATCCTCCCGCAACAGATGCAGCATTGGATAAGGGGAGCGATTGGTATAATTCGCTGGATCGTCTTCATCCGCCCCTGCAAAGCAGTATTGAGGATGAAAACTGGCGATTTGATACACGCCTTCGTAGCCTTCCGCAATGGATAATCTTTCAGCCAATTCCACCAAATCGAGGTAGTCATCAAAATCAGCAAAGTGATTGGGGAAAATGAGGAGCGTCGTTTCAATATCTTCTGTGCGGTCAAGGAAGCGTAATTCTGCAATAACGGCCTCTAAACCAGTCTCCAGTATAGCCTCTGGAATTACCACATAGCGAATGCTTTTTCGAAGCACTGCTTTAGCCGCAAAGGGGCAAAAGTTGCATCCAATAACTACGGAATTGACCCACTGGGAAGTTTGGGCGATGATGATGGAGTCTGTCAAGTGCAAGTATGTGGAATTGAATAAAGGTAGAAAGATAGGGGATTTCTGTTATTTAATACTTTTCTGCCTGCGCTTATAACTGTGTTCGTTGTTGTTATTAGAAACCGTCAATAGTTCGATGAATATTACACCACCTATCACAATTAATTCACCCGAAAAATATAAGATTCCCAGGATAGTAAGAGACTGATATAATGCTATTACTAGCCCAATTGTAAGAAAACTATACATCAGATTAGCCATTGCAATTGCTTTTAAGAAAGGGCGCCAATTTTTAGCAACAAAAAAATAGCAGCCAATTGAGTATAAAGCGTAAACACAGGCCAATAATGATAAAGGATAAAGGACTTTTCGTGGCATACCGAAATCCCCTTCATACCTTGTTAGAATGGTGCCTAACAGAAATGCTGTAAGAAAAGCACCTAATCCATCAATTAGAAAAAGTCTTTTCGGGTTGGAGATTGATCTGTCAAGTATTGATCGAAAATGCTTTGCAATGCTCATTGTTTTGCTTTATCAGTATTTATCAGCGATTCGTCTCGATTTTAATGGGGTTGTTATTTCATCGGTACTTAGGAGGCATGAAAGGTAGAGAATTTATGTTTTCTGCCCAAACTCCCCCCAAAATTGTCAATTCTTTTACCTTTCCTACCCTTTTAACTTAACTCTAACAGCCCAAGCACATATTTTTTGCGTCTGGCATTGTTAAACAGCCGTATGTATTTGGCAGGCCATAATTTGGCGTCAAACACATTTGCATTCAAACACTCGCATACCATGAAACAGACACTCCTTTTCGCGCTCTTCTTCGCAGCGCTTTTTGCCAGCCCCCTGCAGGCACAGTATTTCGGGCGCAACAAGCCCCGCTACAACCAACAGCCTTTCAAAGTGACTGAAACCGAGCACTTTGTCATCTACGATTATCTCGACAATCCTGAAAAACTGAAGGAACTCGCCGCAGCTGCCGAGTTGTGGTACTCCATGCACTCCAAGGTGCTGGGGGATACTTTCACGGTCAAAAACCCGCTCATCATCTACAACGACCACGCGGGTTTCCAACAAACCAATACCATTCAGGGCGACATCAGTGTGGGCACTGGTGGCGTGACAGAAGGCTTGCGCAACCGCGTCATTTTCCCGGTTGCGCCCACCAACCAACAGACCCACCACGTGCTTGGCCACGAATTGGTTCATGCTTTTCAGTACAACATGATCCTCAATGGCGACTCAACGAGTATGCGCAACCTAGCCAACATCCCCCTGTGGATGATAGAAGGCTTGGCCGAATACCTCAGTATTGGGCGCATTGATCCGCATACCGCGCTTTGGATGCGCGATGCGGTGCTAAACGATGAGGTGCCGCGCATCAAGGACCTGGACTCCGGCAAATATTTCCCTTATCGTTGGGGACAAGCCTTTTGGGCTTATGTCACAGGCGTTTACAGCGACGAGGCCATCAAACCACTTTTTGAAAACACAGCCAAATACGGCCTGAAGCCCGCGGTGCAGATGACGCTTGGTATTTCAGTGGATTCGCTCTCCAATGCTTGGCGCAGCACCTTAAAAAACCATTACGGCCGATGGGCAATCAAAGGCAAAAAAGAGGATTTGCCCGGAAAAATCCTGCTCGACGACGACAACGCAGGCCAAATGAACATCTCGCCGGTGCTCAGCCCGAACGGTAAGCACGTCATTTTTCTTTCGGAAAAAAACCTGTTTACCACCGACCTTTTTCTCGCCGATGCCAAGACCGGAAAACTCATCCGGAAAATTGCCAGCACAGCCTCCGATGGGAATGTTGACCATTTCAATTTTTTAGAAAGCGCCGGAACCTGGAGCCCTGATTCAAAACGTTTCGCGTTCGACGTGTATGAAAAAGGGCGCAGCGTGCTGGTTATCAAGGATATTTTTAAAGGAAAGAAAACGAATAAAGTACAAATCCCCGGAGTCCCGGCATTCAGCAACCCTGCCTGGAGTCCTGATGGGAAGACCATCGTTGTGAGCGGCCTTGTGCATGGCCAAACTGATTTGTACGAATACAATTTGAAAAGTAAAAAGGTAAAACGCCTCACCAATGACCGCTATTCAGAAATCCTCCCAACCTGGAGTGCCGACGGCAAATCCCTGGCGTTCTCGACCGACGAACTGAGCATCCAACGCGGGCGCACCAACGGCGCCTGGACGATGAACCTTGCCGTGATGGACATGGCTTCAGCCGAATCAGAAAATATTGACATTTTCTCTGGTGCCGACAACATGAACCCCCAGTTCGACAAAAACGGCAACCTGTTTTTTCTCAGCGACCGCGACGGGAGGCGAAACCTTTACCGCTATGACGTAGCGACAAACAAGGTGTTCCAACTCACCGACCTGATGACGGGCATCACGGGCATCACGCCTTACTCGCCCGCCATTACGGTAGCGGACGACCGCGACCGCATTCTGTACACGCATTACAACAAAGGCCGCTACACCATCCACCAAGCGAAAGATGCGGATTTCGAAGCCAAAGAAATTGACCCGCTGGCAGTAGACCAGGTGCCTGCGTCTCTACCGCCTTTCAGCCCCAAACAGCGCGATATGGTGAACACAAGCCTCCGCCTTATGGACTCCGCTCCGGACAGCACTGCGATGAAAGCCAAGAAATACAAGCCGAAATTCCAACTCGATTACCTCGGAGGCAGCACGGGCGTAGGCGTCAACACAGGCAATAGCAGTTTTGGCACACAAACGGGTTTGGCGGGTGGTATAGACGCGCTTTTCAGCGATATATTGGGCAACAACCAACTCTATGCTGGTGCTGTGATGAACGGCGATATCCAGGACGCTGGCGGGCAATTGTCGTACATCAACCAAAAGAACCGCATCGGTTGGGGCATAAACGCCTCGCACATCGCTTATCAGACGGGGGGGTATCAATACATCATAAATGAAGATAAAGAAATAAACGGGGTGCAAACGACCCTGCTAAAAAGCGTGTTTGGCCTGGGACGGGTATTCCAACAGCGCGTCGGAGGAACGGTCTTTTACCCATTCACTGTCACAAAGCGGGTAGAAATGGGTGCTGCAACAGAGTTTTACAGCAGCCGCGTCACGGAGTATGCCGACTATTACTTTCTCGACGGCAGGTACTTCGGTTCGGATCGCCAAAAACAGCCCAAGGGGCCATCGCTCAACCTGAACAATGTGAATGCCGCATTCGTGGGCGACAACTCCTATTTTGGCATGACCGCGCCCTTGCAAGGCTGGCGTTACCGATTCGGCGTGGAGCAATACTTTGGGGGCGATTACCAGTTCACGGCTTTTCTGGCGGATGCTCGGAAATATCTCTATGTAAAGCCCTTCACCTTTGCGGTTCGAGGCTTGGGTTATTTGCGCACGGAGAAGTACGAAGACAACACCTTTAGTGTTGATTATCCGCTCTTTGCAGCCAACCCTTTCTTTGTGCGGGGCTATGACCGAGCAGTGTTCAATACGGAAGAAGACCCTTATTTTTTCCAAAGAACCATCGGCAGCAAAATGTTCGTCGGCAATTTTGAAATCCGGATTCCATTCACGGGGCCGCGCAGGTTGTCCCTTATCAAATCGAATTTTCTGGTCACTGATTTGAATTTGTTTTTTGACGCGGGCCTGGCTTTTTACGAATTTGACGAATTGAAAAAGGGTGCCGAGTTCTATCACGAGCCCATCTTTTCGACAGGGGTATCCTTAAGAGTGAATTTGTTTGGCTACCTGGTATTGGAGCCATACTTCGCCTTGCCACTTACGGCGCCCGAAAGTGAAAGGAGTTGGCGGTTTGGGTTGAATTTTATCCCGGGATGGTAGGTTTTTGGACAGGATTTACAGGATGGACAGGATAGTAGAGCGTGTTCAAGAAAGTGTGGCACACCTCGAATTTAGGTGTGCCACACTTATATGAACAATAGAATTCAGACATTTGTCCCACTTTTTTAAACATAACACAACCCAAACGCATCCGTACCGTTTGAGTGATCCAAATAACCAAATCCACAAATCTTCGCATCAACAATATATTATGACCAAAATCCTCTGGGCCGACGACGAGATTGATCTCCTAAAGCCACACCTGATGTTCCTCCAAAACAAAGGCTACGATGTGGTGACCGCCACCAACGGCCACGATGCCGTGGAAACCTACTACGAGCAAGCCTCCGACATTGATGTAGTATTCCTCGACGAGAGCATGCCCGGCCTCACCGGACTGGAAGTTTTGATGAAAATAAAAGCCCGCAACCGCAATGTGCCTGTGGTGATGATTACCAAAAACGAGGCAGAGCACGTCATGGAAGATGCCATCGGCGGACAGATTTCTGATTACCTCATCAAGCCCGTCAACCCCAACCAAATCCTGCTAACGCTCAAGAAAATATTGGACAACAAGCGGCTTTTGAGCGAAAAAACCGCGCAAAATTACCAGCAGGAGTTCCGCGAAATTTTCATGGAAATCACAGGCGGCCTCAACCAGACAGAGTGGGTGGATGCCTATAAAAAGATCGTGAACTGGGAGATGCGCGTGGATGCCAACGAGGCCACTGGGGTTAGCGAAATCCTCTCGCAACAAAAAGAGCAGGCCAACACGGAGTTCTCAAAGTTCGTGGTGAAAAACTACTTTGATTGGGTGGACAAGAACAAAGAGGTTGGACCCATTATGTCGCACTCCGTGATGCGCAAGCATATTTTGCCGCACGTTGGCAATGGAACGCCGACTATCATGTTGTTACTCGACAACCTACGTTACGACCAGTGGAAAACCATTGAGCCTATCTTGAATGAACTGTTCAGGACCGAGGAAGAAGGCTATTTTTTTAGCATTTTACCTACGGCCACCCAATACAGCCGCAATGCCATATTTGCAGGCATGATGCCCTCTGACATCGAAAAAAACTTTCCCGATAAGTGGAAAAACGACACCGATGAGGGCGGGAAAAACCTGTCTGAGGATTTCTTTTTGGGCAAACAAATCGAACGCGCCTTCCGCAAACCAATCAAGTGGGACTATATCAAAGTCACCAACGTAAACCACGGCAAAGACCTGAACGACAACATCCTGAACTGCCTGAACAACGACTTGACAGTCATCGTCTATAACTTCATTGACATGCTCTCCCACGCCCGCACAGAGATGGAAGTATTGAAAGAACTTGTGGGCGACGAACGCGCCTACCGTTCGCTCACGCGCTCTTGGTTCTTACACTCGCCTCTCTGGATGGCATTGCGCAAACTTGAAGGTCGCGACGTACAGCTATTTGTCACTACTGACCACGGCACCATTCGAGTGCAAACACCTTCCAAAGTCGTCGGCGACCGTGAAACCACCACAAACCTCCGTTACAAAGTAGGCCGAAACCTCCAATACGAAGCCCGAGACGTGCTCGCGATCAAAGACCCCCAGAAGGCAGGATTGCCCCGCCCCAACATCAGCAGCACGTTTATTTTTGCCAAGGAGGACTACTTTTTCCTCTATCCGAACAACTACAACCACTACAACAACTACTACAAAAACACCTTCCAGCACGGCGGGATAAGTCTGGAGGAGATGATTTGCCCGGTGGTGCGGATGCGGAGCAAATAAAAAATTAAACAGGAAAACCGCAAAACAGGAGAACCGCAAAATTTAAAACTGTTCTCCTGTTTTGTGGTTTTGCGGTTTAACCCAATAAAGAAAAATCCCCCTCCACAGTTACTGCGGAAGAGGACATCCCAAAAACCGATTACATCTTTATATTGGCGGCGCTATGGCCGTAATAAGGTCAATTTGTTTTGCCCGAATTGGGCGCGTTATAGTGTTGAAGAAGCCAGCAATCACGAGACTTGAAAGTCTTTGAATATTCTGGCAGGGATTAAAAGGAATACTGAAATTGTTAACGCAAAAGTAACGCCACTTTCAATTATTTAGCATACTCATATTTTATATTTAAATGAAACCCGAATGACTTCCAAATGCAAAAGAAAGGGTTTTATCAAAAATCCTTTATGATTTTACTCATCTGATTTCCAGCGCGTTGTCCAGTGCTTCAAGCCTTTGCCACAGGGCCAAATGTTGTGTATTGAAGTGTGCTATTTGGGTTTCTTCATTGGACAAAAGGGCATCTATTTCTCCAAAATTGTCTCCAATACGACCCTTTATAGTGCGCACATAGCCGCGCAACTTGCCTTCAAGCGCCTCTTGCATCTGCGTCCGGCCTTTAGAAATCTCTTCATCGTACCCTTTCACGATTTTGCTGCGTTGTGCCCGAGCCGTAAATCCGGCGAACAACACCCCGATCCCCGTCAGCACCCCGCCCGTTATATCAAACACTGCCATTTTTGTTACACCCGCCAAAATGAGGCCGATGATCGCCACCCCACTCCCTGCCGCGATGTTGGGCGAAACGCTGGCATTTTCGGGAAACAGCCTCCCGTCGTTGAAACTTTCGGAACGCGACATGAAGCGGGCAAATGCTTCCTGAAGTTCTTTCATCACCGAGGCTCGTTTTTCTGAGATGGTTTCGAAAATATAGGAATCGCTTTTGACCACCGTGTTGGCAGCGCGGATTTTGAGGTCAATCATCTTCGCCATTTGCTGCACTGAGTCGGCGAGATCCACCACGCCATCATTGAGTTTGGTGCGAAGTTCGGCGTTGAGTTGGAGTTCGAGTTGCTTGGCGAGGCCGTTGAGCCAGTCGGTGATGCTGGCTTGTTTGCTGAAAAGGCCCATAAACGAACGTTTCAGCAGCGAAGGGAACGAAAGCCCGTCAGCCAGTTCCTGACCAATGCCTCTGGTGATACGGTCGTATCCATGGAGCAGGTTTTCAATCAATAAATTGACATGGTGGTTGGATTTTTTCTCCTGATTGTCCAGCGTCAGGCTGATGTCGTTTCGAAATTCAGTGTCTTCCAGGAATTGCTCGGCACGTGTATCCAGATCGCTGCGCAGGCGTTCGAGGATGTGGTGTGAAGTAGTGAGGTTGTTCTTTAGTTTCAATGCTGCAGCTCGCCCGCCCGTAACATGGGTGCGGATATAATCACGCACAGCAGAGAAATTACTCTGGTCGAAATGACCTTCAAGTTCAGCCTTGGCGCTGGTAGCGAAAATGGCTGGCTCACCCATCCCTTTTTTGATCGCAAAATCGTACAACCCGCGTTCGTTCACAGCCAAATCAGCCTCCGAAAGGAGGTCTTTTTGCTGAAGCACGAAAATGATTTTTTTATGCCAGTCGCGGTGAATGAAGTCAAAAAAGTCCCAGGCCGATTGCCGGTAGGGATTTTTGGCCTCAAAAACAAAAATGACCAGATCGCTGGCGGGGATAAAATTCTCGGTGATTTCCTGGTGTCTTTCAATGATGCTGTTGGTGCCGGGAGTATCCACCACCGCGATGTCGCGCAGAATATCAATGGGCAGGAAAATCTTTTTCAGGTAAGGATTTACTATCACCGTCTCCTCTTTTTCGCCGTACAAGATTTGTTGCACCGTATCGGTCATGGGCTGGGGCGCAACGGCGCAAATCTCGCGGTTTGACTCTAAAAGGGCGTTGACAAAACTGCTCTTACCAGCCTTCACTTCGCCCACGACGACGAACATGAAGGGCTCGCTCATCCGATTGCGCAACTCGCCCACCATGACGGCCAATGCTTTGTGCCCGATTTCCTGGCTAAGTTGCTGGAGGTCTTTCACTAAGTCTTCGCACTGGGCGCGAAGCGCGACGGTGTGTTGGTTCAGAATCATGGGGTAAACGTAGGGAGAATTGGGGAAAACGTTGGAGCCCAATAAGGTTTCCGAAAACGCTACGGTATGTACACGTTGTGTAGTCTTCTCCGCTGCGCTACGACATGACAATTCAGAGGGCACTTCACCGGTTCATTTTTTCGGGGAGGGGGCAGGGCAGACGCATATAAATTTGAAGATTAAATCTCCAAACACAGAATTTTATTT
>CAZPTQ010000156.1:0-12411 GCA_964589365.1 uncultured Saprospiraceae bacterium
TCAGGCCGCACTGGCCCTGGTACACCAAAGAAGTGTCGAGGCAGCAGTTGTCAGCTACTACTGGCTTGCCGTAAGCCCAGAGGCTTGGGTCGAAGTTCTCGCAGTTCACAGTAACATGGGCAGGAGGCAAACAAGCTGGTTTCAGTTTGTCCTGTACTTCCACTTGGATCATGCACTCGTTCTTGATCGGCTCGCCGTCTATACCAGGCATGAGGTTGCCGTTCACATCCACTTGGTACACGGCCAGGATAACTGTCTGAGTCGTGCCCACCTCGCAACAGTAGAATTTGATAGAATCCATCTCAGCGGTGGCCAAACCAAACTCACTCAGGCCGCCTGGGTAACATGGGGCGGTACTCAAATTGTTGATACAATCCGAATAAGGTGCCATGCGACGAATGGTGAATTTCACATCGAAACAGTTGTCGTAAGAGCCGTCGTTGAAGGTTGTTGCCTTCACATAAGTTACCCCTGCGAATTGGCAGCCATCCGTGGAAGTGTAACAGTCGAATGGATCATCCGGACCAATGGCTACAGTCGTAGTTTCGTCACAAGCAGCCACTGGCGGTACAAAGTCGCTCACCGTCAATTCAAAACTACAAGTGGATGTATTACCACAATCGTCTTGCGCAGTGTAAACAACCCGATGCGTTCCAACAGGCAGACAGGGTGTCCAACCATAATTGGCCAAGGTGTCAAGATCCCACCAGTTGTTGCCCGGGAAGTCTTGCAAAATACCGTCCACCACATAAATACCTGTTTGTTCGCCCGTGTAGAACTCGAAGGTGGTAATTTTTGCTCCTATATTATTAACGCGGGAGCAATTGTCCTCAATGATTATATCCGGCAAATTGGTCGTAGCACAACAAGTGAAGGGATCAGTCGAAACCGTCAGGTTTGCCGGACAAACCATCGCAGGCCCTTCATGGTCTACCACTTTCACTAATTGAATGTAGTACAATGGGTTGGACAGTGGCGGGGTCGGCGAAGTGGGCAAGCACCAGTCAATTGCTTTCCAAGTGCGTAGAATCTTCGTCGTGCCGTCGCATTGCGGAATCGGATCGTCGGTGTAAGAGGTCGCCAATTCACAGAAACCAGCGTTGGGCCATAAAGGCCATTGGATACCAAATGCTTCGTAGTATGGCACGCCCGTGATGGAAGGGTGCGCATTGCCGTTCGTGCACGACACCTCCGTTTCCACCGGGAAAATGATGTCAAACACATGAATCCTGTCGAAATAGATGTACTGAACACAAGTCGAAACATTGTTCCAAACATCTTTTGCTTGCCAAATCCGCTCCACATAAGCGCTTAGGTTATTTTGCCCGTTGAACACTTCACCACAGGCTAAGTCGTGCCAAGTGTCTGTTTGTGTCAATGTGTAGTTTGCACAGTCAAACACCTCTGGATAAGCGTTTGGCAAGCCAAGTACATTTTGCAGATAGTCTGGTGTGTAGTTAGTGATGGCACAGTTCAGGTGAATGTCGGAACATTCGATCTCTGGAGCGAGTTTGTCCTCCAATTTCAAATTGCCCCAGCAGGAGTTGCACGACATAATGTGCTTCACGCTGTATTTCAGTGTTTGGCCGAAATACGAGGGGGGAATTGGATTCGGAACAGGCTGATTGGTGTTCAGCGTCGTGATGGTGATTTCGAAGAAACCGCCCAAGGGGAAGTTGTCTTCGTCGCAGTTTGGATCTTCACCTTCCAACAGCATGGATGCGTTGACGAGCGCATTGCAATCCCCATCCATGGAAATATACACCAAATCATTGCAGACCATGTTCTGTGAAGTCTGCCAGCAGTTGCCGAGTGGGGTCGGGTCGTCCGAGCCACCCGTGTCGCCTGAGGCGCCTGGGTTGGTGCTCATCGGGTCGAGACCCGCGTCAGAAAGGTCGTTGGCCACATATTGTGCCCCCGCATTCCAGTAATCAGGTATTGGCACGCCCTGGAAGTTTTGCGCTCTGCCACTGACCATTGCCTGCGCTTTCGGGAATATCGGAGCGCCTGTAGCATCGGGATCAACGCCAAACCGAATGCGAATACAAATCTGTTCGCCAGGCCACAGCAGACCGCTGCTTCCGTTGAACAGGTTTTTGCCTGGTGCTGCTGAAGAACCGTTGTACGCTGCATTGATAACAGGGTTCTGCTGGGCAGTACTAGACACGATTTCAGGTACGCCTACCACTCCTTTGAACGCCAAACCATAGGCGTTTGCACCAGCCAGGTCCAGCATGGCTTGCAGACTGGCCAAAGGAGCCGTAGAGGTGTTTTTGATACACAGGTCCATAATCACCCCAAATTCGCCACAGGTGGTTGAGAAAACTCCCGCAATTGCCATCGCCGCATTGATTTTCGGCTCGTCAATAAATCCGAAATCAAGGGAAACATTGGCTTGGTTATCCGGGAATCCTGTTGGTGTACCATCCTGTAATCCGTTTTCAGCCGTTGGCAAGAACACCGTGGTCAGGTTCGGAATGCTCACGTTGATGAGTGGTGTGCCGTCGCTGTCAATGTTGTCGTTCGGTGGCAAGTTGGGTATAGTCAGGATTTTATTCACCGGATTGATCAAAGCGCCTGCTACACCATTTGGCGCCGTGTATTTATCGGCCAAAATGCGGTAGTTGGTGCTAGGGATCAAACCACGGAATTCGTAATACCCATTAGCGTTGGTCGTAACCATGTACACCCGGTCATCACCAGCTGGAACACCGCTGTTTATGGCCGTTTGGAACACAGCGTCTTCACCCGCCCAGGTCAGGTTGATTTTGACATTTGCCAAAGGCATTTCAGAAGCATCCTGGTCGCCTTCGAGGTCTGGATTGTCCATCCATACATAGTTTCCGATCAGCGCGAGCGGAAGTTTGTAGTCTTCCACCTCACCGTTCGGGAATTGTCCGTTACCAGGGATAGCTGGACCAGTGGCCGTTACGCCGCCGTTTTTCGACAGACGGAAACGAGCGAACAAGTTGCCGCCATTGAAGGAAGCAGTAACGGGCACATCAAAGCAGAAATTCTGGTTCGTTACGCCACCGTTCGGGATTGAAGCACCTGCTGGAGCAAAGTTGCCCGTGGTCAGTTGTTCGGCAACCTCAAATGTGCCGTTGCCATTAAAGTCAATCCAAGCCTGGAGGAATGCAGCACCGCCTGTATTGTTGCGGGCAGTTACTTTTACACAAGCCGGGTTGCCAGGAATCAATGGCGTTGGGAACGAAATACCATTTTCGTCGTCAGCAAGTGGGGTACAAACACCCAGCGCACCAGGGCCTGCATTGCCATCGTCACCACCCGTCATGAAACCAGCCATTGCTTCTGGTTGACCGTCTACGTCAACGTCAACGCATGGGCCAAGGTAGAGGTCGGGCGTTACGGTGTGTACTGCGCCGTTAGAGGATTGGGTAGTGCCATAAGTATTCGGCAAATCACCAAAGTCAAAGCCGAGGTAACCAAAGTCGAAGGTTTGGTTGATTTGATTGTCGGGATAAGCCGCAATTACGTTTGGCGCGTCGCCTGTGCCGAATTCCCCAATCGGGAAGTTGCCCGGCGAAAGGTTGTTGGTAGAGAACGCTACGCCCAAGGGCTGGTCTGCATCAATCACATCCTGCGAGTTGCCCGCCACGTCAATGTTCAAGGTTGGAACATAACCAAACGGGCGTACGCGCATCTGGTAGTTCTGGTTGGGCGTAAGGCCACAGAACAAGTATTTACCTTTCACGCCCGAAACGGTTTCGGTCAGGTCTGTGTAAATGCGGTCGTCGCCCGAAGGAACGAGTGCATTTTGTGGCGTTTGGATGATTCCGTCGGTACCCGCCCACAGCAATTGCACCGTTACGTTGTCAATGCCAAGGTTGACGTTTTCGTTTTGCAAACCATCTGCGTTCGCGTCAATCCACACCAAGTTGCCTGCTTTGGCAACAGGGATTTTGTAATCCTCCACTTCGCCAATCGGGTAAGGCATGGCAGCTGGCCCAGCTGAAGGCAGATTGCCATTCGGGCTAAATCGAGCACGTAGGAAGGCTGCACCACCCGCAAACGTAGCGTCCGCTGGCACAGTGAAACAGTAGTCCAAAGCTTGGGTGCCACCCGTGATCAATGCTCCTGCTGCCGGAGCAAATGCGCCCGTGCTGAGCAGTTCGCCAGCATCGGCTATATCGCCGTCGCCGTTGAAGTCAATCCAAATCTGGAGTCGAGCATCCGAGCCGGTCGTGTTCATGGTTGTAATCGTGAGGCAAGCCTCAAAACCAGGAACCATGGGCGTTTTGAACACAATTCCATTCTCGTCGTCGCCTGCGCCGCCTTCATTGTAGCCGCCGGTGTTGTTGTCGTCACCACCGGTCATGAATCCAGCCATTGCTTCGGGCTGACCATTGAGTTCACCGTCCACCGAAGTACCCAATTTGAGGTTCGGGTTCACGATATGTCTAGGACCTGTAGCTGCGATATCTGTACCATAGGTATTCGGCAAATCACCGTAATCCACGCTCACGAAACCAAAGTCGTACGTCAGGTCATTCTGCGGATCAGGGAAATTCGGATCGTTCGGAACGTCTCCCGTACCGTTTTCGCCCAATGGCAAAGTGGTAGGAGGGTTCGGGATGACCACAATGGTTCCAGCAGGATTTTCGGAATCAATCATGTCGTTGCCGCCCTGATTCAATTGCGTCGGGATAAAGCCAGCAGGATTGGTCGGGACACTCAGTGAATAAGTGCCAGGTGTAAGTCCTGTGAACATGTACTGGCCATTGATGCCCATGTTCGAGGTCGTTACGGTATAGGTAACATCATCGCCACCACCCGCCAAGCCGTTCGGACCGAACCATACAAGTTGTACGTTCACGCCGTTGAGGCCGTTGGTGTTAGGTTCGTTTTGGAGGCCGTCGTTGTTGTTGTCGTTCCAAACGTAGTTGCCAATTTTTGCCAAAGGAAGTTTGTAATCTTCCACTTCGCCAATGGGGAAAGGCATGGAGGCCGGACCGTTGGGAGAAAGGTTGCCCGTGGTCGAGATGCGGAAACGCGCGAAAGCTTGACCGCCAGTGAAGGTGGCAGTTGCAGGCACATTGAAGCACAATTGCGCGTTGTTGAGGCCGCCACTTGGCACGGCTGCGCCACTACCCGCTCCGTTGAAGGAGCCTGTTGTAACCGCTTCGCCCGCGTCGTTCACGTCGCCGTCGCCGTTGAAGTCAATCCACATTTGAAGCACCGCTGGGCCTGTAAGACTGTTCATGGCCGTCACCCGGATACAAGCCTGGTTGCCGGGAACCATCGGCGATTCGAACACCATGCCGTCTTCGTCGTCGCCAGCGCCTCCTTCGTTGTAGCCGCCGTTGTTGTTGTCGTCGCCACCGGTCATCAGGCCAGCCATTGCCTCGGGCTGTCCGTCAGCATCAGAGTCCACACGAGCACCGAGTTTCAGTGCCGGGTTCACGGTATGTTTTGGGCCGTTGGAAGCAATGGTTGTTCCGTAGGAGTTGGGCAGATCACCGTAGTCAACCGCAACGAAACCGAAGTCAATTTGCAGGTTGTCCTGCGCGTCTGGAAATCCGTTGAAACCGCCGGGATTATCGCCTGTGCCGTTTTCACCTGTGGGAAGACCGGGCAGTGCCGGGATCATCACCATTTCGCCGGTGTTGTTGTCGGCATCCTGATTTTCGTTGCCGCCCTGGTTGAGTTGGGTCGGGACGAACCCATTTGGATTTGTCGGTACACTGACTTTGTACGCACCTGGGGTCAAGCCCCAAAACATGTACTGGCCGTTGTTGCCGCCCATTGCACTGGTCGTCGTTGTATAGGTACGGTTGTCGCCCGTTGTGTTGATATCGCCATCGGGACCACCCCATACCATTTGAACGAGAATGCCATTGATACCATTGGTGCCTGCTTCGTCCTGGAGGCCGTTGTTGTTGTTGTCGTTCCAAACGTAAGTGCCGATTTTAGCTACGGCTACTTTGTAGTCTTCTACCTCACCGATAGGGAAAGGACCATTTGCAGGCCCACCAGAGCTAAGGCCACCGTTTGGAGAAAGCCGGAAACGAACCATTGCTTGACCCCCATTGAAGGTAGCGTTGGCAGGAACTTCAAAACACATTTGCTGATTGAATACACCACCATTGGGGATGCTCGCGCCAGCAGGGGCGAAATTGCCTGTATTGAGTTGTTCACCAACGTTAAATGTGCCGTTGCCGTTAAAATCAATCCAAGCTTGCAAGACTGCATTAGAACCCGTGGTGTTCAACGCAGTCACCCGAATACAAGCCGTGTAACCCGGAATGAGCGGGGTTTCAAACAATACAATGCCGTTTTCATCGTCGCCGGCACTGCATGCGCCAAGGCGTGCTATTGCATTGATGTTGTTATCGTCGCCGCCGACCATCAAGCCAGCCATTGGTTCAGGTTGACCATCGGTTTCACCGTCTACGCAGGTGCCGAGATATAGGTTCGGGTCGAGCAAATGGGTCGGACCACCACCAGCGATGGTTGTGCCGTACGTATTGGGCAAGTCACCATAATCCAGTGCCACATAACCGAAATCGTAGGTCAAATCGTTCTGATTGTCCGGGAAATTTGGGTCGTTCGGAACGTCACCTATACCATTTTCACCCGTAGGCAAGGTAGTGGGCGGGTTCGGGATCACGACCATTTCACCAGCAGGGTCGTCCGAGTTGGTCACATCACTGCCGACATTGATAAGGGTCGGGGAGAAACCATTGGGAGCCGTTGGCACACTGATTTTATACATACCAGGGGTAAGCCCAACGAACATATACATACCATCAACCCCCATGTTGGAGGTGATGGTATTGTACGTCACATCATCGCCACCACCTGCTATCCCGTTCGGGCCAAACCAAACCAGTTGCACTCCAATACCATTGAGGCCATTTTCACCTGGGTTTTGTTGCCCGTTGTTGTTCACATCCCACCATACGAGGTTACCAATTTTTGAGAGTGGCACCTTGTAGTCTTCTACCTCGCCAAGTGGCGGGTTGCTGCCAGCAGGGTTACCAGATTCCAAATCCCCGTCGGGAGAAAGACGGAAACGCACCATCGCTTGTCCACCTGTGAAGTCGGCATTGGCCGGTACCGTAAAGCAATATTGCTGGTTAATCACGCCGCCGTCCGGGATTACCGCACCATCGCCCACGAAATCAAGCGTGTTGAGGGCATCCGCAGGATCGAATGTACCATTTCCGTTAAAGTCTATCCAGCCCTGGAGATAAGCATCGCCATCCGTATTGTTTACGGCCGTTACTCGGATGCAAGCGGTTGTGCCTGGCACCATTGGCGTTGTAAACAGAATACCGTTTTCGTCATCACCTACTGGGGAGCAAGTACCTTGGGTACCGTTTCCAGTATCGCCATCGTCGCCTCCGGTCATCAGACCAGCCATTGGTTCAGGCTGACCGTCTTGTTCGCCATCCACACAAGTACCGAGGTAAAGATCGGGCGTTGTCACGTGTGCAGGGCCTTCATTGAGTTCGGTGGTACCGTATGTATCCGGCAAATCACCATAGTCAAGGCCGATATATCCAAAGTCAAAAGTCAAATTGTCACGCGAATCCGGGAAACCATTGGTTCCTCCAGGGTTGTCGCCCATACCATTTTCACCCGTAGGCAAGGCAAAGTTGGCGGGGATGTTCACCATTACGCCCGCTGGATCGTCTGAATCCGTCACATCGTTGCCCGAGTTAAGTACCGTCGGGATGCCTGCCGGACTCACTGGCACGCTGATTTTGTACATACCCGAAATCAAGCCGCAGAAATCGTATTTTCCGTTCACTGCGGAAACCGTAGCCGTTACATCGGTGTAGGTTCTATTGTTGGCCGTTGTATTAAAGTCAGCATCAGGGCCAGCCCATACGAGTTGAACCGTAACGCCGTTGATGCCCGCCGAAGCTGGTTCGTTTTGTTGACCATCGTTGTTGTAGTCGCTCCAAACGAGGTTACCCACTTTGGCAAGTGTGGTTTTGTAATCTTCCACCTCACCATCTACATTCCCTCCGGTAGGCGCAAGACCTCCTGCTGGAGACAGACGGAAGCGAGAGAAGGCTTGTCCGCCCTGGAACGTTGCTGTCGCCGGGATCGTGAAGCAGAAAAGCTGGGCGCTCACGCCACCAACCGGGATGCTTGCTCCAGATGGAGCGAAATTGCCCGTGTTAAGTTGTTCCCCTGGTTCAAACGTACCGTTGCCGTTAAAGTCAATCCAGCCTTGCAATACCGCTGCAGAAGCCGTCATGTTCATGGCAGTTATGCGCAGACAAGCTTCAGCACCTGGAATCATAGGGGTTTCAAACACCACCCCATTTTCGTCGTCGCCATTGCCCGTGCAAGTGCCGGTCAAGGCCAAACCTGGTGTATTGTCATCCCCACCGGTCATCTGACCAGCCATTGCTTCGGGCTGACCATCTGGTTCTGCATCCACGCAGTTGCCCAATTTGAGGCTGGTGGTCACCCAGTGCCATGGGCCGTTTGACGCTTCTGTAGTTCCGTAGGTATTCGGCAAATCGCCGTAATCCGTAGGAATCACGCCAACGTCAAAGGTGTGATCGTTTTCCCCGGCATTGCCCGTGGTAAGCATAATCTGCACATCCCCACTACCAAGCAGAATACCATCGCTATCGCTGAAATCAGCCAAGCCGGTGGTACTTTGGTTCGGCGGGCTCACCAAATAGTTGTTGAGCGGCTGGCCGTTTCCAAATTGCGTGGCAGGAACACAGATTTTATAGTCTGTCAGCGTAAGCAGGCCAGGCTGATTGCCCGGGGTAAGGGGGTCGCCGTCGGTCACGTTCGATTTGTTGAACGCAAAATTGCCACTGGCATTGGTTGTAACCGTCGCCAAAACTGTACCATTTGGCCATTTCAATTGCACACTTACCCCTGGGATACCTGGCTCGCCACTGTCCTGAATACCGTCCCTATCCAAATCGGCCCACACACGGTTACCGATTTCGAGTGGGGCAAGGTCGCCAGACAGTTCTACGTCGCCCAAGCCATTGGCCTTGCTTGGCGTTGCGCCGGGCTGGTTCAAGGTCCAACGGTCGTCAAACACCTCATAGGCAGAGTTGGCAATCCTGTTGCCCGTCGTATTGCTAAAACGAATGGTACCCCCTGAACGAATCTTGATGGGGTCGAGTACCACCGCCACGGCTTCATTCTGCCCTGGAAGCACGGCCAAGGGGCCTTGCAAAGATTCCGGGTGAATGATATTGTCCGCATAATAGTCCGCCGATCCGGGGTTGGAGACGATGGAATACACACAGTTGCTATTCGCATCGGCACGCAGCAGCTCACCTGCTGTAGAATATTCGTAATTGATAAGGTTGCCGTTATAGTTGTTGTTGTTAATGCCATATTGGTGACCCTTGCGGTCCAAAAGACCAATCAACATATTGCCAAAATCGTCAAACTCGATATCCGCGAGGATTGGCTCAGCAATCTCACGTTCAGAGCCAGAAAAGAAGCGACTAAGACCACTTGCGGTGCTATACCCCCATGGAATCCAGCCGCGTTCGCGCCCGTAGTTAAAATCAAATTGAATTTTTTGCGTGAAGGTCTCGGCACTTGGGTCAAACTCGTATACAAAACCATACAAATCGGTACCAATATATTGCCCACTTACTGTAATAACCGGGCTAACCACATCCCCAACAAGGTTCTGGCCAGAAAGCACCATACCCACATACAGTTTGCCACGAGAATATTTCAAGCCCCAAGGACGGTGCTCACCATGTCCATTGCTGGTACCAGGATCGGGGGTATCCCAACTCCGTACGCGCGTGGCCACGTCACCGATTGTAAGGGTCTGCGGGTTTTTGGGATTGACCAGATCAATTTCGTAAATTTTTCGGTCCCACAAATTCATCACATACAAGTAGCGGCCATCGTCTGAAATGTCAATGTCGCCGATAGACACCTTGCCTACCTGGTCGCCTGCTGCATAGTCCGTGCTCGGGGTAGTGCTGTTGGAGCCCAAGCCTCGCTGAGCGGCCGTTCCGATAAAGCCACTCACCGGGCTGGTGTTGTTGCCGGGGTTGGCAGGGTACGAACCCGCATGATCGTATGTCCAAATGCCTACAGCATCCAAATCCAACCAGTTGGTGACACCACCACCGAATGGATTTACCAAATAAATGCCGCCCGGTCCCAATGGACCAAACGCAGCGTGGCGACGCATGACAGCAGAAGTAAACACTTTTTGCCCCGGACGTGAAAAGGCTACGCCATAGAGCGAACCCACTTGGCCAATCGTGGCCAAGAGGTTGGGGTCTGGCACCCCCGGAGTACCACCTTGGTGGCTTGCAGGTACGCCGGCTTCTAAAAAGTCGAATGAAACAAAGGCTGGCTTGGAGCCAGCATCACCGCCCCCACCGGGGTCGCCAAAAGAATAACAGGGAAGCATAATAGTTGGGTCAGGGTCTTCCACCCACTGTCCTGGATAGTTGATGGCAAATTTCAACCCGCTTTGTTGTCCAGTGATGAACTGTACACTCGTACCGTACACCAGACCGCCTACCGCCGTGAAATCCACCCCGGCTGCCAAGTCACAACCAAAGCTGGTTGGTATCGAAAACTCGACCCGCACATTTTCACCGGCCAGCGCAGCCCGACCGCTGGTGACCAGGGTCGCAAAGTTGAAATTACCGTTGGCGTCCGTGACAGTAGCGCCCACAAATTGGTCTGTGCTGGGCAGCGTCGCATCGCCATAGATACGGACTACGATGCCTTGCACCCCTGGTTCTGCCCCTGTTTGGGTACCATCGCCGTTAAAGTCGCGGAATGCCGTGCCCGATTGCGAAAAAAGGGAACCAACGGTAGCAAATAAAATAAATAATGGGAGCACAATGGCTGGTGAAGCCTTGGCCCAGAACCTGCTCACTGACACATGGTTATCCAACCATGTCTTTCGGATGCCTGTCCTTATTTTGTCGAGTAGATCAACGCTTTTCATGAGAATACAAGTTAGACAATTTATTAAAAATGAGTGTTTTGTGCATTTATAAAAGTTTTCATGTCTTTAGGGTAAAACCCATCACCCAGGGCCATCCCGGCCACGGATATAAGGCCAAAACCGCCTTAAAACACAAAACCGCAACGCACCCAAGGGATACGCCGCAGCCTTGTGCGCATAGCCGGACTGGCACTGCGGATGCACGGTAGGAGGATTAAAATAAAGGTTCAAACCCACGGATTGTCCGGCTTGAATCTCCAAAAAATGACGCGGATTTCGATCCGATTCAAAAGCATATCTTAGTAAAGCCAGAACACCCAAAAACGCCGAAAGCCCTCCAAAAGAGCGCGTTTCTGAGCCTGCCGATTTTTTATATTTATTGGACATTTAAAGGACAACCAGGGCATTTCACCGCCCCTCTCGGTCGTTTTTTTTGTTGTGAAGTCTACCGTTGCCGCCAGGCCGCCCAATGATCTTTTTCATTGGGCGGTCCCAGCAGATTTTACGGAACAGGACTCCACCTAATTTTTATTCTTTTATAGAATCTGCGCTTTGGACAAAAAGCAAAGCACTTATTTTGCATGTATTATGAGCCTTTTTACCGCTGTTTACGCTTGCAGGCGAAAAGACAAAAGCCATTCTTTGGCGGTTTCTTCTATGGTATATAGTCCGGGCTGAACCCAATGTTTAGGCATGCCCAAACGACGAGCGGTGTATCGTGGAAGCTGGAAGGATTCCTGGACCAGGAACCAAGGGGAACAAAAGCGAATTAGCACATCCTGGCGCAGCACATCAGATTTTGGGAATCTGAAGTCCAACAATCCGTTTTCAAAAGAAATCCAGGCAGGTGCATTCGGGCACTTCAGCAAATGATCAGGCGGAAGTTTGTGCATGACCATACAGACTCCCGAGCCAATGCAATTCTGGCTGGGTGTGCCGAACACCACTTCCATTCTTATTTCGTGTGTTCGCACCAGCGATATCGGCAAGCATGGCGATACCTGTTTTTGTTGTTGCAACATAAGGCAGAGAATTGTGGACCCCGGGTTATACCATGGTGGTATCTACAATAATCCCTTGGTGTTGAAAAATGGATGAAGCAGGAGTAGCGTACAGACTTTTCATGAGTGAAGGCAATTAGATTATGAAAAAATTGATGCCTCAAAAGTCTGACCTCAGCGCAGGGAGATTGCAAACGGAAACCGGGCTGGCGTTACACTAAACAGGAAGTATGGAAAATGAAAATATACTTATAAAAAATTGATAATGAATAAATTACAGCCCTTCAAAAAAATTATAATTGTTACTTTTTGCAGGTAAAATCTTTCCTGAAAACATGGTGAGTATTGTGCTCAAACAAGGGCATTAAACCTAGTAGGCTTAAAAAAGCCTGCAAGGCTGAGAGAAGCGAAAATGACAGCGCCGCTCCGAGTGAACGGAGCGGCGCTGCAAAAACGATGAGATTA
>CAZPTQ010000157.1:0-12399 GCA_964589365.1 uncultured Saprospiraceae bacterium
ACCCTCCTGCCCGCCCAAGAAGTTTTTCAAAAAACCTACGACCATTTTTTCACCGATCGCGCCAATGCCCTGGAAGTATTGCCCAATGGCAACATCGTGTTGGCGGGCGCAACGGCATTGCAAAACAGCAGTCAGCAGAATATGCAAGTGCTGATGCTCAACAAAATGGGCGAAATACTCTGGTCAAAAACCTACTCGAATGGTCCGCGTACAGAAGCAATGGATATCATGCGCAGTTCCGACGGCAATCTTTTGGTGGCGTTCGATGCCTTCAACGCAAGCGGCGAAGCCAAGGCGAGTTGGATGAAAATCACTCCCGCAGATGGCTCGGTCGTATGGAGTCGTCGCGCCATACCGAGTTGCCGCCTGCCAAAAATCTCTCGCCTCCTGGATGGCTACTTGCTTACCGGCGATTTTGTGATTTCGTCCACAAATCGCGACGCAATGGCCGTAAAAATCAATGAAAATGGTGATGTGGTGTGGTATAAAATTTTTGGCGAGCCAGGGTATGAACAATTGGGCGAATGCTGGCAGGATCAGATGGGATTCATCCATTGTAGCGGCTATCACATCGAAATCAATGAATCTCAGGGCATTTACGCTCGTTTTAATTCCGTTGGGGATATGCCAGCGCCTATCCAACGCTATTCCATTGGCAGCAACACCGACCTGCTAAGCCATATTGCACCACTCGAAAACGGTGGGCTTATGTTTGCCGGGAATTCTCAAGGTTTTGACGACGATTTTGCCCGTGCCTGGACGCTTACGACCGATCTCGATGGCAATTTGAAAACTTCCTACACGTATGGGATTGACAATAAACATATCGGCGTTACGGACTTGATCACCCTTCCAGGCGACCAATTCGTACTAAGTCTTGGCAGGCCTTCTCCTAGCGGTACTCCCGCCACCATGATCAAAATCAATGCGCTAAATGATATGCTATGGCAAAATACCTACAAAGGCGAGGGTACAGGCAACGTTCTTTGGCAAGTAAAACCCCATGGTGACGGTTTTGCCGCTGTGGGCACCAATACCGCGGGCAACCAAAACAACTTTTTCTTGGCAAAAACTGATTGGAAAGGAGTTGCAGGAGATTGCTGCCCAATTGCCTCCGGTCTGAAACGCGAAACGGTGGTGCCAGAGCAAACGGCCTTTGTCCCCGACGAAACGACAGGCTTTTTGGCCCAAAACGCTATTCTAACCGTAGCAGACGCAGCCCTTGTCACGAATACTATTTGTTTGCCGATTGACCTGGATTTTGAGATAGCCGATAGTACACTTTGCCCCGGCGAATGCACCCAGCTTACCCTGATTGACAATATTGCTGGTGTAAATTATTCCCTCAGTATAGAAGGCGCGGAGCCTGACCCTACTGAACCGGGTCGAATTTGCCATACGAATGGGGGACGCATCGTGGTGACTCGAAAGGGGAAATTCAATGGCTGCGACAACGAACTTTCAAAAATTGTAGAAATAGGAGCAAAAGAGGATGTTTTTCCCAATGCCTTCACCCCTAACGGCGACGGAGCGAACGATGTCTTCCGCCCTGTTTTCCCCTGTGAAGTGATCTTTTCTAACCTGAAAGTCTTCTCGCGCTGGGGGGAGTTGGTATTTGAAACTAATGAGCCGCTAACAGGCTGGGATGGCCGAATCAATGGCCTTGACGCCCCTTCAGATGTATATGTTTGGCGGGTGGAGTATGAGGCGATTCGCTCCGGAGAGCAATTGCATTTTGTGGAGAAGGGCGGGGTTACCTTGTTACGTTGAGTATCCAGATTTTACAACTTTTTAAAAGTTGTCAAATCTCTACCGCTCTAATTCCGGGTAGCGCTTAAGTTGCAGTTCGAGGATGGCATCTGCTGTGGAGAAGTCGGCAAGGCGGCGGTAGAAGTAGTTCTGGGCGTTTTTGAACGTTAGATTGATCTCTTCTCGTTTGACATGAGCTTGCTCCAGAACAACCTCTATCTGCGTTTCAGCATACCGATGTGCATGGCCACTCTTTTGGTAAATACGAGCCACGAGGCCAAGCCAGGCACACACGCGCTTGTCTTCCACCCAGTCAGGCTCTCGAGCAGCGATGACTTTTCGCACACGGTCTCCAAGTTTGCGCGACGCAACGACAGAGGCTTGCATATAACCTTCCTGAAGGGCTGAATCGCCCAGTGTGTACACATCCCGTGAAACCCCATCTATTTGGGATAGCTTTTCGATGGCATTCATGACGGTGGGCAGGTCTTTCCGAATGACTGCGCACACGCCTACCTCTTTGATGCTGCTGCTGATGATGGTTTTAAAATAAGATTTGTCTTCGCCGTTTCCAATACGCCGTTGCCCTTGGTTGAATGCAAACGAAAGCACTTCGAGTGCTTTTTTCATGTTCTCCGCATTTGTTTTTTCAAGGCTATTGGTCACGCTTGGGCCTACGGTTTTTTCTACAATGTCGCCAATGGCCTTGTTGATTGCTTCTGGTTTTGAGCCTGCTACACTCAAAATATCTTCAATAAGTTGGCCTATACAGTCAAGAAATGCGTTTTTGATAGACCCATTCGGCAGTTCCACGGCCAAAAGCCCCAGATCTTCAAGGTCTTCTTTTTTTATTTCCTGCTTTTCTTTAAAATAGGATAGTGCGCTGTCTGAAATTTTTTTTGACAACTGCTTACCAATATGCTGCGAGGTTTGGAATTTCCAAATGAGGTGCATGTGACCGATCAAAAGAATCAGGAAGGTCATTCCAAAAATCAAGTATGCCAAAAAATCATTCCCCGGGCCATATTCTTCTATCCCACAGACTTTAGGGTTGACCATCCAAAGCAACATCACAATAAGTATTATTTGGATTGTAAAAACCTGATGTGACCTGCGCATAAGCCGCTTGTTGTACACATTGCGCAGTGCTTCCGGGATGAATGTCTGAAAGATAAGGGCGGGTACGCCCATGATAAACACGGCATAAGTGATCGCGATGCCAATGGCTGCTGATACCCATTCACCGCTTAGTCCAAGATGAAACCAGTCAAAAAGGAGAATGCTGGTCATGATTTGTATAGGGCGTAGATAAAGTTGATAAAGTCCTTTTCGTCGTACGCGTGGGTTTTCATTTTGTAATTCTGTTCAGGCAGGTTGATCGGCGGTACAAAGAGATCAGGGTTTTCTTCTTTTGTTTCGATGGTGAACACGCCATAACGGGTCTTGCTAAGGTGGTTGAATTTGCTATCCTGGTTTTCCTTGACCATTCGAAGCAGCACGGGGCCAAACTTGCGGTCTGCCTGTTCTGCGTAATCATTCCAAATGTCGTCTGGCCCGGCAGGATGTCGGAGGTCCATCAGCACCACATCGTATTCTTTTTCCCGGTCGGTGAGCAAGAAGTATGCTTCGGTGGCATCTCCCGCGAAATCAGATTCGATCTCATCTTCCATGAGCAGGCTCATGCGCTTTTCAGCTAGGTCTTGGTTGAGGTTGTCGTCAACCCACAGCAATTTTATCATGGTTGTTTAACAATGGGTAATGTGATGAAGGCTTTTGTAATAAATGGGTGGGAATACACTTCAAGCGGGTTGCCAAAAGTTGGTTCAGAAGTAAGGCGTAAAGTACCGCCATGTTTGGTGATAATATTGTGCGCATCGTAAAGGCCAATTCCTGTGCCAGAGCGCCCGCGGTCGTCGGCGATTTGACCGCGCTGCCCGAACTGGAAGATCAAATCGTTCTCCAGCTCTTGGCGGCGGATGGCCACCCCCCAATTTTCTATGATGATTTCCATGGTGTCTGCTTTTTTGTCCACCCGAATATCTATGTATGGAGGGTTGTCGCCCCTTTTGCTCCAGCTGTACTTAATAGCATTGTGCAACAGGCAAGAAAAAGCGCGGTTGAGCGATGCTTTGTTGCAATTGACCATAACATGCTCGTTTGGGTTGAGATGGTGCAAAATGGCAACTTTTCTAATGGAGGCAAATTCTTCCAAAAACTGCGTGGCGTCAAGCAGTATAGAAATGATGTTTTGAGGCTTAGCATCCTGCAATTCGGTTTCTTTCCGCCGCAAGTAGTCCCGGAAATAGTAAAATTCCGGGATACGCTCATTGAGCTCATCCAACGACAAGGAAAGCGAAGTGACCGTAGTGAGCCGCAAAATCTCATCTACTTCTGTACGGACACTTTTGAGCAGTTCGCGCGGTAGGCCCGTTTTTTTGAGCGCATCGAGGGCGTTGCGCATTTCAATCATGTTGCGTCGCGCCCAGGAGGCGTTGTCTTTTTCGCGTTCCATCTGCTTTTCGGTAAGCCTGCGCCATGGTTTGCGGATGCGCTCAAAAAAATCTTCGTTTACCCCTCGTTCTGCTCCCGTTTTTTCCAGCTCTGTCAGGAGCGAACCAAGGCGTTTTATATGTCCACTGAGCTGATTGGCAGTAATACTCCGGTCTATATGCTTCTCATTTGCCATTACATCGTAGCCATGTGCTTTTATCAACATGCCCATCGTATCGCGCAGGCCATTTACAGTGGCAATGTAAGTGTGCAGAAGCGCACCAAAATCAGCCTCAAGGATGCGCAATTGCTTTCCTACATGATCAGTCAGGTCGTATGCCACCCCAACACGCAAGCGGCGGTTTTCGCCGGGCATATAGCGCACATTGGTCACGATGTTGTGTTTTTTGCCGTGGACATCTTTCATGTCCAAAAAATAGTCCAGGAGCGGCAAATCATTTTCAGCGGCTTCGTCCAACGCCTTTTTAAAGTCAGCGTAAACGGCCGGGCTAACATGAAACTCATTGATCGGGCGGCCAATGATCTCTTCCTCAGTTTGAAATCCGTAAATGTGCGCAAAGGCTTCGTTGGCTCTGGAAAAAATCTCTTCGCCCTCCGCATTGGTGGTCACCATAAAAAGGCCAACAGGTACGTCTTTGGCGATGATGTCGAAGGTTACATCCCTGATAACACCTTTTGCTCTTGTGATCAAACCGGTTTCGTCGGGTACTGCAAGGCAGTGCATATTTACGATCACCATTGCACCGCCTTTACTGCGCAACTTAAGTCTTCTATTGTGCAAGTGTTGAGTGCTGAGCAATTCGTCACGAAGGGTTTTGACTTGGCCGGCTTCCCAAAAAAGTTCGCTTACAGGCTTCCCAAATAGCGCGTTCTTGTCGGTGTAGTTAAGTATCTCAGCGGTTTTTGCATTGCAGCTGGTTATAGAAAACAGTTCATCCAATTCAAAAAAGCCAGCGTCAAAGGTGTCTTCGAATTCGGCGAACCATTCCACGTCGGTCATGCTGCTGGTGATGTTCAACATTGCTGCCAGATGGCCGTTGTTCGGATCAAAAAATGGCAGTGTAGACAGGCGGCTTTTGCGCTGTTCGCTGCCAACCTTTAAACGAATAGTGATGTTGTTATGCCATTCGCCGGGTGGACTATGTCGCAATTTGCGCAGCACTTGTTCGCGCTCCCTGGAATCTTCATAAAAATTTTGGATATTGATACCTTCCAAGTCTAGTTCTTGGGGCATCGCAAAAAACTCCCGTGCCGCCTTATTGGCCAAGAATATTGTACCATCAGAAAGCGTGGCATGAACCGGGAAAGGCAGGCCACTTATTTGCTCATAAGCAGCCCGAACCTGTTCCAAAAGGGCGGGGGACAAGGTGGGATTCATCGTTTTCCGTGCTGTTTAAAGGCCGTACGAAATTGAATTTCGCAAATCCAAAAGTATGAAGGTTTTTAATTTGTTCGAGACGTTTTCTCCGAAAACTTCATGTTTGTCATTTGTATTTTTAAACTAAAGACTTTAAAATCAATAAGTTGGAACTTAGGGGCAATGGCTTATCGAGCCTGCCTCTGCCTACTGCAACTGCCTACTTCCTGCTATCTTCGCCCATTCAAAGCCTCTCAGCCTCTCACGCAATGAACACCCACCAACAAAAACTCGAAGCTTTTAGCCGCCTGCTCACCATTATGGACGAGCTCCGGGAGCAATGCCCCTGGGACCGAAAACAGACCATTGAAAGCCTCCGAAATCTCACCATCGAAGAAACCTATGAACTCGCCGATGCCATCCTCTCTGCCGATCTCGCCGGGGTGAAGGAAGAAATTGGAGACATCATGCTCCACATGGTTTTTTACGCCCGCATCGCTTCCGAACAAGGCGCGTGGGACATAGCCGATTCCCTTCATGCCATTTGCGATAAACTGATATCGCGACACCCTCACATCTACAGCGATCCCATAACCGGGAAGACAATCGAGGTAAACGGCGAAGAGGACGTGAAACGCAATTGGGAACAACTCAAACTCAAAGAGGGCAAGAAATCCATTTTGGAAGGTGTTCCTTCAGGTTTGCCGGCCATGGTGAAAGCCTATCGAATGCAGGAAAAAACCAAACAGGTTGGGTTTGAATGGGAAAATACCGAGCAAGTGTGGGCCAAAGTAGAAGAAGAAATCGGCGAACTGAAGGAGAATATTCAGAATAAAGCCCCGCAGCCTGATATCGAAGAAGAGTTTGGCGATGTGCTTTTTTCACTCGTCAATTATGCCCGTTTTATAGGAGTGGATCCTGAAACTGCCCTTGAGCGTGTAAACCGAAAATTTAAAAAACGATTCGAACATATTGAACGCAATGCCCCCAAACCATTGAAAGACATGACTTTGGCCGAAATGGATATACTGTGGGAGGAAGCAAAAACACTTTAGACCGTCCGACTTTTTCTAAACAAACCGTTCAAATTCCAGAAAAACAGGAGCGCGGCAAGCCCCAGCCAAATATACATCCACACTTGGGCCGGGAACAATCCCACTACTTTTTCATACATCGCCAAATCGCTGCTCGGCCCTACATTGAAATCTTGGATGATGTATAACACTGCTGCCAAACCCAAGAACATCAGAACGTCCTGGTCAGCGCGGGTTCGAAGGGCAATAAACGCAAGTGAGAGCGCAAAAACCCACAAAATTCCAGTGCTCTCGAACGATTCGAACCATAGCACACTAACCAGACCCATAAATCCTGCCATCACCAACAAAGTAGCTTGTGCTAGATGGTGATGGCGTGCTCCAATGCGGAAAAGAATGTTTCCCAGTACCGCGCTGCCTAAATATCCGCCCATTAAGACAATACCAGGACTACCGCCTCGTGTGGTGGTGTAGCCGCTCCCGTCAGCATTAATTTGTAATCCTTCCACTGAGCCGCCCGTCAGTATTGCGCCCATCGCATGACCAAATTCGTGCAAAAAAGTGACGAGCAGGGTCACTGGATAAAGCAATAAAGCGCCGAACGAACCGCCCAAAAATTTGAGCAGCCCGTACACCAGAAGGATCGCAAAAACGCGAAAGTGAAGTTGTGTTTGCATAAAAAAGCCACGTTTCAAAAGCGACACTTTTTAGGAAAGTGTCATTTCTATGATTCAAATTTCCAAACCGTTATCCCGCGCTACTTGCTCATAAAACGCACTGGCTATGTTCATTTCGCGGTTCATGGTTTCAAAGTCCACCCGAACAAGCCCAAAGCGAAAAGTCGGACCCAAATGCCATTCAAAATTGTCCCATGTACTCCAGTGGATATAGCCCTGTAATGCTACTCCCTCCTCTATTGCCTTATGACACACTTTCAGGTAATCTTTTATCCCCTCGATGCGCGTTTGAGCATCATCCGTACAGATGCCGTTTTCCGTGATGATTATTGGTTTTGAATATTTTGAATAAAAGCTGCGTAGCACTTCGCCCAAGCCTTCCGGGCGGTAACCCCACATTTTGTCGTGCGGGATGCCAAGTTTTTCCAAATCCTTTTTTCTCGAAATCGCATCCATCGGGAAGGGGTCAAAAATCATGTAGGCATAATAGCTCAGTCCCCAAAAATCACATCGCTCAAAAGGTCGGGCTGCTCGCGTCATAAACCACCAGCGCACAAAAGTCGCCACCAATTTTCCCAAAATGCCCCGGCCTTCGAAGCAAGCTGTGTTCAGCGAAATGCCCACAGAAGCATTTGTTTTGTCGCGCAGCATCGTCACGGCAATGTCGTGTGCCTTGCCCATGTTGTCGAGAACCTTGTTGGCTAAAAGATAACGCCCTTTTTTTCTGGGCGGAAAATTGCCCAGAATGTAGGCATTCATTGCGTACACATTCGGTTCATTGAATGTATTCCAAAGCTTTACATATTCGCCAAAATGTTTGATGCACTGTCGCACAAAATCCAGGTAAAAAGGGATGTTGTCTTCGTTCGTCCAGGCGCCCTTTTGCTCAAACCAATTGGGATGCGCAAAATGGTGCAAAACGAACATTAGCCCAACTCCGCGCGAGTGCAAATCATCAAAAAAGCGACGGTATTCTGCTACAACCGCTTGCTCGAATTTTGCAAATGGCTCCCGCTGCAAACGACTCCAATCAACTCCACAACGATATATTGATCCAAATCTGGCAATGATTTTTGCGTCCTCCTGGCGGCGCAGTTCATGATCCGTTGTCCGCTCAAAAACATAGCCATCCAACGAGCTCTGTCCGCGCCAATTGTGATCGAATGCTGTTTCCACTTGCGCTGCTGCCGTAGAAGTGCCCCATAAAAAATTGTCAGGAAAAACGAGTCGCATGAACGGGTTGATTTTTTACATTGCCGGGTGCAATTTTCGGTAGTGCAATTGAAACATCGGATTATTTTTTTGCACAAACAAAAAGACCCACCGAAGCGGGCCTCTTTGCGGGGGGTAGGAAGATGATCGAAAACCCCGATTAAAACGGGAAAACCGAAAGGCCAAGGGCCATAGTTCAATTCGATTTCTTATCGGTTTGGAGTTTTCTTAAGTCTTTTCGTGCGGGATATCTGAAGCCAAAATCGGCATTTTTTGAAAAAAGCCCCTCACCGCGAGCCTAACCGGAAGGGGCAACCATGAGATTATAAATGAAACAAAATATGGAGCAGGTCGCTGAAATCGCCAAAGCGACAACAGCCCAGACCACAGAATGTAACCATACTGTCGTGGTGGCACTGATTAAAAAGTAAATACTTTAAAATCGGAAAAAATATCGGTTGGGAGAGCAAAATTCGGCTTGAATGCCGTGGATTAAAAAGAAAAGGTTGGTGCAAAGATAGACTGACTACCTCATGCACCAACCTTTTCAAAATATTTTTTACTGTACTAGTACAAAGTTACCAGACGTTTTTATACCTCGAAATGGGTATTTCTTATCGGCAACTTTTTGAAAACCAAATGATTGAACCGTTTTGCGAGGGCAAAAAAAGCAAGTCTAAAACTTGAACCCCAAGGTCAAAAGGAAATCATTGCTCACCACTTTAGTACTTGCCACGGGAGCGTTTTGGTATGGTTGCACGGAGCCTTGGCCTTGATTTCGGCGCCACCCAAAGTCGAGATAGAAGGCTTTTCCTCGAACGCCAGCACCCGCACTTATACCCGTATTAAAACCGGTTGCAGCTTCCTCAGGTTTTCCCAGTAGATTGAACCCTCCTCGCAATCGGAATTCGTCGAGCACAAGTTCGCCACCGAACCGCATGTTCATAGCTTGTTGATACCTGCGCTGGATATCAGTGTTTACTTCTCGCTCATACAGCTGGTTGTCTTGACTGGGAACATCTGCGGTGAAGTTGTAGCGGTTGGCAGCATAGTCCACCCATTCAAAATCGGCACTTAGGAAGCCAAATTTTTTCACGATCAACGCTGCGCTTGCACTGGCCCGCCAGGGAGTACGGAGTTTGTAGTCAAAGGTACCATCTGGAGAATTTTGTACCTGGCCGGTATAGGAGCCGGTACCATCTGTATAATCGTAAGCAAAAGTGTTGCTATATGAATCGGTGAGGCTCAAGGCAGTAGGCGTATGAAACGCTGCACCAAGGCGAAATGCCTGGCTAAATTTATAGATTACGCCGAGTTTGAGGTTTATACCCACCCCTGAGGAGCGCAGATATTCTGTATAGGTCAATTTGTCAAAAAACGCAACAGATTCCGTTGGGTCGCTCTCAATGTATTCACCGTCAACACGGTAATTGACAAATGGAACCCCAACGGTAGCACCTACCATTAATTTCTCATCATAATTGCCTGCAAAAGCAAGGGTCATTTCGTTCATGCGTCCAGAAGTGGTAACGGCATGTGAGCGGTTTATCACTGCGTTTTCATTGCCAGCAAAATCATAGGTCAGGTTATCATCGTCATCCGAATAAAAAGCACCTGAATTAGAGGCCAATTCCGAACCAAATGGATCAAGATTCCCGGAATTTGCTTCGGAAAAAAAGCCATTCATGATGGTTCCGGAGGCATCCCCCTCATAATAAATGGCGTGGTTGTAGTCTGCTTGCCGATTGTAGCCAATACCAAAATTGAAGGTCTTCCATTTCTTACCGCTTGGATTCGTGTTGAAAACAAGTCCAATATTGTCAAACCCAAATTTGCTCTTATCATCGTCATAAACTTCTCCTCCCTCCAAATTGGCATTAGTATGAGCAAAATGAAGCGATGGAGTTAAGGTAAGTTCGTTCGTGCGGAACAGGGCAAGGCCGGCAGGATTTTGGCTTATCGCCCCAAATTCTGTCCCTAGGGCGCCAAACGCACCACCTGCACCGATAAATCTGGCAGTTCCGCCAGGTTGTAAATAAGAATACCGAATGACATCACTGGCATTCTGGGAAATGGCTGCGCTTGTGCATAAAAGCAACAAGGTCATTATGACTATATTTTTCATGGCTCAATATTGTTTTGAAAATAAAGGGATACAGATTTTTGGAAAGAAAAAGGGCGGAAAAGGCGACATGCACCGATTTCCGCCCTCTTTCCAAATTTCAATGCTTGTGTTAATTGCGACCACCACGGCCATTGCCACCACTCTTGCTGCCACTTGAACTCTTGCTGCTTCCCGAATCACTGCCACGGCTGCTGCCGCCACTGTTGGAACCTGCACTATTGCCACCTTCAGACGAACGGCTCGGACGGCTTTCTTGCGATGGCCGACCGCTGTCATTGTTGTTCGAACGGCTCGGACGCTCATTAGAACGTTCTTCCGTGCGGCGCGCAGGACGACTTTCTTCCGTGCGGGATGGCGCTGACTCTGTGCGTCGAGGTGTTGAAGTTCCACCTTCGTCGTTGTTGCGGCGCGTAGGAGTTTCAGTGCGCTGTGGACGCGAAGGCGTTTCTTCCGAACGGCGTGGCTTGTAGCCTTCCTCATTGCGCGGTGAAGGCGTTTCGGTGCGCTGAGGTTTGGCATCTTCCGTACGACGCGGCATATTGCCTTCATCATTACGAGAGGAAGGATTTTCAACGCCCCGGCCAACAGGGGCTGTTTCAGGAGTGCGGGCACGACCAGTTGGTTCAGCGGTAGAACCGTCTGGGCGGCGCACACTTGGGGTGGCTGTATTACCACGGCCTGCTGCGGAATTGCTTTCTATGTCGCCTGCAGTTCGACCAGGGCGAGTCGCTGTTCTTTCGAGCACTGGTGCATTGGTCTGCGAAGGGGTTAAGCGGCCGTTGCTGTCTGCTATGCGGGCATAACCTGGGTTGACACTTGAACCGTTTCGACGCGGGCCAGTATAGGTTTTAGGGGAATAACCGCCACCATTTCCATTGCCGTTATTGTTGTCATAGTAATAGTGGTTGTTCGACCAGCCATTGCCATAAAATTGGTTTTGGAAATAGGGGTTGTACCCATTACAGGTCCAGTAAGGATCGTAGTAGTAGTTATTGACTACCCAAGGGTTGTACCATGGGCTGTTGAAGGAATAGGCGCTATTCCAGCCCCAGGAGTTCCAACCAGCGCCCCAGCCGCCGCCCCAGCCGGAATTCCAGCTGTTCCAACGGTTCCAGCGCTGCCAACGGCGGTACGACCAATAATCGTTGTAGTTGTAAACGTAAATGGAAGTGCCCGGGGAAAAGAACGGATCATAGTTGTAGAGGTCTACAAAGTAAGGGTCGTAATAGTCCACTACAGGCGAACGACGTTGGAAGCGACGGATGCGCGAAGAATATTCATAAGCGTAGTCGTCATCGTCGTCGTAATAACCCTCGTCATCGTCGTAACGGCGAGTGACATTGCTGTTCCCGTTGGGCTCTTCGGTGTATGTGGGTGGCGTGGAAACAGGAGCATCCGTAGCCGGGTCGTAATAGAGGTCATCTTGCGCGTTGGCAGCAGGATAGAAAGCCACTGCGAACAGGCCGACGATTGCCCAAAGCAAAGAATTATGTACTTTTTTCATGGTTTGTGAATATTTGAATATTTGCGCAATTTCCGGTGCGCATATTTTCTGGGTCAAAAATAGGTTCTTCCGTCCTGTATTTTTCGTTAAGGTGGCATTAAACTCGATTTTGCCGGAGGTTAAAGTTGGTTAGACCGGACTTGTTTTTGTTAAAATTATCATGCGTTCGGGTTTCCCTTAGGAACGGTGTCAAAATAACTTTCCAATTTCAGGCCAATTATTTTGGCGTT
>CAZPTQ010000158.1:0-8734 GCA_964589365.1 uncultured Saprospiraceae bacterium
AACAAACTTTTCTCTTACAATTCAACAGCCTTCCTGCCAACTTGCAGCGCGAGGTGCTGGATTTCATTGGCTACCTTTTTCAAAAACACACACTTGAAAAAAAGCCAGAGACTGTCAAGGCTGTGCGCAAGGCTGGCTCTATGCCAGGATTGGTTGCATATATGGCCGAGGATTTCAATGAGCCTTTGGAAGAAGAGTTTAAAGAGTATATGTTGTGATGATAAAATCAACGATTTATCTAGACACTTCGACGATAAACTTCCTTTTTGCCGACGATGCACCCGAGAAAAAGGAGATCACAGTGGATTTTTTTGAAAACTTCGTGAGACTTGGTATCTACGATACTTTTGTTACAGAGTATGTAATCGCTGAAATAAACCAGACTGATAATGAGATGGAGCGAGCGCGACTGCTCAAAATTCTTGAAGATTATCCTATTGAAATCCTACCTATTGATAAAACAGAAGATATTGGTCAACTCGCACAAAACTATTTGGACAACGGAATCATGCCCCCAAAGAAACTGTTTGATGCATTGCACGTTGCTTTCTGCGTAGTCCACAAGATTGACTATTTGGTTAGTTGGAACTTCAAGCACCTTGCAAACATCAATCGGGAGCGACGCGTTTTGGCAAAAAACTATGAACTTGGATACATTCACCCATTACGCATCATCACACCAACAGAATTAACTGGCTATGGAACCTAAAATATCAAAAGCGCAACTTTCCGTTTGGGAATGGAAAGACAAAGCATACGAGGAGGTAAAACATCTGCCAATTGTGGAGCAAATGCGCATCATTCACGAACGCACTAAAGAAACAGTTGCCCAAATCAACCGCAAAAAAGCATCTAAAAAAGCTGCCTTCTCATCTGCCACATAATGTATGGAACAACAAATGAGTACCCGACAGATCAGAATAGCCGAACTGATCGAGAACTTTCTGCCGATGTTGGCGTCCTCGCCAACATCCACTGCGGAGTGAGTGGTTGGGAAAGGAAGACTTGCTGCCGATGTTGGCGTCCACGCCAACATCCACGGCGGAGTGAATGAGCCTGCGTAGAACAATTAAATGTAACCTCAGGGAGGTAAAATCATGCTCCGTTGCTTGTTGTTGGCGAGGACACCAACAACGGCGGAAATTTTAAACCTAAATTTTTTATCAATGAGCGGATAAGAAAAAATGATAGACTTTTGAGAATCCATTTTTTGTCCAACCCCAAAGGGAAGGTTGATACTGGGCTAAATGCCTTTGGGGTAGAGTCCCTAGGGTTTCAATACAATCCGTCTTGTTTTGCTCTAAAAATAAACAACTTGTTAACTGTTAATTCCTCAAATGATTTTATCGTTTCAAAAGGGCTTGGCTTCCCATATCCTGAGACGATTACATTTCAGTCTAATGAAAACATACTCTTATTGTCTAACTGGAATTATACTAGAAAAATTGAGTCTCCCATTGCTGGAATCACTCTAAAGAAATCTTCTCTTTCTATTTATCAACCAATTCATTTTGGTGTTGAAACTGGATCTAATTTTCATTCGGATTCTTATTTTATTTTTAATTGTAGAAATTATTCTAAAAAAGAAGGATTGTTATTTTATGAAAAAGGTTTGGATGTTATAAGCCTAGAAAATCCGAAAAGCATATTTGAATATCAAGAGGTAAAAGGCAACGAGGTAAGCCGTATCGGAGAATTAATTTCAGAAGTTTACATTCTTCAGAAGTTTTTTACCGAAAGAATTGTAAACGCCTCTGAAAATGGAGCATATAATTTTTCCTTAAAAGAATGGGAAATGAAAATAGACTTTTTTAAAAATTATCATCTTAGATAAATAAATACCTGCGAATTCTATCTGCGAATCGACTTCAACCCAACCCACACACTCACATCCATGCGCCCACTCCTCTCCACCCTCCTCCTTACCCTCCTCACGCTTTACCTCGCTTGTACGCCCAAAACCGGCAATAAAACTACAAGCACCCCCAATCCTCCCAACGAACCCGCCATGTGGGATTCCATGGGCAAACCCCTCATGGGCGAAGACGAAGAACCCGTAGAATACAATGTGCTCGACGAGGTGAACATCGAAGCCCAAGCCCAGGAAAACCTCGACTCGCTGCGTCCCTACAATGCATCGCATACCTTCGAGGTAGACTTGATCCATACCAAAATCGAAATCTCCTTCGACTGGGCTAAAAAACGCGCCAACGGAAAAGCCACGCTCACCATGCGCCCCTGGTTTTATGCCACAGACAAGGTGACGTTGGATGCCAAGAATTTTGACATTCAATCAGTTACATTCGATGGGAAAACCGAACAGTTGAAACGTGATTACAACAATGAGCAATTGACTATTTATCTCGGCAAGACCTACACTCGAACGGAGGAATTCAAAATCGCCATCACTTACACCGCCAAGCCCGATGAGCGCGAATCCTTCGGTGGTTCAGCGGCCATCACCAGCGACAAAGGTTTGTACTTCATCAACGCCGACGGTGCTGAAAAAGACAAGCCCATGCAAATCTGGACCCAGGGCGAAACAGAAAGCAACTCCTGCTGGATGCCCACGGTGGACAAGCCCAACGAACGCTGCACTCAGGAGATGTACATCACCGTGGAAGACAAGTACAAAACCCTCACCAACGGCCTTCTGATCTCTTCCAAAAAGAACGCCGACGGCACCCGCACAGATTACTGGAAAATGGACAAGCCTCACGCGCCTTATCTATTTATGATGGCGATTGGCGAGTACGCAATAGTAAAAGACAAATGGCGCGGCATTGACGTGGAATACTACGTAGAGCCAAAATACGAGGCCCATGCCCGCGATATTTACCCCTACACCCCGGAGATGCTGGAGTTCTTTTCCACCAAACTGAACTATACCTACCCTTGGTCAAAATTCTCGCAAGTCACTGTGCGCGATTATGTGAGCGGGGCAATGGAGAATACTACTGCCGTGATTTTTGGGGAATTCATGCAGAAGACAAAACGTGAACTCCTGGACGACCACTTGACAAATGAAAAAGTAGTGGCCCACGAGATGTTCCACCAATGGTTCGGCGACCTGGTGACGATTGAGAGCTGGGCCAACCTAACGCTCAATGAAGGTTTCGCCAACTACTCGGAGTACCTCTGGATGGAACAAAAACATGGAAAGGATGCTGCTGACGAACACTTGATGACCGAACAGCAAGGCTATTTCTATTCTGCTGGCGACGGCGGCCACCCGCTCATCCATTTCGGGTATGGCGACCGCGAGGATATGTTCGACGCCCATTCGTACAACAAGGGCGGCTGCGTCCTTCACATGCTCCGCCAACAGGTGGGCGACGAGGCGTTTTTCGCTGCGCTGAACCGCTACCTCAAAAAGAACGAATACACTGATGTAGAAAGTCACGAACTCCGCCTTGCTTTCGAAGACGTGACTGGCCAAGACCTCAGTTGGTTTTTTAACCAGTGGTTTTTGGGGGCAGGACACCCTGTGCTCGACATTGTATATGGTTGGGATAATGACACAAAAAAAGCAAGCATAACCGTGACCCAAAACCAGGAAGGCCAGGATGTTGCCCGGATTTTTGACCTTCCGCTTTTCGTGGATATTTATGACGTTTCGGGAAAGGCTCGCCGCGAAAATATCCGCGTTACCAAGCGCAACCAGACGTTCTTTTTCGACTGCCCGAGCAAACCAGCTTTGATCAATTTTGATGCAACCAAAACCTTGCTCTGTCTAAAGACCGACCACCATAATGCCCAAGAATGGGCCTTTATGTATCGCAATGCGCCGCTTTACTACGACCGAGTCGAAGCCCTCAACGGTTTGCAAGCCGAGCCTTCTACACTTACGAACGCTGTTTTAGGAGAGGCACTTTCAGACAAATTTCATGGCATCCGTCAGGAAGCATTGATGGCAGATGGCATAGACGCGGCTGGTAACCTGCCCATTATCGCCCGCTTGGCTGAATCCGACCCTGCTCCAGGCGTTCGCGCAACAGCGATTAGTCTCCTTGGCCGCACCAACGACAAGCAGTATATCCCCATTCTCCAGAAAAATATGGGTATTGAGCAAGCGTACAGCGTGGTGGGCGCGGCTCTTTCGGCCCTGCATAAGCTCGACCCTGCCGCCGCGCGTGAGGCTTCCAAAGTGTTGCAAAATGATGATTCAGACAATTTTACGCCCGTGCTGGCAGAACTTTACGCAGAGCAACCGGAGCTTTCAAACCTTGCGTTTTTTGAAAAAAAACTGGACAAGGCAGACGGTTTCGGGGCGTTTCCGTTTTTCGACAATTACCAGAAATTCCTCATCGGGCTGGGTGATGCCACACTTTTGGATGCGAGCGTAGAAAAGTTCAAATCCATTTCGCTCAACCTCCAGACCAGTGAATGGCGCCGATTTGGTGCGACCAAAGCCATTGCCGACCTACGGAACCATTTCCGCGAAAACAACAATACCAGTAAGGTGACAGAACTTGATGCCATCATTGCTGAAATCAAAGCAAAAGAGACCGACGCAACGCTGAAATTGTACTACGATATGTTCTGATTAATTCTCCAAAAAGATATCGTTAGAAGCGACACTTTTTTATAAGTGTCGCTTCTTTTTTTGCCTATCAAAAAAGACTGAATTCGCCCATTTAGTCGGTAAAAATAAAAAAATCGTCGGAACAAAAACACAAGGATGCAAAGTGCAACGTAGTTTGGCGGACGAAAATCAATGCTTTCTTTCATCAATTACAAAACGTTATGGACGCACTCGACACTTCTCAACCCACGAAAACCTTGGCGCAACGCGCTATGACTGCTGCACTTATTATTACAGGAGCAGGCATTTTGGTCAACCTCGTTTTCTATGTTACTGGGATGGACATGGAAATGCTTACCAATCCCGCAATTAGCTGGCTCAACCGCATATTGCTTATCGGGATCACCTACTATTTTATTCATGCGGCACTTCGGAGTCATCGTGATGAAGATTTGGGTGGATATCTAAGCGTTGGACAAGGCATTGGCCTGGGGACGCTTGCAGGACTTATTTCTGGTGTGCTGAGCGCGGTGTGGTTTTTTATCTTCACGACGTTCATTGCTACAGGCATGCTGGATAAAATTCAAGAAATTTCAATGCAGCAAATGCAAGAGCAAGGCGGCCAGTCGGAAGAACAAGCAGAACAAGCGATGGAAATGATGTCCTTCTTTTTCTCGCCCGTATTTTTTGCAATCATCGTGGTGATTTCCAGTGTCTTTTTTGGATTTCTTTGTGGGCTTGTTGCTGGTCTGGTTTTGAAAAAAGATAAGCCTTCTCACACATGACCCCCGGTGTTCGCTACGGATTTTTAGGCGGGGCAGTCGTAATTTTTTACTTCGCGCTGCTCTACATTGCCAGGCCAGAATTATATCTCGACCTCTCGCTCCAATGGGGCAGCATGATTGTTTATCTGATTTTCATGTGGATTGCGACCAAAGAGGATTGCGCAAGCAAAGGCACAGCGCGTGATTTTCGAGAAGTGGTTCGTACGCCCTTTGTCACTTTTTTGCTTATCAATCTCTGCTATTGGATTTTCAACTATGGCTTGCGCCTTTACGACCCAAGCCTGTTGCTCTCGGAATTGACGATTGCGCTTGATATGGCCAAAAATCAACTTACTACCGGTGTCGGTGATCCAGAGCAGGCAGATCAATTGCGCAAATATGTTCAAGAACTGGAAAATCTAATCAAAAACCCACAGCCACAGCCACTTGGCCCAATTTTGAGAGATATGAGTATGGGAGCGATTGGTGGTTTTGTCCTTGCTGCCGGAATAGCGGCATTGGTCAAAAATCAAAAAAAGTAAGCGGGAATGACCAAACTTTCAACCTCCAGAAGAGTCGCCGTAGTGCGTAAATGGCTTGGCATCCTGAGCATTTCCCGTTTGGTGCGCTGGGCTTTAATCTTTGCACTGGCCTGGTGGCTGTATGACAACTGGCACGAAGACCTGCCCGCAGCCAACTATATCGGCCATTACGCTTACCCCGATTCAAAATTCATGCAAGTGGACGGCATGGACATTCATTACCGCACGAGCGGAAAGGGTGATCCGATCCTGCTCCTCCACGATGCACAAAGTTCGCTGCATACTTGGGCGGGTTGGACAGAGGAACTCAGCAAAAAGCAACAAGTAGTAAGTGTAGACCTTCCGGGCTTCGGCCTGAGTGCACCGCACCCCCAGGGAAGTTACAGCGCATTCATGTACGCGAGTTTTTTAGACAGCTTTTTGCAGAAATTGAACTTAAAAAAGGTGTCGCTCGCGGGCTGCGGGCTTGGGGCGCAAATCGCATGGCAATTCGCTGCCGAATCGCCCCAGCGAATTGACAAACTCATCCTGCTTGATGCACCGGGTTTTGAAGAAAAAAGCAGTTCTGCAATTGATTGGCTCGCCAGCACACCTGTGATCCACCGCATTCTTTGGAAAATAACCCCGCGAGCATTCGTCCGCATATCGCTCCTGGACGTTTGGGCCGACGATACCCGTGTAACCGACGCCCTCGTACAACGTCACTTCGACCTTTCGCTGCTGCCTGGCCACCGAAAGGCATTTACCGACCGGGCGTCTGTGCGCGACAACCGCCCACCCATTGATCTCATCGAACGCATCTCATCCCCTACGCTCATCCTTTGGGGCGCAGAAGACACCCATATCTCGCCAGAGTATGCATACGATTTCCACAAGCGAATTCGCGGGTCGCTGATAAAAATCTACCGAAACACAGGTCATTGGCCTCAGGAAGAAAATCCGGCAGAAACCTCACAAGACGTACAGGCGTTTTTGGAAGGGCGTTTTTGAGTCTCGTATGGAATTGGTCAAAATTGACACATTTTCACGCAAGCTTTCTACCTTTGCCAATTCGCAATTTTTTTGCGAAAAACCAGATCGTAATCCGTTAGTTTTTTTGAGGTAATGAAATTATCGCTGAATTGGATTCGAGAATTTCTCGACATACATAAATCACCCTCTGAAATCGCCGAAATTCTGACATCGCTGGGCCTGGAAGTGGAAGGATGGGATACTGTGAAACCTTCGCCCGTTGACTTAGATAAAGTGTTGACTGGCAAGGTTTTGACCTGCGAACGCATACCCGACACCGACCACCTATCGGCCACAACAGTAGATGTTGGTGACGGCATCGTGCGCTCCGTTGTGTGCGGTGCGCCCAATGTGGCTGCCGGGCAAATAGTCTTCCTCGCCGTGCCTGGCGCCAACGTTTTCAGCAAAGACGGCGACCTGTTCACCATTGGCGAACGCAAGGTAAAAGGCGTTCCCTCGCAGGGTATGATCTGCGCCGAAGACGAACTCGGTCTCGGTCACGACCACGCAGGCATCATCGTGCTGCCCACCGATACGCCACTTGGCCGGAGTGCCGCCGACTATTTCCAAAAAGAATCTGATACCGTTATCGAGGTTGGCCTTACCCCCAATCGCGCAGACGCCACCAACCACCTTGGCGTGGCGAAAGATTTGGCTGCTTACCTCCGTGTTCATGAAAAGGAGGGCATAACGCTCCAGCTGCCAAAGGGATCAAATTTGTCCAGTTCCAATACGCCTTACGCTGTTTCGGTCGAAAATGTCGAAGCCTGTCCTCGTTATGCGGGCATTGTCATCAAAAACCTGAAAGTTCAGGAAAGCCCGGATTGGCTTAAAAACCGACTGCTCGCGGTGGGCCAACGACCCATCAACAATGTGGTAGACGTGACCAATTATGTTCGCATTGAATTGGGCCAGCCCCTTCACGCTTTTGATCTTGAGAAAATAAAGGGCGACAAAATTTTGATCAAAACCCTTCCTGAAGGCACCATATTCAAAACCCTCGACGAAGTAGAGCGCAAACTCTTTGCCGAAGATTTGATGATTTGCGATGCTGAATCTACGCCCATGTGCATCGGAGGAGTGTTTGGCGGCCACACGAGTGGAGTGTCTGACTCAAGCACCTCAATTTTTCTGGAAAGTGCTTTTTTCAACCCCAAATGGATACGTCGTTCCATGTTGCGGCACGGACTTCGTACAGATGCAGCCTGGTCTTTTGAAAAAGGCGTTGACCCAAACGGTTGCGTACGAGCACTCGAACGCGCCGTTGCGCTCATTCAGGAATTGGCTGGTGGTGAAATTGCTTCTGCGCTGTTGGATATTTACCCAGCTCCAATCCTTCCTCCCCGCATTGCCTGCGAGTTTGCCCGCATCAACGCCCTGATTGGCGAAAACCTCTCGAAAGAACGGGTCAGGAAAATTCTTGCCGCACTAGAAATCGGCATCGAAAACGAAACGGCTGCGGGTTTTACGGCCATTGTCACCACCAACAAGCCCGACGTAACCCGGGAGGCCGACATTGTGGAAGAAATTCTCCGCGTACACGGTTTGGATGCAGTGCCCATTCCAACCCAGATCAGGAGCAGTATTGAAATACAGGCGAAACCAAACCCCAATGCAGTGCGCAACCTTGCTGCAGATTTCCTCGCCGCCAATGGCTTCAACGAGTGCATGAGCCTGGCACTTTCCAACTCGGCCTATTACCTCGGCGAAGGCGCGGCTTTACCCATTGAAAAAGAACAACTTGTGTTCATCCACAACTCCGCCAACCAAGGGCTGGACTGTATGCGCCCGAGCATGCTTTTCAGCGGGTTGGAAGCAATTCAGCGCAACCAGAACCGCCAACACGCGGATTTGCGCTTATTTGAATTTGGGAAAACCTACCAACGGTGGAC
>CAZPTQ010000158.1:8834-12347 GCA_964589365.1 uncultured Saprospiraceae bacterium
AACGGTGGACTTTTTCACGTTGAAAGCTTTTGTGGCGAATCTGTTGGCTCGACTCGGTGTGAGCGGATTCCAGGAGACGGTTTTGAACGACGCAGCTTTCCAATACGCCCTGAAACTGCACCGCGGCCCACAGGAATTGGTGACGCTTGGTGCAGTCATGCCGGCGATTTTGAAAAAAATGGACCTCAAAAACCCGGTGTTTTTTGCTGATTTCAATTTTGAAAATGTGTTGAAAGCAGTGGGCAGCAACAAAATTCAGTTCTCAGAACTCAGCAAATTCCCCACCGTTCGCCGCGACCTCGCACTGGTAATTGACCAATCCGTTGGCTTTGGCGACATCCGCCAATTGGCGGCTAAAACGGCCAAGAAAATGCTGAAAGAAGTGAACTTGTTTGATGTGTTTGAAGACGAAAGCAAACTTGGCGAAGGCAAAAAATCATACGCCGTCAGTTTTGTATTTGAAGATCCGGAAAAGACTTTGCAAGACAAGGATATTGACGCTCTAATGGGGCAATTGGTGGGGGTGTTTGAAGGGAAACTGGGAGCGAAAATCAGGAGATAAAGATTGAGCCTATTTTCATTATGGAAAAACAATCGCTGTTCATTGCAATAGAAGGATTAGACGGCTCTGGCAAAAGCTCCGTTTCGCGGCAGTTGGCTGAAATGCTCAACGGTTCGAACGAAGGAGTAGCAGTAAAGTTGACATACGAACCACATGACCCATCCTGTGCAGGCTTGTTCATACGTCAAGTGTTGACAAAAGAAATCAAAACATTTACACCAAGAGTGCTTGCATTGGCTTTTGCTGCAAATAGGCTGGATCATTGCGACCGGGAAATCATTCCGTGGCTTGAAAGAAGCAAAGGCCGTATGGTGATAAGCGATCGTTATTATCTCTCTTCTTTGGTATATCAGAGTAGCGATGATTTTCCTTACGCTTCCGTATTGGCATTGAATGAAAAAGCCAAAAAACCAGATATCATCTTTTTTATAGAAGTTAGCGACCAGATTTGCTACGAGCGGATGAAAATCAGAAACCAACCCGAAGAGCTCTTTGAAAAAAACTTGTCCGATTCACGCAGGAAATATCATGAAGCCATTTCTTTTCTGAGAACACACAACCATGACAATATTGTGGAAATAGATGGAAGTGGCAGCATAAACGAGGTAGCCAATGCAATCCTTCAAAAAGTTTATGCCTTTGCGCCGGAATGGATGCCCAAACAGCCAAATTGAATTAGTACTAAAAAAACAATAGCCCATAGTACCCCGGGCATCACAATAATACAAACCGAATCATCACAATTCAATAATTATGGACATAACTAGCATCATAATAGGCTTGGTCGTAGGAGGTGTCGCTGCATACCTCATTGCCAGCTTGACCGCAAAAAAAGGCGGCTCTAAAGCCGTAGAAGAAGCCACCCGTCAAGCCGACCTCATCATTCAGGAATCGCGCCTTTCAGCCAAGCGCGTGGAAGACGAGGCTGCTATTAAAGCCCAAAAAATTGTGGGCAATGCCGAGGCTGAGAACGATCGCATCAAGCAACAAAAAATACAAGAAGCCAAAGAGCGATATGCCCAGATGCGTCTGGAAGTAGAAGAAGAGAAGACTAAAAGGCAATTGGAACTCAAGGATTTGGAGATGGAAATTGCCTCCCAGCAAAAGGATTTAAAAATTGAAAACGATGCGCTTGAAGTCCGATTTAAAGAACTGGAGACTAAAAAAGGGGACATAGAAACCCGTGAATCAGAAATAGAGACCCTGCGCGAAAACCTGGACAAACAACTTAAAATCGTCCAGAAGAAAAAAGAAGAACTCGACGCTGCCAACGAAGAGCGTATCAAGGCTTTGGAAACCATCGCCAAACTCAGCCAACAAGACGCGAAGGATCAGCTCCTCGAACAAGTGCGCGCCAAAAGCGAGAGCGAAGCCCAAACCATCGTGCGCGAAGCCGTCACCCAAGCCAAACTCAACGCCAGCAAAGAGGCCAAAAAGATTGTCATCCAGACCATCCAGCGTATGGCCGCCGAGTTCACAATCGAGAACACCGTCTCTGTTTTCAACCTCGAAAACGACGAGATGAAAGGCCAGATCATCGGTCGCGAAGGCCGCAACATCCGCGCTCTTGAAGCCGCCACCGGGGTGGAGGTCATCGTAGACGATACCCCCGAAGCCATCGTGCTGTCTTCTTTTGACCCTGTGCGCCGCGAAATCGCCCGCCTTTCGCTTCAGCGACTCGTGGCCGACGGGCGTATCCACCCGCAGCGTATCGAGGAAGTGGTGGCTAAAGTGCAAAAACAACTCGAAGAACAAATCGTCGAAATCGGTGAGCGCACCGTGATCGAACTCGGCATTCACGGCCTCAACGCCGCCCTTGTGCGCATGGTGGGTCGTATGCGTTTCCGCTCTTCCTACGGACAAAACCTGCTAAAACACAGCATCGAAACCGCCGAACTCTGCGCCATCATGGCCGCCGAACTCGGTATGAACCCGAAGCAAATCAAAATGGCCAAGCGTGCCGGACTCCTCCACGACATCGGCAAAGTAGCCGAGGAAGAGACCGAACTCAGCCACGCACTCGTCGGCATGAAATTGTGCGAACAATACGGCGAACACCCCGTCATCAACAATGCCGTTGGTGCCCACCACGACGAGATTGAGATGAACAATATCTTGTCGCCCATCATCCAGGCTTGCGACGCCATCTCTGGCGCACGTCCGGGTGCACGTCGCGAAATCCTGGAGAATTACCTCAAGCGTATTGGCGAACTCGAAGAAATCGCCCGCAGCTACGAAGGTGTTTCCAACGCATTTGCGATGCAGGCTGGCCGCGAACTCCGTGTCATCGTCGAGGCCGACAAAGTGACCGACCAATATGCCGATGACCTGTCGTTCCTCATTTCTCAAAAGATTCAGGACGAGATGCAGTACCCTGGGCAGATTCGGGTTACGGTGATTCGGGAAAAGCGGGCGGTGGCGTTTGCGCGGTAAAAAAAGAAGGCTGCCAACACATGTTGGCAGCCCATTGTACTTGATAACACCCGGAAGCATATCCATTTCTGGACAGCGGCAGCCTGGAATGCTGCAATAAAGTTACAGAATGCAATGATTATTTCCAAATATCAGTATGTACTTACCGCTAATTTACCAAGCTTTTTCCGAACCTAGGATAGGCCGATATCAAAATTGCCAAGGATTTGGTTTTCAGAAAAACCCTTTACTCCTTTATCAGGCCAACCTCCGGTTGAGTATTCAACTATTCGCGGTTATGAGCATTTTTGAGGTAGTACTTCGGAACGCGATTGACCGACACTATGCCAGTAGGTTTGGTTCAAATTGGTTGATTACAAAGGCCGCTACCTATGGGTTTCTAGGAAAAAAAGGATGCGATAGATCAAGACAAAATTTACTCTCTGTGATAGAGAAATTAGATGGTAAATTCTCCAACGACCAAGTCTTAGGAACGGTGTCAAAATAACTTCCCAATTTGATGCCATTCTTTTGCCGCC
>CAZPTQ010000159.1:0-12236 GCA_964589365.1 uncultured Saprospiraceae bacterium
CTGATGGGCAAGGTTTTCAAGGGTTGTGTTGAGTTCCTGAATTTCCTCCACGGACGAAGGGCTGAGCTTTAAGGGGGCATGGTCGGCCAAGCGGAAGCGGCGCATTTCTTCCAAAGTTTCAAAAAACGGCTGCCAAACCTTCCTCGACACCACCCGGTTGACCCAGAGCATTACCAAAAGCAAGAGCGCAAACACGGTGGTGAGCAGGACGGCCAATATCAATACAACATCATGATATTCGACTGTACTTGTGGAAACAGAAACGCGCCACGCTTGCCCGCGTATCATGACGGGGAAACGCAACTGCCGGAAGGGTTCCATCTCGTTTTCAAACTTGTTGAAAAGCGTCGTGTCTGAAAAAGTTTGGCCTGAGGTGTTCTTCACGGAGCCATTAGGCATTCGTTCGGCATACCATCGGTCGAAAACAGTCTGGAAAAAGGCAGGTAGCGTGTCGTTTGCCTGCACATAGGATTCGATTTCGGCTTGCACGCCCATAAGTTTTTCGTCTGTTTCGTGGTCGAAAACCCCGCGCAAGGTGAAAAAGGAAACGACCCCCGCTGCCACAAAGACTGGAAGCACACCCCGAAAAAAGAGTTGTTGTGTTTTATGTAGCAGTTTCATTTGCTGTCGGTGAATTTGTACCCGATACCGTATACAGCATACACATAATCGGGGCAGCCTAGGTCTACCAGTTTCTTTCGCAGGTTTTTGATGTGCGAGTATATGAAATTGAAGTCGTCCATTTGATCGGCATCGTCGCCGAGCAGATGTTCAGCGATACTTTCACGGCGCAGGACACGGTGCTGGTTTGCCAAAAAATAGAGCAGCAGGTCGTACTCCTTCGGTGTGAGGTCGAGCAACGTCTCTTTGACATAGACACTTCGATGGTTGGGGTTGACCCTGATCTCGTGGAAAACAATGTCCGAACTGCCGCCAAAATGCCGCCGCCGCAACAGGGCCTTTAGCCTGGCATTGAGTTCGGACAAGTGAAAAGGTTTGGTGAGGTAGTCGTCAGCGCCGAAGTCAAGCCCCGCGATGCGGTCGTCGAGCGCATTGCGTGCGCTGATGATGATGACGGCTGCTTCGGGGCGCAATGTTTTCAAGGCGCGAATCACATCCAAGCCTGTACCTCCACCGGGCAGATTGATGTCCACGAGGAGGCAGTCGTATTGGTAGACAACTGCTTTTTCAAGGGCAGTGGGGAAGTCTGATGCGGGTTCGACAAGGTAGCCCTCAGCTTTCAAAAAGTCAGAGATAGAGGCAGCGAGTTCAGGTTCGTCTTCGATGAGCAAGATTTTCATTGGGCAAAAATACGATGCGAATTTTGGAGGGATTTTGGAGGCAGGTTCATTTCAAACTATTTTATCCACCAGTACGGAGTCCCGATTTTGTTTTTAAAGATGTATCGTCTATTCCCACCCACCATTTACTTTTGCCCGCCCGCTCACAGCTCCACCCCATACTATGCACACATTCCGATTTCTCTCGCTGCTCTCCATTTTTATTATCGGCTGTAACCAAACGTATGATAAAATGAAGTTGACCTCTTCAGGTGAATGTGCCTGTATTTCGTGGGAAAGCGATGACACCACGGGTGAAGCAACGTACAAAACAGTAAGAGGTGCTTTACTCGGAACAAGGTTCCCCTCTTTTGAAGCATTAAAATCAGTCATCCAGATTGAATATGAAAATGGCACTATCTCTTCTGATAGCACTGCAGCTGACAACCGATTGGTCCGAGTACGTCATTGTAGCAAGGGCAAGGAAGTTATCAGTGTATTAGAGACAGGCACAAGTCAGGGTGATATTTTGAAAGCAAGGTACCAGGGTGCAATTTGGGATCGCCTCCGCTTGCTTTTTCATTGTCCTTACGCAGTGGCGAACAGGAAAGACCTGGAGCGAATTTTATATCTTTCAAGATGGAGCCCGGAATGGTTCGGAGAAGGAGACCCGGCTTTTTTTGATATTGCAAAATCATCGGTAGCAAATATCAATACGCCGGAACTGGCTTTTAAAAATGTCAGGGATACCAGCGAAAAAGGCTATCTCAATTCCTTTAACCACATCACTGCACAGGCGTTCATTACTTCTTGTTTTTCGGAGGAACTGGCTGATTTCATTGCAGATGCTCATGAACGTTATCGCCATCCGGAGTTGATAACCGGAAAATTTACCGCAGCGCAAATTACAGACCTGGAAGAGGGCCCGGTTGATAACTATGTAGACCTCATTAATAATGAATGGGGACAGGAGCTTGGCAAACAACTAAAGGAGAAGTATGGTATTAACAGCGAAACAAATTGGACTGCCGAATTGCTTGCAAATTATCTGAATGACTTACAGGGTTATTATAGCTGGGCTTTTCAAATTGGTTTTGAACCCTACAGACCGGAGGACCCTGAGGTGCTCAGATTTTCGAACAAGATGAACGCATTAATGAAAGCTCGTGTAAAGTTTAATAAGTGAGTTTTTTCAAACGGTACAAAGGCCGTTTGTCTATTTCAAAAGTATCGTTTACAAGGGTATAGCCTTCTCGCAGTTCCTGCACTCCAGTTGGTCGCCATTGCGCTAATTTCTCAAGCCACTTTTCATCTGCCAAGGCTTTTTCCAAGCGCACTCCAACGAGAACAGCCTCGCTTAAATTGATCTTCCTCAAGTCGGCACCACTCAAGTCTGCCTGACTCAAATTTACTTTTGTCAGGTTACTGCCCGTGAAATTAACGTTTGTCAGATTTGCCTCGTTGAACAGTGCACCGCCCGATTGTGCCCACTGAAAAGAAGCGCCCGTTAAATCTGCCTTTCTCAGTTGCGCGTTTGTGAGCTTTGCTCCGTTCAGGTTTGCCAGTATGAGGCTCGCTTCATTCAGTTGAGCCCAACTCAAATCCGCTCTTTTCAAATCCGTATTGCTCAGGTTTGCCTGATTCAAATTTGCTCCCCAAAGATTTGCTGCACCCAGATTAGCACCTTTCAAGTTTGAGCCGCTCAAGTCGGCATTTTTCAAATTTGCTTCCTTGAGGTTTATGCCGCTCAAATCCAATCCTTTCAAATCTGCCCCGCGCAAATCTGCCCCGGCAAAGCCCGTTTTCCCTTTTATCTGTGCGAAAGAACCCGAATCAATATTCAAAAGTACCAATGCCTGCAATAGTTGTCCGCGCCCCGGGCTGTACGCTTTCTCCGACAGGCTATCCGCTTCGATATATTTGTAAGGCTTGAAAGCGAAACTCAAGGCCGCTAATCTGCCGATAATGGTATCCCTCAACGCCCTGCCGGGAGTACGTTTTAATTCCTCCCCAAGCTCCTCCAAAATGCTGTGCATCAGTGGCTTCAGGTCATCTTTCTTCACAGTCTCTACCAACGCCGCCATTTCCTGCAACTTCTTGTCCTGGTTTTGAATTTGAAGTTTGAAAGACTCGTTCTGACGGTAGATAGTTAATCCGCCCACAACGCCTCCCAGCACAAGAAATCCCAGCAGCATTATCGAAATGAAGGTATGTGCTCGTGTGCTTTGGGAATCTCCGGCTACTGTTTTTTTGCCAATTAGCCCGGACAGTAAATTCCTGTTCCACGCAGCCAACAGCATGAGCACTAGCGAAGCGAGTGCAAGGGCTGCAATAAAACCCAACAGAAACGAGTAGTTCTTTTCCAGGTACGGCAAGCGTAGAAATCCCAATGCCCAGCCAATCACCATTCCGAAAAACAAGCCAATAAGAAGGTACTTTTTTCCTTTCATCCGTGAAATTTATTCTCCCGCAAAAATAGGCACGGTTGAATAATAACTTGTTTCTTTTATCTGGTTCCTTAAAACACCAAAACCCGGTCGCTCTCCAAGGTCCAATCGGCCAAATCTGACATGTTACTCATTTCAACACCCTCTAGCAGCGTAAGCCCGGCCAAGCCTCTTGCTTGAGCACAGCTGCCGCAGCGTTTGACAGTGCCCTTGATGGTTCAGCACGAGTTTGAGCATCCGGGAGATGTTGTAATAGCCATTGGGTGTCTCTTGCGCATTCAACGCCGCTGTTACAGCATCGGCCATCATCAGTATAATACCTGGCAAAGCGAAGGTTATCTGTTGATTGTGTCCCATTCAACAGTGTTTTTTTTCGTCGTTTGATGGCTTTTTGTAACCCATTTTTGGCGTATCCACACCCAAATAGTGGGGCTACTTGTACTGCACCGCATCCGAAAATCCGCCCAGAAACCGATTGCCACCGTCAATACCCCAACCGCAACAATACTCGCCGGAATACCAAACGCATCCGCTATAATTCCAGTGAGCAATGCCCCCACTGCGTAACCCATGTCCCGCCAGAACCGGAACACTCCAAGGCTTTTAGCCCGGTCAAACGGGTGCGTGTTTTCTGCAATCGAAGCGAGAAAGGTCGGGTACACCATTGCAGTGCCCCAGCCGAGCAGGGCTAAAAGAAGGGCAAATGAGACAAAACTTCCGGCCATAGCCAAGCCAAGCAGCGCCAGCCCTTGCAACAGCATTCCCCACAGCAAAAGGTCTTTTTTACAAACCCAATCAGACAGCCGCCCGCTGAACAACTGCCCAATGCCCCAAACCGCCGGATACACGGCAGCCAAAACACCGATTTCATGCAGCGAAAATCCTTTTTGAACCAGAAAAATGGGGAGCAATCCCCACACCATGCCATCATTCAGGTTGTTGACCAACCCGGTCACGGTCACCGAACCGAGGTTGCGGTGCCGCCAACTGGTATCTCGGAAAATTTGCTCCAGGCGTGGCACCTTGCTTGTAACTGCTTCTGCTGCTACATGCGCGTGTGTGTCGCGCACCAGCAGCAGCGTGGCGAGAAAACCGACCACAGACAAGCCCACGCCGAGGTAAAACGGATATGGTCGCAACCCGTATTCCCCTGCTATCCAACCAGTTGCAAATGCTGCCAGTGCTACTGCGAGATATCCGGCAAATTCGTTCAAACCCATCGCCAGGCCTCGATCGCGTTCGCCTGCGAGGTCTATCTTCATCACCACCGTGGCCGACCAGGCAAAACCCTGATGCGCTCCGAGCAGAATATTGGCACCAATTACCCAGCCCCATGTCGGTGCAAACATCAGCAAAAATGGCACGGGCAGACCCAGTGCCCAGCCCAACAACAACAGCCGCTTGCGACCCATGCGACTCGCCAAAATGCCGGTAAACAGGTTGGCAGCTGCTTTCGTAATACCAAAGGCCACAATAAATGACAGTACCGCTGTCTTTGCCGCGATGCCGAACTCCACTTCGGCCAATTGTGGAAGGATACTCCGCTCCATGCCAATCATTCCGCCCACGAAGCCATTGATTATCACCAGCAGCGAGAATTGTCGCCAATTTTGTTTGAGTCCGAGTTTTATTTCATTCATGAGAGGTAGCACGGCGTTTACGCCGCCGGTATAGAGCCGTTTACGGCGATGTATTGAAAAAAACAAAGCCGTTCACGGCGATGTAATTGAAAAAATAAGAGCCGTTCACGGCGATGTAACTGGCAACAGTGGCGTGAACGCCACTTTACCGACGGCGTAAACGCCGTGCTACCTGTATCCCTCTTCCAAGCGAACCGCCCTAAAGCCGTTGGCATTGAGCAGTTGTACCGCTTCGTCGGCGTAAGTACAGAAAGGCCCTCGGCAGTAGGCAATGATCATTTTGTCGCGAGGCAACTCGTCCATTCGTTCTGCCAGTTCTGTTATCGGGATGGAACTTGCATGCTCTAAATGACCAGCATCAAATTCATCCGCAGGGCGAACGTCGAGGAACAGCACCCTGTCATTGAGGGGCATTGTTTCGTATGACAAACTCGCTGTATTGCCTGCCTCTTGTCGGAACTGCCTGAGCGTCATCTGGACAGCGGGTTCCTGCTCCATCGCCAAATCCCGAATAGCCTTCCAAGCGGTGTATGCCTTACGCCCGCTCAAGGCATAATAAATGAAGTTCCCCTCCCGGCGAGTTTTCACCAAACGGGCGGTTTTCAAAACCTGCAAGTGTTGCGAAGCATTGGCTACTGTAATGGCCGTTTGTGCAGCGATTTGTTCCACCGACTTTTCGCCGTTGGCCAGTAAGTCAATGATTTCCAATCGGTTAGGACTCGAAAAAGCTTTGGTCAGGCCAGCAATGGCTGTGTAGATATTGTCTTTGAAGATTCGTTTTTCCATAAATTTTTCCTATTCAAGTATTCAAACACATTCTTGAACAGATTGTTGTGCAAAAAAATATTTACCTGGATATCTCAATCATCCCGAAAGGCTACGCTTCGCAGAAGACGATCCTAAACTGACTGCCAGCATACACAAATAATTACTTGGACTGATAATTGCACTACCGCTATTCCCCATAGGGCATCCCTTTGCACTGCGTTCATTCTTTTATTAATCTACAAACTTTTCCCATGACTCGATCCTGCTTTTTAATCGCAATCGCACTCATCATTTCCACCAATTGTTTTTCAAAAACCAATTTAATTTCAGATCAAGTTCCCCTCGAAATCAAACTCGTCTCACTTCAAAACCCCAATTGTTTCGACCCCTCAGGTGCTATCACTGTAATCGCTACCGGAGGAAATCCTGGTTACACCTATGATTGGAATACAGGCGCAAGCGGGCCTGTACTCACCAATATCTCGACCGGGGATTACACCGTATTAGTAAGGGACAGCGACGGCCTTACCGCTGATCTCACCATTTCGATCCTAGATGACTTTGCAGCCCCGTTGGCCGATGCTGGCGGCCCATTGGTAGTTTTATGTACCAACACGATCACTACGCTCAATGGCAGTGGTTCTTCAGGACCTGATTACATATATCAGTGGGTGGCTTCCAACGGAGGGCATATTCTTTCCGGGGCCAACACGCTTACTCCCGACCTTGATCATACCGGCACCTTTCAACTGACAGTCAGTGATCTGAATAACGGCTGCACCGCCACAGATGTGACCACGGTCACTGCGCAAAATACCGCCCCCGCTGCTACCGCTACCGGAGGTGTATTGAACTGTGCCGCTGCTACTGTTTCACTTACGGTTGTTTACACCACTTTAAACACTACTTTTATCTGGCAAGGTCCGGGGGGATTTAACTCGCTTTTGGCAAATCCGGTCGTCAGTGTTCCGGGCAATTATGTGTTCACCCTTACCGATACACTGACCGGTTGCATCAACAAATCAACCGCTTTAGTGACTTCAAACTTTGTGCCGCCCAACGTAAACGCAACAGGTGGCGGGACAATCACTTGCGCACAAACCACCGTACAATTGACGGGCAGTTCAACAACCCCTGGGGCTACCTACCAATGGAATGGTCCGAACGGCTATTCGTCCGGCATGCAAAATCCATTGGTCAGCCTGCCCGGTCTGTATACCCTGACGATCATGAACCCGGTAAACGGCTGCACGGGTACTGCGACGGTAACGGTGACTCAAAATATCGCGACGCCCAATGTTTCGGCTTCTGGTGGTGTCAAAACCTGTTCGTCTCCACTGGTAACCTTGTCGGGCAATTCAACGACACCCAACGCAACGTTTAGTTGGACCGGCCCAAACGGGTTTTCTTCTATACAACAAAACCCCAGTGTCAGTTTTGTCGGCAGCTACACGCTCAAAGTAACCAACCCTTTGAACGGATGCACTGCAAACGCTTCAGCTTCCGTTTCGCAAAATATTACACCACCCAGTGTTTCAGCTACAAGTGGAACCATCACTTGTACGAATCCATTGACCCAAATCACCACCACTTCATCCCCTCAAGGGCTTAGCTATTCCTGGGCCGGGCCAAACAACTTTAGCTCCAGTCAGAAAAACCCTTTGGTAGGTATTTCCGGTACTTACACGGTAACAGCCACCAATCCAGCCAACGGATGTACCAATATAGGTTCTGTTTATGTTGCAGAAAACACCACGCCACCTTTCGCTTATGCTGGGGAAGACAAATCTTTGAACTGTTATTTTAGTTCTCTTCTGCTCAATGGCTCCTTCTCCTCTAATGGCCCGAATTACACCTATCTCTGGACGACTTGGGACGGCAATATTGTAGCGGGTGCAAATACACTCTATCCACGGGTAGACCTGGAGGGCAACTATACCTTGAAGGTAACGAACACCCAAAATGGTTGTGTGGACTTGGACAGCATGTTCGTCACCCAATCCACGCCCGTGACCGCCGTTATTTCCCAAACTACTCCTGTTTATTGCAGTGGAGGTGCCAATGGAGCGGCTACTGTGGCAGCCGGTGGCGGCTCTTTTAACTACTCCTACAATTGGTCTAACGGCAACCAAACAACTGCCATTAATGGCTTAAGCGCTGGTACTTATACCGTTACAGTGATGGATTCTGAAGGCTGTTCAACAACTGCTGTAGCAACTGTCAATCAGCTTATTTTGACCGCTACGGTCAATGTGTCGCATCAATCTATTCCCGGCGTGAACAATGGTTCCGCTTCTGTCAGCGGCGGCGGTGGCACTGCGCCGTACACCGTCAAATGGAGCACTGGAGCGGTGACATTGGCCATTAGTAATCTTGCGCCTGGCCCCTATTCTGTGACTGTGACCGATGCAAAGGGCTGTACCCTTGTAAAAACGACCAACGTAAATGCTGCGAATTGCATCATGACGGGTAGCATTTCGCGGGTAAACGAGACTTGTGCCGGCGCAAAAAACGGTTCTGCTACGGTGAATCTAATCTCAGCCGTAAACCCGATCACTTATGCTTGGTCACATGGCGGCAGTACCAAAACGGTCACAGGGCTTTCCCCCGGTACGTATACAGTCACGGCTACTGATGTGTCCGGCTGCCAGGTCGTGCAAAGTGTACAAATCACAGGCCCACAAGTGTTGGTGGCATCCGTGGCCTCCCAAACGAATGTTAGCTGCCCAAGTTCGGCGGATGGCTCGATTACAGTAGGTGTGACAGGTGGCACCCAAGGTTATGCTTACCATTGGTCAAACAATGGCTCAAACGCGACCATATCCGGTCTCGTTCCAGGTAATTATAGCCTGACGGTAACCGATGCGAACAATTGCACCACGACCCTTAGCACCCAGATCAATGGTCCGAACCCAATAACAATCAATATTTTGCAAAAAACGGATGTTGCCTGTCCAGTTGATAAGACCGGGGCAATTTCGGTCTCCGTACTGGGCGGACTTCCACCTTACCAATATTTCTGGTCGAATGGCAGTACACTTGCTTCCATTTCAGGACTAAGCCCAGGCAACTATACACTAACCGTCACGGATGCCAACGACTGCCCTAAAAGCCTCAGTACCACGGTTTTGGTGCTGGATCAGACTGCTCCGGTGCTTGTCCTAAAAAATGCCGCGGTTGATTTGGACAACAACGGCCTGGTTTCCATTTCGCCTGCTCTGTTCGACAACGGAAGTTTCGACTTTTGTGGGATCGCAAACTGGACTGTAACGCCCAATAGTTTCAATTGCAACCAAATCGGCCAAAATACAGTAACGATTACGGCCACCGACTTAAGCGGTCAGTCAAGTTCAGGTACTGCTATCGTGACTGTAATAGATAATATAGTGCCTTCAGTAGTTTGCCCTGTTAATATTACCACAGGATCCTGCAATCCAGTCGTTCAATTCAACCTTCCTCAGGTCATTGACAATTGTCAGCTCAATCCTGCACAATTGGTTCAATTGAGTGGCTTGCCTTCTGGCAGTACTTTCCCTCCGCGCAATACACTTCAAACCTTCCAATATACTGATCAATCGGGCAATACTGGCCAATGCAGTTTTGAAGTTTATGTACAGGAAGCTGTAACACTTATTGCAACCGATGTTCCCGTAAATTGTACAAATGAATGCAATGGTGCGGTTACGCTGACACAGATCAGCGGCGGAGGCTTCAACGTAGCCTGGAGCAACGGCCAAACCAGCCTGAACCTTACAGGACTCTGCGCTGGCACTTACACGGCAACCATCACAGATAGTTACAACTGTGTTCAAACCCAAACAGCAACCGTATCAGTCCTGGACGTACAATCGCCCAGCCTCAGCTGTCCCGGCAATATTTTCAGCAGCTATTGCGCCGGTACGGTTACATACAGTCAGGCAGTTGTAACAGACAATTGCCAGGTAATTTCAACAAATCTCCAATTGATAGCAGGGTTGCCTACAGGTTCAATGTTCCCAATTGGAAGTACCGTCCAAACCTTTTCTTATACCGATGGCGGGGGCAATAATGGGCAGTGCAGTTTTTCCGTGAATATCTCTGGGCCTTCCACGCAAAATGCTGTTGTTCAATCCGTTACCTGTGCAAATTTGTGCAACGGGACTGCTTTGCTCAGCATCACTGGAGGCAACGGTCCGTTTAATATTCAATGGAGCAATGGGCAAAGTGGCCCCTTGGCGAGCAACCTTTGTGCTGGCAATTACACCTATATGGCAAGTGATTTGGCTGGTTGTGTGCAATCAGGTTCTGTATCAGTCTCCCAACCATTGCCACTGCTCATTTCGTTGGCACAAGTGGTGAACGACCTTGGCAATGCCGGAGTTGGTAGTATTCAAGTCAACGTTTCTGGCGGTGTTCCACCGTATACCTACCTCTGGACCCGCAACGGAGCATTTCATGCAAGCACCGAAGATTTGACAAACCTTTACCCGGGTCAATACCTAGGGGTCGTCACGGATGCCAATGGCTGTACTAGCGGTAGCGGGATTATTACCGTATCCAATACTGTTGGGACAAAAACGCCCGAATGGACACAAAGCCTTACCCTTTATCCTAATCCGGCAAAGGAAATGGTCAAGATAGATTTCGGCGCAGCCTTGGGTCAGATGGCAGAACTCCGACTTTGCGATATAAACGGGCGGGTGATAAGCAACCAGCAAATCGAAGCGACTGCCCAGTATGTCTTTTTGGACGTATCCTCCCTTCCGGCAGGATTGTTCTTGCTACAGCTTAACTTAGAAGACGGGCAGCGAACGATTCGGAAATTGGTAGTGGAGCGGTAGATTACGACATCCAAACCCCATGAAAAAGCCGCATCGCGGCGACATTATAGTAGCGTCAGCGTTAAATGTTTTTCAGAACCGTGTAGCGGTGGCATTATTACGGCGATATAATGTCACCGCTACGCGGTTCGTATTCCCCAAACGCCCTTGCGGGCTACCAAAATGGCGCCGCTACGCGGTTTTTTGTTGAACCCCTACCGAAGGCAATCCAAAATGCACGTTAGGAACGGGTGAATATTCAAACCTTTCGGGAAGTTTGGACTTTAAGCATGGTATTTTTGCCCTACAAAATTGTTGCAAAAATCCGAGACTATATGCGCTACACGCAAACTACCCTCAAAAAAATTGAAGACGTTTTCGACGAACTAGACTACACCGTTCGCTATGAAAAAGGCAGTTTCCAGAGCGGCTATTGCCTCGTGGAAAGCCGCCGCGTGGCCGTAGTCAACAAGTTTTTTGACGTAGAAGCTCGGATCAATACGCTTCTGGATATTCTTTCTAAACTGGAATATGACCCGGCGTTGCTGTCGGAGGGGGCACGGGAGCAGATGGAGAAGTGGAAGCGGAGTGGGGAGTAGCGCACGAGCCTATCGGCAGGAACTGGTTACAAGGCATAAACATTTCTGATGCTCTAGCTACTAAAACTTTTATCAATAAATTTGCGTAACAGGTTAGCACGATCTCAAAATCCCGAAGGGATTTTTAAGGGCTAACCAGTTACAAATTTGCTCTATTAAAATTCAGAAACAATGAAACTAGAACTTCTGAAAACGCTGGTAGCCAAACCTTATCTTGGGAAAGGGTCAAAACGACGCTGGGAAAAGCAGCACAAAAAATTTACCGCTGAGATTAGCCTGTGCGCTTGGTGAAGTCTATCAAGGAGAGGTATCTTCCTTTTTCGCGAGGGTATATTGGATTGCCATACAACTCCAATCCTGTCAAATTTTTCAATGCCCCAATATGAGCGGAGTATCAATACTCGTCAAATTCTTGCAGCCACTCCGCCAATTTTTGTTGTAGCAACTGTTTGTTGGGCAGGTAAAGACTATATTCAGAAGCATAGATATTGGCGTTTTCAAGCTCAGATTCCGAAAAAGCCGATTTTTCTTCCAAGCCAAGAAATTCGAGCGTCAGCGGACTTTTCAGGATGTCTTCCTGTTTTTCGAGTTTTTGACCTTGTTTTGTTAGCCGCATGACTTCCTCCTTGTTTCGGCTCAACGCCAAACGCTCATACAGGCTGCTGTGATACTGTCGCTTGAGTTCGCGAAGGCTCCAATTGTT
>CAZPTQ010000160.1:0-12178 GCA_964589365.1 uncultured Saprospiraceae bacterium
CCAATGACCAATGACCAATGTCCAATGTCCAATGACCAATGTCCAATGTCCAATGACCAATGTCCAATGACCAATGTCCAATGACCAATGTCCAATGACCAATGACCAATGACCAATGACCATGATCACCGTATATCAAATTGCGTTCGCTACCCCAGAATATGATGAGTCAGTAGCCTTGCGCTATGAAGTGCTCCGAAAACCCTTGGGTTTGGAGTATTCGACCGAACAACTGAGTGCCGAATGGTCGGACATACATCTGGCCGCTTTTGATGCCTGGGGCAAAATGATAGGGATTCTCCTGCTTACCCCTTTAAATGAGCAAGAAGTAAAAATGCGGCAAGTTGCCGTTGCGCCCGAACAGCAGGGTAGGGGTGTGGGTGCTGCGCTTGTGGCAGCGTCGGAGGATACCGCTCGATCTTTGAATTTCAATAAGATGACACTTCATGCCCGGGAGACAGCTGTTCAGTTTTACCTCCGTTTAGGCTACCAAATCGCGGGAAATCAGTTTAAGGAAGTTTCTATCCCTCATTTTAAGATGGCAAAAAGACTGTAACGCCCTGTACTTCAGCTAGCGGAACACCATCAAAGTTTGCCACGCTTCTAAATTATTAAAGCCACGGAGCGATCAATCAAAGCACGTTCGCCAACTGTTCTTTAATCTTCTCCAACTCATCCTTCATCTGTACCACAATGCGTTGAATGTCAGCATCGTATGCTTTTGCGCCTAGGGTGTTGATCTCGCGTCCGATCTCTTGCGAAATGAAATTGAGTGTACGGCCCAGCGATTCCTGTTTGCCGTCCAACTGTTCCAGAAAATATTTGCAGTGTTGCTCCAAGCGCTGCTTTTCTTCAGACATGTCCATTTTTTCCAAGTAAAAAAGGATTTCCTGCTCAAAGCGATTGGGGTCGAGGTTTTCCTTGCCTATTCCCTCTTCCATGTTGTTGCGGATTCGATCGCGCATGCGTGTAAAGCGTTCTTGCTCATAGGGCGTGACCTCCGTAAGCAGCAACATTATATTGGTTAGGCGCAAGCGCAAGTCGGCTTCGAGTACCTTGCCCTCTTGCCGGCGAAAAACTTTTAAGTGGTCCATTGCGCGGTTGATTACTTCGCACATGGCCAGCCACTCGTCTTCATCCATTTCACCTGAAGGAGAGGTCACCACATTGGGGATTCGGAGCAATGCAGTCAGCATTTCGCCACTGGGAATATTAAGTTCGGCGGTCAATCGCGAAAGCTCGCGGTGGTAACCCCGAAAAAGTGCCTCATTGAGGGATACATTGGCAGCACCGTCGGCATTTTGCACCTCCAGTAAGACGTCAATTTTGCCGCGTTCGGCATGGTCTGCCACGATTTTACGAAGCTCGATCTCCTTTTCTTTGTAGTCTCCTGGAAGCCGAAGTTTTACATCGGTAACTTTGGCATTGAGTGCGCGCACTTCGGCGGTAAGTGTTTTTTCGCCGAAACTACCGTTTGCACGCCCGTAGCCTGTCATCGAAAGCAACATATCAAGTTGATAATGAATTATGAAGGGAAAAAAAGGAAAATTTAATCAGCAACTATATTGTATTGTCTGACTAAAAATAATTTGGGAGCGGGCGCAAATGTATGCAAAACACTTTGGCTGAATAGTTGAGATAAAATTTTTGCCAATTTTGTTTGCAAATCGCTGAAAATGAGCGAGGTTGCACCCTGAAACACGGAAGAAGGTTGACTGAACAAAACGAAAGACAGAGGCTCAGTCTCTTGAAGCTAACGTATCTCTGAATTTTTCAGCCGAAAGTTTGCACGGGCAAGATATTGTGCGAACTTTGCACCTCGATTTTTCAGAAAACCCTATTTTCGTTTATAATTCATTCTAAATCAACGAGATAAAACATGAGAAAGGCTGACCTTGTGAATGCAATTTCCGAAAAGACCGGCGTTGCTAAAGTAGATGTATTGGTGACGCTTGAAGAACTTTTCAAGGAAATCAAATCTACCATGACGAAAGGCGAAAACGTATACATCCGCAGTTTCGGCTCCTTCGTTATTAAGCGTCGTGCAAAAAAAATTGGCCGCAACATCAAAAAAGGCAAGGCCATTGAAATCCCGGAACATTATATTCCGTCGTTCAAGCCCGCCAAGATCTTCACTGACCATGTGAAGAATCAAGTACACTCGTTGCCGGAGGACTAAACCTATTGCTTTTCAAAGAAAGGCGCATCCGGCTTCCGTGGCACATTCGTCGCGGAAGCCGGATGCTTGTTAGCAAACCCAACAGATGAACAAAGCGCAGATATTTACCGTTTTAGCCGCAGTAGTTCTCTTTTCGGGACTCTACTTTGGGTTTGATACAAAACCTGACAAGCAAAAAGTTACCGAGCGCTCTCGTGCTTTGAAAGGAGAAAGCACCAGTTTTGCAACTTTGCTTGAGGAAGCCACAGCTCAATTGAGTGAAAAACAAGCGATTCAAGTGGCCGACGTTGAGAAACAAATCAAAGCCACTACCGAAGAGGAACAGCGTATTAAACTGCTTAAAAGCCTTTCAGGACTTTGGTATGACCTTGGCCATTTGGCCGTATCAGGAGGTTTCGCCGAGCAGGTGGCTGAGTTGGAAAATGCAGATTCATCTTGGTCGGTAGCAGGAGGGACGTTTTTTTCGGGATTGTTGGCTGAAAAAGATCCAACGCTGCGTCAATTTTGCGCCATTCATGCGGTCAATGCTTTTGAAAGTGCTGCGTCATTGGCTCCTGAAAAGGTGGAACACCGAGTGAACCTTGCGCTGGTGTGGGCTGAAAATCCTCCGCCTGACAATCCGATGCAAGCGGTCCTTATGCTGCGTGAATTGGAAAGCAAGCACCCCGAAAATGCATCAGTTTACAATGCATTGGGACGGTTGGCCATTAAGACCAACCAATGGCAACGTGCAATCGAGCGATTGGAAAAAGCCTGGTCGCTTGACAAAAGGAACCCAAATACTCCCTGCCTTCTGGCTACAGCCTATAATGGAGCAGGAAACATAGAAAAAGCAACCGAGTACGCCACCCTTTGCAAAGGGAAGTGACTCATAACTCATAACCTGCCACGCTCGCGTGGCCAATAAATTTTCAGAGCAGTATGCCTTGCGGAAAAAAACGTAAACGACACAAAATTGCTACCCACAAGCGTAAGAAGCGCTTGCGTAAGAACCGTCACAAAAAGAAGCGTTAAGTAACTGAACCACAGGTACTTGGTCAAATTAATTCCAAGAACCAAGGGGCTCAGCGACATCGACGCGGACGTCGAAAAATAGCGAAACTTTCCGAGAGTAGTTGCTCTCGGAAAGTTTTTCGCTGTATGCCGCATTTGGACACTACATGGTCCACCTTTTTGATTGGCAGTCATTTTCAAGCAGTTCTTTGGCAAGCATTTTTACCCCAAAAGTATCCCTTCAATTAAGGGAATTCGCTGCATTTTTGAATTTATAACTCAAAAATGGATCAGCCCTCCTTGCCGACCTAACTGCTTCTTCTATGCAACGCGACCGAAACCCATTCGGTCATACTTTGCCCTGCCGATCCGCCGCATTTCCCGACGGCCATTTCCTGCCGCCTGCGCCACCCCGGTGCTTGGTGAGAGGGCTTTTGACGCCTGTGCAAAACCATATCATCCCAGTGGATAAAGAACTAATCATCAACGCAACCGAATCGGGCGTTGAACTCGCACTTATTGAGAACGGCAAATTAGCCGAACTCCACCACCAGAAAACCAACAACAACTTCACCGTAGGTGACATTTTCATCGGCAAAATCCGAAAAATGATGCCTGGACTGAATGCTGCTTTTGTAGACATCGGTCATCGCAAAGATGCTTTCCTGCATTATACCGACTTAGGTCCAAAGCTCCGCTCGCTGACCAAATGGTCGAATGGGGTCGCTAATGGCAGCATTAACACTTCTAAACTCGACAATTTCAAGTACGAAGAGGATATAGTGAAAACAGGCAAAGTGGATCAGGTGCTAAACAAGCGCTTTCCCATTCTTGTCCAGATTTTGAAAGAACCTATCTCGACAAAAGGTCCCCGCCTTTCTTGCGAAGTGACATTGCCGGGGCGTTACATGGTAATCTCTCCGTTCTCCGACACTGTCTCGGTATCAAAAAAAATTGCCAATACCGAGGAGCGCAAACGCCTCCATGCGCTGGCCGAAAGTATCCGCCCCAAGAATTTCAGCCTCATCATACGCACCGCAGCAGAAGGCCGTAAAGTGCAGGAACTACATGAAGAATTGATGCATTTGCTTGGGAAATGGGACGAGATTTTCAAGCAGTTGAAAACCGAGGCCCCCCCCGCCAAACTCTTGAGCGAACTGGACAAAACCGGCAGCGTGCTACGCGACCTGCTGACTGATGGATTCAGCCGTATTGTGGTGAATGACAAGGATTTGTTTGCAGATATACGAACATATTTGCAAAATATCAGCCCTGATCAGGTCAACATTGTGCAATTGCACAACAACTCGAAACCTATCTTCGATGTTTACGGTGTGACCCGCCAGGTAAAGGCCGCCTTTGGCAAAACTGCCACGATGAGCTCGGGCGCCTATCTTATCATTGAAAAAACGGAGGCGATGCACGTCATTGACGTGAACAGTGGTCACAAAATCGTAAGCCACGATGTAGATCAGACCATTTTTGGGGTCAACCTGGAAGCAGCGGAGGAGATTTCAAGGCAAATCCGCTTGCGCGACATTGGGGGGCTGATCGTGATAGATTTCATTGACATGAAAAACCTCGAGCACAGGAAACAATTGTCCAAAGCAATGGAGGATTTCATGCGCAAAGACCGGTCTCAGCATACGATTTTGCCGCTTTCCAAATTCGGCTTGATGCAGATTACCCGCGAGCGCGCCCGTCCAGAAATTATGGTGAACACAGCCGAAATGTGTCCCAGTTGCAATGGCACGGGCCAAGTGAATCCTACGATCCTAATGACGGACGATATTGAACGGGATTTGGAATTTATCATGCAATCAAGGCCTAAATCTCCGTTGCAACTGCGGGTCCACCCATTTTTGGAAGCCTTCCTCAAAAAAGGCTTCCCAAGCAGGCAAATGCGCTGGTTTATGCGCTACAACAAGTGGGTTCGGGTGGAACAAAACACGGATTACCATCTTACAGAATACCGATTCTTTGATGGGAATGATGATGAGATTCGGCTGAATTAAGCGAAGTAAATTTACGAATAAAAATAACAAAATGGCCTGCCTTGAGAAATCGGGGCGGGCCATTTTGATTTCGCTCCGGATGGTATCCCCTCCGGCCCCTGCTCAGATATATGAAATTTGTGACGCAACAATACGGCAAGAATAGGCAGCTGCCGTTTGGTTACATGGGCTTGGGCACTCACGGAAGTGGTGCTGGGTCAAAAAACTCCCGAGCGTGACTGGAGAATGAATTCTGTAATATTTAGTCCAAATTGTGTAACATCGTCGAACGACAAAGCACCTACTTTTGTACCGTGAAACCGATTTCACAACTAAAATTAGAGCACCATGGAAAATAGAGATTTTATGCAAAACACGCTATCAGGCGCGCACAATCAAGGCAATGGCCACTCAGCAAAAACAAAGACAGACGTAGCGCAAGGATTGCGTTCCTTGTTTGTAAAGGAGTTAAAAGATATTTATTGGGCAGAAAACGCGCTTATAAAAGCTATCCCCGAAATGGTAAAAAATGCAACATCGAAAGAACTAGTTGCAGCACTTACGGGGCATCTTGAGGAGACCAAGGCACAAGTAACGCGTTTGGAAGACGTTTTTTCGCTGATCAAAGAAAAGGCCGAGGCTAAAAAGTGCGAAGCCATGGCAGGCCTGGTCAAGGAAGCAGAAGAAATCATGAAGGACACCGAAAAAGGAATGGTGCGGGATGCCGGGATCATATTAGCGGCACAAAAAGTCGAGCATTACGAAATTGCAACGTATGGCACTCTCTACTCTTTTGCCAAGACTCTGGGCGAGGACAAGGCGGCTGAGCTCCTGCAAAAAACATTGAGCGAAGAGGTAGGAGCAGATGTGCATCTTACAGAAATCGCTGAAGCGTTTATCAATGTAGAAGCAATGGAAGCCGCTTAGGATATAAGCAATCCAACAACACCTGTTGGAAATAACACTATAGGCACATAGAACACATCGTTTTGAAAAAACCAAACCCTTTGTGCTCTATGAGCCTATATGTTTTATATAATTCCTGTTTATAAACATAAACTTACATAAATAATGGCTAAACATAAATCTTCAAATACAAAAGAGGTCGAAAACGCCAAGATCCAGGATCTTGCAAAAAATACGGAGCATAGCGATGGCCAGTTCTTAACGACCAATCAGGGCTTGCGCATCAATGACGACCAAAACTCCTTAAAGGCAGGGGAACGCGGCGCAACCTTGCTCGAGGACTTCCAACTTCGCGAAAAAATTACCCATTTTGACCATGAAAGGATCCCCGAGCGCATCGTGCATGCCAGAGGGAGCGCGGCGCATGGATATTTTGAACTGCATGAGTCATTGTCAAAATATACCAAGGCAAAGTTTTTGCAGACGCCAGGCGCCCGAACACCTGTGTTTGCAAGATTCAGCACCGTAGCAGGTTCGCGTGGCTCCACCGATTTGGCGCGGGACGTTCGGGGCTTTTCCGTTAAGTTTTACACCGAAGAAGGCAATTATGATTTAGTCGGCAACAATATGCCCGTGTTCTTTATTCAGGATGCCATCAAATTTCCAGACCTTATTCATGCTGTAAAGCCCGAACCGCACCACGAAATGCCCCAAGCAGGCTCGGCGCACGATACTTTTTGGGATTTTATCTCCCTCATGCCCGAAAGTATGCACATGATTATGTGGGCCATGAGCGACCGGGCTATCCCCCGCAGTCTGCGCATGATGGAAGGGTTTGGTGTACACACTTTTCGTTTGGTCAATGAAAACGGCGAATCCGTTTTTGTCAAGTTTCACTGGAAACCTGTGCTGGGCGTACACTCCGTAGTCTGGGATGAAGCACAAAAGATTTCAGGCAAGGATTCTGATTTTCACCGAAGGGACTTATGGGAGGCTATTGAAAGCGGGAATTTCCCGGAATGGAATTTTGGAGTCCAAATCGTAGCGGAAAAAGACGAACACAAGTTTGAATTTGACCTGCTTGACCCAACCAAGCTCATTCCCGAAGAAATCGTTCCGGTCCAAATCATTGGAAAAATGGTGTTGAATCGCAACCCGGATAATTTCTTTGCAGAAACGGAACAAGTAGCTTTTCACCCCGGACATATAGTTTCTGGAATTGATTTCAGCAATGATCCATTGTTGCAGGGTCGTTTGTTTTCTTACACCGATACACAATTGAGCAGATTGGGAGGCCCTAATTTTAATGAAATACCCATTAATCGCCCAATCGCCCCGGTACATAACAACCAACGGGATGGACACATGCGGCAAACCATCAATACGGGCCAATCAAGTTACCATCCGAATACCGCTGGCAATGGCTGTCCTTTCCAGGCCAAAGCGGCAGACGGTGGTTTTGTTTCCTACAACGAACGGATTGATGCGCGAAAGGTGCGCGCCCGAAGCCAGAGTTTCTTTGACCATTTCAGTCAGGCTACCTTGTTCTACAACAGCCAGAGCGAGTTTGAAAAGAACCATATCGTGAACGCATTGCGGTTTGAGTTGGGTAAACTCGAAACGGAGGCTATCCGGGTTCGGATTGTCGGGATGCTGACGCAAATAGACCCGACCCTGGCCACCAAAGTTGCGAAAGGTTTGGGGATGGAAGTACCTAAATCGCCCGCAAAGCCCATGAATCAAAGCATCCCTGCTGACGGCGATCCCCAAAAGTTTCAACCCATTGCAGTTACATCGTCCCTGAAACAATCGAAAGCGCTTAGTATGACCAACACGGTCAAAGACAATATCAAAACCCGGAAAATCGCCATCCTTGCCGCAGATGGCGTTGATGAAGCCTCTCTGAACGCGATGAAACAAGCGCTGGAAGCAGCCGGGGCAACAGCCAAAATCATTGCGCCGCATCTGGGTCACATCGCTTCGGCCAATGGTAAGCAGCTTAAAGCAGACCAAAGTTTACTGACCGCCGCTTCTGTGCTATTTGACGCGGTCTATGTTCCCGATGGTCAGCAAAGCGCAAATGCATTGCTGGCTGAGCCCGATGCGATTATTTTTATCAATGAAGCCTTCAAACACTGCAAAGCGATTGCTGCGGAGGGTGCCGGGGCAAATTTTTTAAATGCTACGGATGCCGGAACGAAATTGCAAAACAAAAATGAAGTGGACAAAAGCAGGGCTATAAACGGCGTTTTAGTGGATGGAAGCCCAAAATCGTTTATAGCTGCCATTGCGCAACACCGTTTTTGGGAACGTGAAAAACAAGGCTAGTGCCGCATCGGCCAAATGGAACATCAAGAACGTGACCAACATGACATGATTGCGGCTTCGAGCATAAGCAGCTGAACTGCGTGTATTGGTACTAAATACAATAGGCACAGAGTACACATAGTTTTGGAAATCAATCCGCTATGTGTACTCTGTGCCTATTATGTTTATGAAATGTCTCAGAAAGTGTGTCTTTAAAAGACTTGTTGCTTGCTCCTTTACTTCCGAATCAACTTCCCCTTCTCATCTTTCACTACATGGGCATCTTCGTAACCCATGTCAACGAGGGTATTGGCAATCTTGTTAGCACTTTCCATATCAGGGTAACTGCCCAATAGTATGATGGTCATCCCTGGCGTGAATTCCGCTTTGCGTTTCTCCACAACGCCCAGGCCATCCACAGCGGATGCATCAAAACTTTCCGGTTTGGAAAGCGCGGCAATGCGCACATAGTATGGATAAGCAGGAGCGGGTGTAGTGCTATATACAATAGGTGCAGGTGCTGCGATTCCGCTCGTATTCAAACCTTTTGGGTTGCTAGAAGTCGGAACCGCTCCAGAAAGCAGGAAGTCTTTGATATTCGGGTCATCGGCTCGCTCCGTAATGATGGTAGCATCTGGGAAGCCTCTGCGGATGGCTTCTATTTTTCCGATTTCAGCCTCCTCATAATTGCCCCACACTCCAAGGCGAACCTTGGTGAAGCCGTTTTCAGACTTGGAATAAAGATTTCCTAGTCCATTGAGGCGTGTGTAATCGCTAATTGAGATAGATTTTCCAGCAGCGAAAGAACCCAACTGAATGCCGTATCGCACGGCAGCGTTGCCGCCTTTCCCGATTTGAGGAACTGTGTTGTGCTGAACGGGAGTGAGATTCTCGTTGCCAAGAATCAGTGTTTCATCCGCGCCGCGTTCTTCCACAACCCAAGCGCCTTTGAAGTTTTTGTCTTTTAATACTTTTTTCAGGCTTTCATCAGCCTCCGAGAGGGTAGGGAAGATTCCCAAGCGGATTTTATTCATTTTGTCCTCTGACTTGACATAGATATTGGCAATCTTGGTCAGCGATTCATAGTTGCGAAGGCGGGCATCACTGGGCTCCTCAGGCATAGCCGCTAATTGGATGGAGTAGCCGTTAAATTTGTCTGCAACGGGTGTTTTTACCGTTTCCCGTGGGTATACGCGCGTTATAGTTGGATTGGAGCCATAGGTGTCGTTGTATACGATGGGCTTTGCAGTGTTATCGTATTCGACATATCCATCCCGTTTTGTTGTAGTGTTGGAAGCCCCACGATCCTCGGCATAAACTTTGTCAAGATTGACCGCAGCGATGCGGTTGTTACCGTTGTAAGGAAAATTCGTACGAACCACAGCATCGGTATAGCCGTATTTGTTGTACGAAATGAGGTAAGTAAGGCCAGGCTCCAGGTTGAGCGAATAAAAGCCCGCCTCGTCGGTGTTGGTTTCCAAAACGCCGTCAGGCAGCTGTACCTGTACTGTTACCCCACGAATGGGTGATTGCGTGCGAGCATCAAAAACGTAACCTCTGAATTCTTCTCGAACGTCGTTGCCCAAGGAGATTTTTATATTTTGTTTGCCAAAATCTTTAAGCGCAATCGTAGCCTCTCGGAATCCTTTTTTGCTCAATATTACACTACAATCAACCGGGCGCAACAATTCGTCAAAATAAAACTTGCCATCGCCACCGGTAATCCCCTTGCCGCCATAGCAATCAGCAAGGTTTACATCAGCGTCAGAAAGTGGAAACCCGCGCTCATCAGTGACCAAAAGGTGAAGACGACCTGAACCTTTTTCGCCGCGAACCTGGTCATTATAATTGATATCACTCGGCGTGAAATATTCGGCTGCGCGCGGGCTTTCGTCACGGTAAGTTGCACTCTTGCGGTCTCCGATGGATCGGCCAGCAAAATCGTCGTCATTCCATTTTTTCGTAACCATCCAGATGTCTTCGTTTCCACGACCTCCACTACGAGTGCTGGTGAGATAGCCAATGTTGTCATTAGAATTGAAAATGAAGCCATAATCGTCCCGGGGGGAGTTCGCACCTGGGCCTATGTTGAAAACTTCTGTGATTTCTTCTCGACCTAAGGATGCGCGGAATACATCAAGTCCGCCAAAACCGTTGTGCCAGTCTGAAGAAAAATACAAGTCTTCTCCATCAAAAAAGGGTGTGACCTCATTGCCGGGGCTGTTGAGCGGCGTACCAAGGTTTCGCGGTTCACTCCAGCCAGATGAGGTCCAGTTGGAAACATAAATATCCCAACCGCCAAAGCCGCCAGGCTGCGTAGAGGAAAAAATGAGTTTGTTGCCATCGGGAGACAGACAGGGGAAGCCTGTAGCGAAATTAGAGCCGTTGTAAGTGAAAGCTTTCACATTTTTCCAGGTATCTTCTTCCACGTCAGCGATATAGATACTCATGTTCATGCCCGTTTCGGCAATCTGGCGCGTCCCACTGATAAATTTGTTGCGGCAAAAAGCGACGCGACGGCCATTGGATGAAAAACTTACCGGGCCTTCGTTGCGGTTGTTCTGAATATCGGAGCGCAAGAAGGATGGTTTTTGGAGCAAGTCGCTCTCAGGGTTGCGTTGGCTCACAAAAAGGTAGTTGGTGTTGCCGCCTTGCGGATCTGCTGCTGGCTTGCCTTTTTGTACGATGTCTGTGCGGGCTGAGTTGAATGCGACACGAGTGTAGTAGAACGCTGCGCCATAATCAGCCGAGCTGGTATTGATCGCTTCGTTTTTCACTTGCCACTGCGCTTCTTTTTTAGCATTTTTTATGGCGTAGTCGGCCACATTGGCAAAATGCCGCCCAACTTTTTCGATTGTTTCGGCATAAAGGAGGAATTGGTCTTTAGCACCGTCGTAGTCAGCCGTTTGCATCAGGGCTTTGCCCAAGCGGAGCGGGACGTCGGACTCCATATTATAAGTGTTTTGGGCTTTTTGATACCACTCCACGGCTTTTTCTGGGCGATTCAGTTGAAAATTGCAATCGCCAATGCGGGCGAGGGCATGTGCGTTGGTCTTCTCTTCTTTGAGGACTTGTTCGTAGGTTTGAATGGCAAGATTGTAGGAGTAAAGATCGAACTGCCGGTCAGCACGGGTAAGCAACTCGTTGACCGTTGATTTTTGGGCTGAAAGCAAGCTGGCAGTGCAAAGGAACGCTACTGCCAACCACCCTGCACGAAGTTTCGTGTTCATAAGCAGCATGGTTTTGAGCAAGGATGATAGTTAGATTAGGTGCGATGATTTTTCATAAGCGAAAAACCAACTCCCGTTCACCAATGCTCGGTTTTTGAAAAAAGATTTTAAATATTGTAGCGCGAACCGCCAGAAAAAAGCGGAGCGTACTAAGAGGTGACAAAACGGGCGTAGAACTTCGTTTTGGCAAACTTAGTATAGTGGAGAGACTATCTTTTGAAATGAGGGACGGTGCAAAAGTAATGGGGAATACATTACCGCGCAACAAGTTTTTTTACGGTACATTGAAACGCTGTTCCAACACAATATTGCCGGGACAGCGTTTCGGTGTACAAAAGGAAAGCGCCCCGGGAACTCCGGAGCGCTTTGGTGCGGGAAGCGAGACTCGAACTCGCACGACCGTGAAGTCACAGGTGTTTGAGACCAGCGCGTCTACCATTCCGCCATTCCCGCATTTATCGTCATTGGGCCATTTATCGTCATTGGGCCATTTATCGTCATTGGGTCATTTGTCGTCATTGGGTCATTTGTCGTCATTGGGTCATTTATCGTCATTGGGTCATTTATCG
>CAZPTQ010000161.1:0-12171 GCA_964589365.1 uncultured Saprospiraceae bacterium
TCATACATCATACATCATACATCATACATCATACATCATACATCATACATCATACTTGCTATTCTGTTTTTCGCGGAAAGGAGACGCTGAACACCGACGACTTTTCTCCTTTGCTGTTGAGCGCATAACAGTATCCATCCTCCATCCACAAGGTTTTCATAAAACCTTGTCGAAGGTTTTCCTCGTGATAGAGGTCAATACAAATGACGCGCCCACCGTAAAGTGCCGTGAGGTCGGGTTGGAGTGTGTGGCCGACCACCATGCGTTTTGCTCCGGCAAATTGCAGAACTGCTATTATGTCTTCTTTTGAAGCCATGTTTTTGGCTGCGCCGCGATACCAGAAAATACCCGTTTTATAATCAAAAATGGCTCTGGCATCCTCACTGACAATGGCTTCGTTGGGTTTGCCAAGGTGCTGGCGGCTGATGCGGTTGATTTCAGCAAGACCGAGTCGGGTGCGAGCGAGTTCCGGGCTGATGCCACCGTGGCAGAAAACGTAGTCGCCAATTTTTTCGACAGCGTTTTTGGTGCGAAGCCAACGACCCAGTTCAGAACTTGCGTCGTACCAGCGTTGGTATTCTTCGCCGATTAGGCTGGCATTCTCAAGATATTTTCGGCGTACATAAGTACTGTTTCCCTGTAAATTGAGCACCTCGTGGTTGCCGAGTATGAAGTGGACTTTGCCCCCAACGGCTTCTGCTTCTGACTCAAGTTTGTAGAGGAGCCAGAGGCATTCAGTCACCTGAAGACCACGGTCAAAGAAATCACCGAGCAGCACAAGATGGCCATTGCCAAAGGTCCAATTGAATTTCTTATCTATCACTTTTGCTCCAAGAAGCATGGTTTTGAGCGCAAGAAAATCGCCCTCTATGTCAGAAAGCGCGAGCAAGCGGGCCGGGGTAGGATAGGTGGTGGGTTCTTCCACTTTTGGCGGGCCATCGTGAAGCAGAAAGGAAAACGAGTCGCCTGTTTCGGGCACTTGACAGCTTAGAGAAATATCTTTCTTATTGTTGAAGTGGAGGGTTTTGGCAATCACTCCAGTATCGCGGCGCAGTACATATTTCACCGTGATTTTGTTGCCACGATAGAAAACGTGTGGCCCATCGGTGTCGGCTTTTGAATTATCGTCAGGTTCGCCAGAAAAAGCAGAAAGCGATAAGGGCAGGCCCAGAAAGAGGGTGAGTATCCAGCGGAATGGCATGATTTGGCGCGGGCTGTTTTTGTTCGTGATAGCAGCTGCGAAGATATGCACATCGCGCTATTCAAGATGATCTTGGCAAAAGGGTGTCAGATTTTTGACAAAAGGAATCAAATTAGAACAGTTTGACGCATGCAATATTTTGAGTTTATATCTTCCCAGAGGGGCTGAATCCCTTCCTGCCGGTAGGCAGAGATTCAATCCCTAATGAGACTTTTTAAAATCCATTATCGCCGTCCAAACAGATAAAACATCTTTATCCAGGCGGGTCCAAATAGGCCTTACCACCCCGTCGTGGGCAGAAATATGGTTGTAGTCGCCAAAAAACACCCCGGCGGTTGGCTTGAAAGGTTCCTTACTGACTTTCAGGTTTTCAAACGACTTCCCACCGTCACGACTGACCGCCACATACACGTCGGTCTGCCCATCTGTGTAGTTGCGCCGGTCGTAAAACACGGTGTACAGATGCCCTGTCACTTGGTCCACGGCCATCCAAGGAAAAAACTGCTGGCGGCCTTTTTTGCCGTCATTTATCCTGAGGGACTTGCTCCAGGTGACACCTCCGTCCAGACTTTTTGCAAAGAAAATATCGGTATCCTCCACTCCGTTTCGCTGGTCGCCCCAGCAGAGATAAAGCGCACCACGGTTAGGGCCGGGCGAGCGGTCGCACACAAGGATGGGCATCACGTTTGCGCGGCCAAGCGAGGATATTTCAATGTCCCAACCCCCGGGCTGCTCGGCGGCTACGATGTCTTTTTCGAGCCAAGTTTTGCCCCCATCGGTGGAGCGGTCAAACCATATTTTTTCGTCGTAAGACCAGGCCACATAGATCTCGCCATTGGGGCCGTAAGCGGGCACAGCACCCTCCGGGGTGTCGTCGCTGTCTATGCAGTTGCCGTCAAATTGATTGATCTTTAAGGCTTCTGACCACGTTTTCCCTGCATCCGTTGATTGGGAAAAAAGGATGCGGCTGTGGTCCTTTTCTAAATCCTTGGAAGCGTACTTGTCAAATTCGGTCCAGGTGCAGGCAATATTTCCTGTCGCAGGGTCGGCGCAGAGCCAAGGCTTGTCCTGGTCTTTAGGGGCACGAAGGCCACACCAAGTGCCATCATCGTAAGTTTTGCCACCGTCGCTGCTTTTTTGGACCACTATCCGATCGAGCAATTTCTCGCTAGCCCAGCCCTTTCCATCCGGGTTGCTGAGATGGGCGTAGTAAAAATTCCCTTTCCAATCGGCAATCAAAACGGGGTCGCCATACACGCCTGCGGCTTTGGAGATCAGTTTGTCATTTTCCCATGTGCGACCGCCGTCTTCGCTCCAATAGTAGCGGTCGAGGATAGCACCCGCTGCCACGTTTTGTGGGTCTTTTGGGTTGACGGCGATACTTGGCTCGCAGGGGCCATGGCCATCACCTTTTTCGGCTGCTGCTATCAGGACGTTTTCAAAGGTTTTGGGGAAACCATCGGCTGTTGCTCTTTTTTTTTGGGAGATGGCGCAGCCGGAGAGCAAGAGCGTTATGCTTACGGTGAATAAGATTTTTTGAATGGACATTGAAGCTGATATGGTGGTAAATCTTTGAAAAACACTACTTCTTGCCTTTCCCCAAATAGAAATAGGTGATGGGGATGTCAACCGTAGCAAAAGCACCAAGGCGCATCCCACCTGTATCGTTTATGCTGAGGCCTGTGTCGCTTACCTTCCGAAGTGCTGGGCCTGCTTGTCCGCCAATGCCCAGCGCGATCGGCCATTTTCCCGGAAAATCGTACACCGCATAAAGGCCTGGTGAAAGGATATTGCTCCAACTGAGTTCGGGCAAATTCTGGTAGTTTTCGTCCTTGAAGCGGAAAGCCGTCACGGCTCCAACGTCTAGAAGCGGTACGAAAAAACCAAAACTTCCTTTTTTCAAGCCCCAGGAGCAGCTCAAGCCTACCGGGGCGGTAATGGCTCCAATAGTTTTTGGAGACTTGTCGCTGCCAAGCCACTCGCTCCCGCCTGCCAAACCCGTGTAGGCATTCAATGCCACCGAAAAACGCCCAGGTTGTTTTTTCATCCGGCTGCTGCCAGGTGGAAGCGCAAAAAGTTCGATGGCGCGTTCCACTTCTTCAGGTGAATTTGCTTCGGCGATACAGGCAACAAAGTTGGCGTATTTCAGCATCGAAGCGACCTCCTTTTTGTCCTTGCCCAATACATTGAGGCAGTAAATTACATTGCTGATAGCCCCGGTATAATTGCGTTGCCGAATGTTGAAATACAAGGAGTTGCATTGACGCATGAGCGCGAGGTAGTCCTGCGGAATCAGGTCATTAGGACGTTGCAGCACGAGCCTTCCGGTCTGATTGAGTGTTTGCAACAAATCGGTGAACGTCTGTGAATACCGGAAAAAATCGTCAGGTATAGCCGAGGCCGTGGCCCTACCAAAGCGGTCAATAATGGCTGGGCCGCTTCCCTTGGTGGAGCGTTGAATGGAATGCGTCATTTCTCCTAGCGACTCCAAAGACCTGCGCCATTCGGCGAACAAATCCGCGCTGGTGCCAGCCTCGCCGAGTATGCTGCGCATCTTCAAAGGTTTTGCTCCGTCTTTGCCGACAAAAGCAATACCCTCTGATTTCTGCCACAAAAGCCCCAAATAAAGTCGAAATATCGCAGGGTCTGAGAACAATTCGCGCAGTTCGCGGCCGGTGTACCAGGCAGCGGGTTTGCTGGGGTCGTCAAAATTTGGGCGAATAAAAGATTCAGAAACGAGGTTCAATAAGCGCAAGCCGCCCGCAAAATCGTACAACACTGGTTCTTGTATGGTTGCCGATTGGATGGCTGAGCCGTTGCGGGCGAGGTAGTCAATCATATCAATCGGCGATTCGCCATTCACCATTTGCTGCGAGAGGTGCAACAGGTCAATAGAAACTTTGCCCGCTTCTTTGTCTGCATAATTGGCTCGGAGATATGATTCCGTGTTGCCCGGCAGGGCGGTCATATCCATCGTGAAGGTTTCGCGCAAGCCTTCCAGATAGTCGTTGAATTGGTAAACATCCTGGTCAATAAACAGCAAGTGTTGTTTTGTTGCCGGACAAAAATGGCCCAGCAGGGGTTGCTCGTTAATGGCTTCCTTGAAATCTTCAAAAAACGCTTGCGACAGTTCTTGTTTGGTTCGGTTCACCAAAAAACGTGCAAGCCCATCTGCAAAACCTGCCACCGACAGACCCGAACCGGCTCCGGAAGAAACGCCCGGCCCGCCCCCGTCGCCTCGCTTGGGTGGAAGGAAGGAGAGTATGTTTTGGTTGGTTACCTCTACCAGGAGGAAAGGATTGCCTTTGAAAGCCTTTTCGACGGTGGCCGTGGTGAGCGAGTCCTTTACCGGGACATATTTTCTGAAAACGTTGAGTTCAGAAACCCTGAAATCCCCTCCCTGGAAAATCAGGCGTTTGTCTTGGTCTGCAGCGTCGGTGGTATCGAAATATTGCCGCAGCGCGATGGCGTCTTGCAGCAGGGTTTGTGCTGATAAAAGCGTTGAAAATGAGCAATATAGCAGGATAAAAACCAAGTGTTTCATAGATAGTCAGGGCTAAAAGTTTTTGAAAAAAGCAGGTTGAGCAAAGGGCGAAGAAGCGTTGTTGAGCGACTGAGAGGTATTGCCCAATAGTTGCAACATCCCATCGCGAGTTGGCAGAGCACCTCCATTTTGAGTTTTGAAAAAACTCAAGGCAAGCACGGCGATTCCACCCATAATGGCCACTGCGCCTGAGTTTGAAAACGCCAAATCAATCGCATCGCCCGTTTTGGAAAGCACTTTGCCTTGAAAACCTGAGAGTAAAAAAGGAATCGGCTGGTTTTGGATGACATCGGCCAGAGGGCCAAAGTTGTCAGGTAGTTTGGCAACATTGAAAATTTCCAGCCGGCGGCTCGGGATATTATCCGACGTTATGAGGTCCCAGGTATCGGTGGATTCCAGGTTTTTCAAAGGGGCGAAAACAAACATTTTCTTTAGCCCGGGCAAGCCAAAAACACGGTCCAATTCCGCATCGGTCAGACCCTCGAAAGCCATTTCAGAGGCAGAAATACATTGCCCTGTTATGGCGACTTCTATGCCCAAATTGGCCGAAAGCTCCAGCGCATTCAGCAAGTTTTGGATGGTCGTTTTTTTGTCGTTTGGGTTGCGGGCTTTTATGATGTACCAGTCGGCAGCTGGTGCAATTCCATTCACCAATTCAATTTCGTCTGTGGAGGAATCGGGCGATTTTCCAGCCAAAAACGAGGCGTACAACGTGCCATGACCAGTCCCCGTTCCTCCGAAAACTTCGCCAACTAAATCTTGCCCGACCAATTTAGTGACAGAAAAGCCGGGCGCGCCCGTGAAAAATTTGCGCCCACCGATGTTCAGGTGTGTCAGCGAAGGGAGTCCAAGGTTGACTCCTGTGTCAATGAATGCAACTTTCACCCCCTTGCCTTTGGAGGCGAGCCAGTCGGCCGGGATGGGATTCGATGGCAAGGTCGAGATTGTTTCCGACCAGTCAAAAGTGAGTGGCATAATTCGTTTTGGTTTGTATAAAAAATATGGTTTAAATCATTCTGTTCCAACGCATTAAAAGAAACAGCGCTAGGGCAGCAATAGGTATCCGGATGACTCTTTCCCAAGGGAATCCCGACAGTATCTCCATGCCAAACGCCGCTGCCAGCCCGACCAAAATTGCCCAAAAACCCCAACGACGGCCTTTCAACAATGCCGCAGCACCCACAATTGTTATTACCGCCGAGGCAACATATAGCTTAAAAAACGGCTCAATGTCAGGGTTTTGTGTCAAAAAATCATTGCGCATTAGGAGGAAATAAAGCACTCCCACCGTCATGCCAAACAAGATGAGCATGAGGTAAACATGAAATGCGATGCGGGAGGCTTTTGACATGGCTTATTTGGCAAGTGTGTATTTGATGACCACAAGTGCCTGGTTTTTCACATCGTCCCAGGCCGCTTGCAATTTATCGCCCCATTCGTAGTGATACTCCTGATGGAGGCCTCGCAATGTGCTGATAAAGGTATCCAAAAAGAGTTCAAAGGTGTCAATATCAAAGTGCCTATGGGTTTGGTCAGACACCCTCGCACTCAAGTTGTCGGCCCCTTGGTTCTCTTCGAGCAGGGTGTCAACCGCCATTTGGAACATATAGGCCTGACGCTCCCGATTTTTAAAATGCCCCCTCAATTCGGGTGGAATTTTGGCCAACAAGTTGTCGTAGAAGATCGTAATCAATTCATTGTCAATTTTCAGGCAACGGATGTAACTTCTGCGCACGATGCTCTGCTCTTTGTTCAACTTGCTTTTTATGGCTTTGAGTTCACTTTCCAGGACATGCAGGTCTTTGAAACGGTTGGAAGGGTCTTCTTGCAGCGTTGTGCCCACCAACTCAATCAAATCTGGCGATTTAATTGCAGAAAGCAAGGTCTTTCGGTATGATTTGTTTTTCGGGTCCAAAAATTGGTTGCGGTTTTCGATGATTTCTTTGATCGAGTTGCCCTGAAACAAATCTTTGCCTGTCAATATTTTATAGGCCACCAAACCCAGGGTGAACTGGTCGGAGGCTTTCATGGCCCGTTTGTCGAGCTTTTCCCCGTCGCTCATCAACAGCTCCGGACTAAGGTATTGACAGTCTTCGCGGAATTTGCGCAGCGAGCGGTCGTCCATCCCCGCCTTGATGATGTCGAAGGGAGAAAGCATGGGATGGTATTCCCGGTCAATAAAAATTTTGGAGGGCCGGATGTTTGAATGGGCAATGTTTTTCTGGCCGAGATAGTCCAACACATCACAGAGTTCAGAAAGCCAATTCAAGGCCTGGGACGGTGGTCGCGGACCAGCCTCCTCAAGCACTTCCGAAAGCACGAGGCCATCCACGTACTCACAAATGACAAAAAATGGAAAGCGGTCGAGCGATTCGCCATAGAGTTTGATCAGGTTGCGGTGTTTCAGTTCTGACACTTTCCCGATCTCGTCTCTGATCTCCGTTGTCAACATTGGCACCTTCATCACTTTCGCCACCGCCCTTCTTTTTGTAAAAATATCGCTCAATTTGAAAACAACGGCGGAGTTTCCCTCCCGTATCAAATCCTCCACTTCGTAATGGCCACGAAGCCGTGTCGCCACCACTTCGTGGATGATATTCATCTGGTTGTCAGTACCCCGCAACATGATTTCTGGGCGTGACATATCCAGGTACAGCGGCAATTGACTTTTGAACTCATCCAATTCCGAAAGAAAACTATGCCGGATTTGGTTCTCCTCAATGGAGGCAATTTTATCGTCAATCTTACCTAGATTCTGCTCTTGTTTCAAGGAGTTAAATCGCCCCATCTGATGCAAGACATTGGTCTGCATGGCTTGAAACATCTTCACAAGCGAATCAAATCGCTCAAACCCATTTTCTAAAGAGCCCTTTTTCAAAGTATCTTCAATACGCGATGCATCGGGGACCTGGTTGCCGGTGTTTTCATGTTTTGCCATATAGTTACGATATTGGTTGATCTTTGGATATTGAGATATTGGTTTTATTAACGGCTCAAACATCGGAAAAAGCCCGATTTTGCGCCCTTCTTTTTTCTAATGGCAACACCCATAAAAGTTTTCCTCCGTCCCGGCAAAGAAATTCCCATGCTCCGTTTCCATCCCTGGGTGTTCTCCGGCGCGATTGCACACACAGAAGGCCGTCCCGAAGACGGCGATCTCGCGGAGGTTTTTGACAAACGTGGCAACTTGCTCGGCGTCGGGCATTTTCACCATGGAAGCATTGCTGTGAGGCTGCTTAGTTTCGGTGCTGCCGACCTGGAGAATGAAAATTTTTGGGTTGAAAAATTGCAAAATGCTTTGTCCGTCAGGAAGTTGAAAGACTTTTCAAGTGCCTTCCGACTCGTACATGGCGAGGGCGACGGACTTTCGGGGCTCATTGTGGATGTATATGAAAATACCGCCGTGATGCAATGCCACAGCATCGGAATGCACCGACAACGTGAAGTAATTGCCTCCGCGCTCCGGAAAGTTTTGGGCAGTAAATTAACCGCGGTGTACGACAAAAGTGCCGAAAGCCTGCCGCCAAAATACGCTGAAAATCAAGCGAATGCTTACCTCTGGTCGGCCAGCACAAGCCCTGAAAATTCGGCCATTATCGAAGAAAACGGCGCCCGTTTTCGCGTAGATTGGGTGACGGGGCAAAAAACCGGCTTCTTTCTCGATCAGCGCGACAACCGCCGATTACTGGCCGAATTCGCAGCGGGCAAAACCGTGCTGAACGCTTTTTGCTACACAGGCGGATTTTCCTGTCTAGCGCTCCGGGCCGGGGCAAGCCTTGTTCATTCTGTGGATGTTTCGCCAAAAGCCATCGCGCTTTGTAATGAAAATGTTGCACTCAATGCACCATACGCTGGCCAGCACGAGGGCTTCACTGACGATGTGCTGAAATTCCTGAAAAACTCGGAACGCGATTACGAGCTGATGGTAATTGACCCGCCGGCCTACGCGAAAAGTCTCGACAAGCGCCACAATGCCGTACAAGGCTACAAACGCCTCAACGCTGAGGCCATGCGCCGGGTGGCGCCGGGTGGAATCCTGTTTACCTTTTCCTGTTCGCAAGTGGTGGATCGGGAATTGTTCTACCACACCGTCGCCGCGGCGGCTATGGAAGTGGGACGGCCCGTGCGGGTCTTGCACCATCTTTCGCAGAGTGCTGACCACCCGGTGAGCTTGTTTCACCCGGAGGGCGCGTATTTGAAGGGATTGGTGCTTGCGCTGTAGAATCCGTCAGCCTTCATCCTCGTCACTATCACAGTGATAATGCTGCTTCGGTCGGCTCGGTTTTTCGCCGCCTTCTCCGCCTTTTTTTTCTGATTGGATTTTTTGAATGATGCGGGCGCGCTCTTTTTGCAGCTCCTCCTGACGTTTCACATCTTCCTGACGGTCAAAGAAAAGAATGCCGTCCACCCAGGTTTTTTCTGCTTTGGCATAGACTGAAAGCGGGTGGTCGCTCCACAACACCAGGTCCGCGTCTTTGCCGGTTTTGATGCTGCCGGTGCGGTCGTCCACATGGAGCAGTTTAGCGGGGTTGATGGTCACCATTTTCCAGGCATCGTGTTCATTCATGCCTGCATACATCACCGATTTTGCGGCTTCCTGGTTGAGGCGGCGCGCCATTTCGGCGTCGTCGGAATTGATGGCTACGATGATACCCCGGTCGGCCATGATTTTCGGGTTGTACGGGATAGCCTCATACACCTCGAATTTGTAGGCCCACCAGTCGGAAAACGAGGAAGCACCCGCCCCGTGTTTTGCCATTTTGTCGGCCACTTTATAGCCTTCCAAGATGTGCGTGAACGTGTTGACTTTGATCTTGTATTGCTCGGCCACGCGCATCAGCATGGTGATTTCAGATTGGACATAAGAGTGGCAGGTGATGAAGCGTTTGGAGTCCAAAATCTCGGCAAGTGCCTCAAGTTCAATGTCTTTGCGAAAGGGTTTTCCAGCGGTTTTCAGGCGGGAATATTCTTGTGCGCGAGCAAAATAATCCACATATACCTGCTCCACTCCCATGCGGGTTTGGGGGTAACGGCTACCGCCTTCACGACCCCAGTTGCTTTGTTTCACATTTTCACCCAGGGCGAATTTTATAAAGCCCGGCCAGTTTTGGAATTTCAACGCTTCGGGTGCAAAGCCCCAGCGCAATTTTAACAATTGCGTTTGCCCGCCAATCGGGTTGGCCGAACCATGCAGAATATGGCTGCTTGTAACCCCGCCTGCCAATTGGCGGTAGATGTCAATGTCTTCAGAATCAATCACATCGCCCACACGAACTTCGGCGGAGGACTCTTGTGTCCCTTCGTTGATATTGCGTGTAGCGGCAATGTGCGAATGCTCGTCAATGATGCCCGCCGTGAGGTGTTTGCCCGCTCCGTTGACGATGAAGGCGTTGTCTTGCACGGGGAGATTGCGGCCTATTCTCTGGATTTTTCCGTTGGTAATCAGCACGTCCGTGTTGCTCAGGATGGCTTCTTTTTCACCTGTCCAGACCGTGGTGTTTTGAATCAAAACCGTTTGCGCCCGGGGTTTTTCCTTCCATCCAAAAGCGGTAAATGGGTACATCACATCGCTCAAGGTGGGGGGCGCTGGAATTGGGTCTTGCTTCTTGGGCCGCTCTGGTTCGGCAGCCTTGGCGAATGTGGCCGACCAGGAGACCCAGGCCCCGTCTTGGAGCGTTCCTGTGCCTGACCAACCGTTGTTGACTACCGTGCCGGAAAGTCCGATATATCCTTTTTTCAGGGTATCGGGCTGAAACGAGAGCGTTACCAAGCCGCCAGGGTTGTGGATAAAACTGGCCTTGACTTTTGAACTGTCTGCCTTTACAATTTGTGCCTCCGGCGATTCCGCTTTCCCCTTGATAATCAAGGAATATGAATCGTTTCCGATCTTCAGATCATAGGTCCCCATGCTGCGTTTTGGGACTGATTTATCTGCCGCGACATCGAAAGGGCGGCCTTTTATCCAGTGCTGCTGAATCTTGGTTTCGGCTTTGAAAATACTTCCGTTGGTGATGATAAAATTGGCGGTTTTGCCTGTTTCCAAACTACCCACTGCCCCGCCCCGACCTTCTCCGCCATTGGACGGAAGGGAGTAAACGCCTACAAAACTTGCCGGGTTGAAGGTCAGCGCTTTCAAGGCAGTTTCTTCGTCCAGGCCGTATTCGATGGCCTTGCGGAGGTTTTCCCAGAATTTGGATTTATCTTTCAATCCATGGGTTGTCAAGCAAAAAGGAACCCCTGCCGATTGTAAAAAGCCGGGATTTGCGGGAGCGAGTTCCCAGTGCTTGAGGTCTTTGAGCGGGATACTGAGCGCATCGTAGGGATCGCGCACGTCATATCCTTCCGGGAAGTTGAGCGGTACGATGAACGGATAGCCGGTAAGCACAATTTCACTCAGCCGCTGGTAGTCGTTTCCTGCGGACTTGACGATGTATTTCGTGCCAAACTCCTCCCCAATCCGGGCAATGCGAAGGATGTCAAGTTTGTCGCCAGCCTCAAAAATCTGGGGCAAGCCCTGCACTTCATTCCAGGCATCGAGCGAAAGGTTTTCTTCTTCTTTGTAGCCCTCTGTTTTGTACCATTGGCCATCTAAATGAGTTTGGCGCAGCAGGGCGATAATACCCATGAGCGAGGAGGGATAATTCTGGGTGCTGGTTCCCTTGTTAAACGAGAGGTGGTGACTGGCTTTTTCGGTCAAAATAAGTTCGTGTTCGCGCAGGTCGCCCGGCATCACGAGGGCGCCTGTGCCGCGAGAAATGCCATCAGCGCGGTGCGTGAGCAAGGCGCCAAAGCCCAGTTTGCGCCACTCTTCGGCGGCTTTTGGATCAAGAGAGAACTCGGCTGCCGCGTTGTATTCGGTACGAAGTGCCTGGTTCCAACTGTAGGCGCCTTTTTTGTTGGACAAAGGCTGCGCGGGTCTTCCAAAACCTCCACCACCTTCCGTACGCGGAGGCACTGAAAGGCCAAAGTCTGTGGCATAAAGATCAATAAAAGACGGGTAGATGGTTTTGCCCGTACAATCGTAGGTGGTGGCGTTATTCGGAACGCTCACGTTGAGGCCGGCAGCCACTATTTTGCCGTCGCTGATGAGGAGCGTTGCGCCTTCTATGCGGGTTTTGTAGTCAATGTAAATGGTTGCGTTCGTGAAGGCGTGTAAACCCGTGCGCTCATCAGAAGGAGCGGAGATTGGGAAAGTTTGTTGGGCCGTTAACGAGGAACGAGGAACGAGGAACGATAAGGCGAGTAAAAAGCCGAGCCGGGTGAATTGTTTCATGAATAATGGATTAGATTTTCTGGCGTGAAGGTAGAAAAGGATGGGGATTCCACAATAAGGTGACACCTTCTCGTTCCTCAGCGAATGGGCGTTTTTCGCGGACAAAGACTTTCCAAGTTTTTAAAACTTGGAAAGTCTGAGCAAGCGACACAC
>CAZPTQ010000162.1:0-12144 GCA_964589365.1 uncultured Saprospiraceae bacterium
TGCGCAAAGTTTCCTTTGTGATCCAATTCATGGCCATGTTCAGCATCCTGACGGGTTTGCTGGTACTATTTAGTTCGATTTATCAAAGCAAATTCGCCCGTATCCGGGAAAGCGTGCTGCTGCGCACCTTGGGCGCCAGTCGCCGCCAGATATTGAGTATCAATGCCTTGGAATATTTTCTGCTGGGCGCTTTGTCTTGTCTGGCAGGCGTGGGACTTTCAGTAGCGGGCGCCTGGGCCTTGGCGGTTTTTGCGTTCAAAATTCCGTTCCAGATTGAGTGGTGGCCCTTGGCGGCGACGTTTTTCGCGATTACGTCTTTGACGGTGATTATTGGGTTGTTGAATAGTCGGGAGGTGGTGAGTAAGCCGCCGCTGGAGGTTTTGAGGCAGGAGGTTTGAGGGATATCAGAACTATAAAGGGCCTCTCTGTAAAAGGTAAAAAACAGCCAATCGGAATAAAATTCGATTGCCTGTTTTTTTGCCTTTTACGAAGACCCTAAATAGCAGAGGACACCACAGCGGCTTTTAGTTTTCCTTACCCAAACTTTCGAATCCTTACCAAAATATACATGGCTGGTTCCCGCACTTCTGCGGCCACACTGTTCAGGAATGAGGTGCTGTCTTTTGCGAGCATAGCCTCTACATCTTTGTAGATATACAAAAATGTAGATGTTCAAATTTGTATATCTACAAATACGCAATTTAAATTGTTGCCATCTTGGATAATCGTCAAGCGTAATCTTTGAAAAATGAGGCGCGGTTTATCCATGCCGTGCGCAATGGGTGCGGACAGTTTTTACAGATGACAAAGTTTGACATTTGGGGTACGCAAACTTGGACATTGGAAATTCCTTGTTGGACATTGGACATTCCTTACCTTCGCCCCCATCTATGCAACCAGGAAAAACGCTCCTCGACCGTCCGCGCTTTGCGCTCACCATTGAGCGTCTTTGTCATCAATTGCTCGAAGATTGGGGCGACTTCTCCAACGCCTGTATCGTGGGCATTCAGCCGCGTGGAACGCTGCTTTCCAACCGCATTCATGCCCGGCTGGAACAACTGGTCGGCAAAAAAATTGAGTATGGCAAACTTGACATCACGTTTCATCGTGATGATTTCAGAATGCCCGATGGTCCGCTTGCGCCGCATCCCAATGAAATTGACTTCCTCGTTACCGACAAAAAAGTGCTGCTGATTGACGATGTACTGTACACAGGTCGTACCATTTCGGCGGCATTGGCAGCGTTGAACGATTACGGCCGACCCAGCGAGGTAGCGTTGCTGGTATTGGCAGATCGCCGGTTCAATCGCCACCTGCCCATTCAGCCGGATTATTTTGGCATTACCGTGGATGCGCTCGACGAAGCTTATATCAAAGTTCGTTGGGACGAGATACATGGAGAGGATGAGATTTTGCTATTTGATAAGAAGCCATAAAAGCAATTGCTTACCACATAGCGCACATAGTCCACATAGTTTTTTAAGACGAATTTTTACGAAAACGGACTATGTGAACTATGTGTGCTATGTGGTAAGTATCCACTTATAAAATGAAAGGACTTTCAACACGCCACCTGATCGGCATCAAAAACATCACCGAAGACGACATTCAGCTCATCTTCGAAACGGCTGATAATTTCAAAGAAGTCATCAACCGCCCGATCAAAAAAGTCCCTTCCCTGCGTGATATTACGGTAGCCAACCTCTTTTTTGAAAGCAGTACCCGCACCCGCGTTTCTTTTGAACTGGCCGAACGCCGCCTCAGCGCCGATACGGTCAATTTTGCCGCCAGCAGCAGCAGCGTGAGCAAAGGTGAAACCCTGCTCGACACGGTGAACAACATTCTCGCCATGAAAGTGGACATGGTGGTAATGCGCCACCCCGCTCCTGGCGCCTGCGTCTATCTTTCGAGCCGTATCCCAGCCAATATTATAAATGCTGGCGACGGCACCCACGAACACCCCACCCAGGCCCTGCTCGACGCCTTTTCCATCCGGGAAAGACTCGGTGAAGTGGCTGGCAAAAAAATTGCCATCATTGGTGACATCCTGCACAGCCGCGTGGCACTCAGCAACGTTTTTTGTCTCCTGAAACTCGGCGCAAAAGTGCGGGTTTGCGGTCCTCCGACCTTGATTCCCAAACATTACGGCGAACTGGGCGTGGAAATCAGCCACGACGTACGCGACACCCTTCGCTGGTGCGACGTAGCCAACGTACTTCGGATTCAGCTCGAACGGCAGGACATCAAATACTTCCCAAGCTTGCGCGAGTACCACCAATATTTCGGCATCACCCGACAAATGCTGCTCGAACTCGACCGCGAAATTGTGGTGATGCACCCCGGCCCTATTAATCGGGGAGTAGAAATCTCCTCCGATGCTGCCGATGGACCGCATAACATCATCCTTCAACAGGTGGAAAATGGAGTGGCGGTGCGGATGGCGGTGTTGTATCTGCTGGCTGCGGGGAATTGATGTTGGACAGGTGTTTTTCTTTTTTTGACTGTATCTAAAGGTTTTTTGACAGGATTTGCAGGATGAACAGGATTCGTGACAACCCCTCTTAAAATCCTGTTCATCCTGTACATCCTGTCAAAAAAAACACCGTTCCTTACCTACAAATTTGAAGCGCGAATTCCTCTTAAACATCCTACTCCTCGTCTTTATCAATCTCCTGATAAAGCCGATTTTCATATTTGGTATTGACCTTGGGGTACAAAATCGCGTCGGCGAAGACTATGGAACCTATTTCGCGCTGCTCAACCTCGCCTACCTTTTTCAAATCCTGAACGATTTCGGGATTCAAAGTTTCAACAACCGCCATATTAGTCAGCACCCGCAGCTGCTGCCAAAATATTTTCCCAATCTGCTGGCGATCAAGTGGTTGCTGGCTACGGTGTATGTCACATTGACGATGATCTTTGCGGCGTTCGTGTTGGGTTATGGAGCAGAAGCCTTGCCACTGTTGTTCATTTTGTTGATCAACCAAGTACTGGTGCAGCTCATTCTTTTTTTGCGCTCCAATATTTCGGGTCTTGGGCATTATCGTCTGGACAGCCTGCTTTCGTCGCTCGATAAGTTGTTGATGGTAGTTACCTGCGGAGTTTTGATCTGGACGGATTGGCTGCCTTTTTCATTGCTCAATTTTGCGCTGGCACAGACGCTCGCTTTGTTCGTTACGGCGGTTGTGGTGTTCATTTTGTTGCGCCAACACGCGGTGTTTCCAGTGAAACCCAGTTGGGCGGCCAATTGGCGGGCGGGTAAACCAGCGGTGTTTTCCATGTTCCGCCAGAGCCTGCCTTACGCGCTCGTGGTGCTGCTGATGTTTGCCTATACCCGTCTGGATGCCGTGCTTTTGGAACGGATGGCCGGACCAGCCCATGCCGATGTGTACGCAAGTGCTTTCCGGCTTTTGGAGGCCTGCAATATGTTTGGCTATCTGTTTGCCTCCTTGTTATTGCCCATGTTTTCGCGTCTTTTGAAAGAAAAAGAAACGGTTCGACCGCTTACTTCGATGAGTTTCAAACTGATTTGGGCAGGAAGCGTAACCCTTGCGGCGGCCATCTTTTTTGCGCGGGAAGATTTGCTCCGACTCATGATGCCTGTCCGTGCCAACGAATACCGTTTTGAAGTGCTGGGGGTACTCATTTGGGCATTTGTACCCGTTAGTGTTACCTACATTTTTAGCACCCTGCTCACTGCCCGCGAACGAATGATGCGCATGAACCGATTTTTTCTGGTAGGCATTGCGCTTGATTTAGCCTTGAATCTCATTTTGATTCCTCATTGGCAGGCCATTGGCTCGGCGACAGCAGCATTGGTTACACAAATTTTTATCGCAGGGGCCATGATTTGGCTTTGTGTCCGGGAATTTGAGTTCCGGCCCAGCCGACTGGGGATGATTCAAACCATTGGTTTTTTTGTGTTTATCCTACTCTTTGATTGGCTTTTGTTTGAAAAGACGGGCTTCGCTTGGTCAATTAAATTTGTTGCGGCGTTGGTTGCGGGTTTGGTTGGGCTATTCCTTTTCAGCATGGTGGGCATTAAATCGTTGCAGACTTTGGGCAGAAGCTAGTACCGCATTTTGTGCAATTGAATCCTATAAGGTTTTGAAAACCTTATAGGATTGCTTGGAAATCCAAATGTAATTCCGCAACAAAATTCCAGCCTAAACTTTTGGCACAAGCCCTACCTTGAAAAAACTTTTGCTCTACCCCGCCTACTTTAGCATCCTTCGTCCGACCTTTGCACATGGAATCAAAGTTGACCAACGCCGCAGCCGCCAAATTCCTTGGCGAATCGCTTACTTACGACGACGTTTTGCTCGTCCCTTCATATAGCGAAGTCCTCCCTAGAGAGGTAGATATTTCCGCCCAACTTACCCGTACCATTCGCCTTCATGTTCCCGTAGTATCCGCCGCCATGGATACCGTTACGGATAAAAACCTCGCCATCGCCATAGCCCGGCAGGGTGGTATCGGCATGATTCACAAGAATATGAGCATTGCCGACCAAGCCGAACAAGTGCGTGCCGTGAAACGCTCAGAGGCCGGGATGATTATTGATCCGGTGACTTTACGACCTGAAGCAACCGTGGCCGATGCACTTGGTTTGATGAAAAAACACAGCATCGGCGGTATCCCGGTCATTGATCCTGGGGGCAAATTGGTGGGCATTATTACCAACCGCGACCTTCGTTTTGAAACCAACCATACACGTTTGGTGCGGGATCTGATGACGGAGAGAAACCTGGTGACTGCACCGCTGGGTACTACATTGGAACAGGCCCGCGACATTCTCCAACGTCAGAAAATTGAAAAACTCCCCGTGGTGGATGCTGGGTTTCACCTCGTCGGCCTCATTACTTACAAGGATATTATGAAAGGGGTAAACTTCCCTCAAGCCTGTAAGGACTCGTTCGGCAGGCTTGTTGTGGGTGCTGCTGTTGGCGTTACTTTCGATATGGAAGAGCGCGTTTCTGCACTGGTAGCGGTGGGCGTAGATGTGGTCTGTGTGGACACTGCGCACGGACATTCGCGCGGAGTTCTGGAAGCCGTGAAACAGTTGAAAATCAAATTCCCCAATCTCCAAATCATTGGCGGAAACGTGGCTACAGGCGAGGGCGCCAAAGCGCTCGCCGACGCTGGTGTGGACGGCGTGAAGGTGGGCGTTGGCCCGGGAAGCATTTGCACCACTCGTATTGTGGCAGGCGTGGGTGTGGCGCAACTTTCAGCGGTTTACAATGCCGCCCAAGCTTTGCGCGGTTCAGGCATCCCAATTGTGGCAGACGGTGGCATCCGCTACACAGGCGATATTGTAAAGGCTTTGGCTGCCGGAGCCAGCAGCATCATGGCGGGATCCTTGTTTGCGGGTGTGGAAGAAGCTCCGGGCGAAACCATCATTTTTGATGGGCGCAAGTTTAAAAGTTACCGGGGCATGGGCAGTCTGGGCGCCATGCAACTCGGCTCAAAAGACCGTTATTTCCAAGATGTAGAAGACGACCTCAAAAAACTCGTTCCAGAAGGCATCGAAGGCCGTGTGCCGTACAAAGGCACTTTGGAAGAAGTGATGACCCAATACGTTGGCGGCCTTCGGGCGGGCATGGGCTACTGCGGTGCCGCCACGGTGGAAATCTTGCAGGAAAAGGCTCAGTTTGTGAAAATCACCAACGCAGGCATGACGGAAAGCCATCCGCACAACATCATTATTACTAGAGAGTCACCAAATTACTCTCGGGGTTGATTATTAAACACATTTGCCTATTGTGTCTATCTGTTAAATAATGAATACTCCGGCAATTCCCCCAAATACTCAAACCGCTCCTGTTCAAAATCAAGCGCAGCGCAATAGGTAGCAAGACCATTTGTCACGACCATAAAAGGGGCACGGAGGCAAAGATTGTAACGAGCAGCTTGCTCAAACGTATTTTGACAAACCGACACTCTCGGCGACTTACACTCTACCAAAAGCCAGGGGTTTACCGCCGCATCGTACACTACCAAATCGCAGCGTCTGCGAAGGCCGTTCACTTGTATGCCCACTTCCGAGCGGATCCGGTGTGCAGGGTATTTTTTTTCCTCCAAAAGATAAAGGAGTACCAGTTGGCGTAGCAGTTCTTCGGGCGTAAGCACCACCTCTTTGCGCCGGATGGGGTCGAACACAAATGCTGCTTCGCCCGATTTGGATAGTCGGAGCCGGGGCTGAAATTGTAGCAAATCGAGTTCGAGCAGCATTGGGAAATAGGATATTGGGATATTGGTTACTCTACTTTATTGACGCTTTTTCTGATCACCTCCCGATAATATTCCTCGTATTCGGGAAGGACATTTTCGATGTCAAAACGTTGGGCTTGGGCCAGCGCGTTGGCGCGAAATTGGGCAAGCATTTCCCCGTTTTCAAGCAATTGGATTGAGTATTGGGCCATTTCGGTCACATTGCCGACTTCGCTAAGGAAGCCCGTGACACCATGAATGTTCACCTCTGGCAAGCCTCCGCTATTGGAGGAGATAACAGGCACTTCGCAGGCCATGGCTTCCAGTGCCGCAAGGCCAAAACTCTCACTTTCTGAAGGGATAATAAAGAGGTCGCAGATGGCAAGCAATTCTTCAATAGCATCCTGCTTCCCAAGGAAACGCACATCATTGCCGATGCCGAGTTCGCGGCATAGTTGTTCGCAGTTTTGGCGTTCGGGGCCATCACCGATCATCAGGAGTTTGGCGGGTACTTTTTCGATTATTTTTTTAAAAATACAGACCACGTCCTCCACCCTTTTCACCTTTCTAAAATTGGAGGTATGCGCTACGATTCGCTCTCCGTCTGGAGCGATCATTTTTTTAAAGTGTTCTTTGTTGGTCTTTCTAAATCTTTCAAAATCAATGAAATTGTAAATAACCCGGATATCGCGCTCAATTTTGAACAATGATAAAGTGTCGTCCTTCAAGCTCTGAGAAACTGCCGTCACACCATCACTTTTATTGATGCTGAACTCCACCACCGGCGCAAACGCACGGTTGTTGCCAACAAGGGTAATATCGGTACCGTGCAGGGTAGTGACTACTGGAATGTACCGGCCTTTACCGAGCAGGATTTTTTTTGCCATGTACGCCACCGCCGCGTGAGGGATAGCGTAGTGAACATGCAGGATGTCGAGGTTTTGGTAATGCACCACATCCACGATTTTGGAAGCCAGCGCCGTGTCGTAGGGTGGATATTCAAAAAGCGGATAATCCTCGCTGTCCACCTCGTGGTAAAAAACGTTGGCCTGAAAATGTGCCAGGCGCACCGGTCGGCGGTAGGTAATAAAATGGATTTCGTGACCTTTTCTGGCGAGGCCAAGGCCAAGTTCTGTGGCGATCACGCCGGAGCCGCCATAAGTAGGGTAACAGACGATGCCGATCTTCATATTGTTGATAATCAATGCTTTTTGATTCCTTTAAAATTTCGTTCACCCGCTTCTATGGCTATCTCGAGGTGATTCGCAGCTGGAGGGATGGGGCAGTTGAAGCCATCGCTGAACGCACACCAAGGGTTGTAGCACTTGTTGAAATCGAGCGATAAAATACCGTCGCGGATGTCGCCTTGTCTGAAATCGAGGTAGCGCCCACCGCCGTATGTGGCCTCTCCATTGGTCAAATCTTTGAACGGCAAGAACAGATGATCGCGATAAGTTGAATCTTTTACCAAGCGCAAATTTTGGTAAATATGGAGCGATTGAGTCTGTCCTGCCACTTCAAATTTCAAAACCCCATATTGTACATAATCGCGCTTTTGGCCGCTATACGTGGGCAATTCAAATGGAGTTGCCTGTGGCGTCCGCTCAAATCTGGCGGAAAACCTGTAGGCTGGGTTGGCCGGAAAAAAATCGAGAAAAGCGGTGTCGGCAGCCGTTAAGGGCGAGCGTGTATTTGTGAGAAAATCGGCTTTGTATTCCGTACGATGGCGTTCGATGTCTGCAACAAATTCGGGTGAAGGCTTTTGAGCTAAAAGCGTTTGAAAACAAAGCAACAGCAAGAATGATAGGTTTTTCATAATCAATTTCATTGAACGCCTGAAGGTGCTTGAAGTTCGCCAATCAGCAAAAATAAAAACGACACCTGAAGCGAATCAGGTGTCGTTCGACCAATGTTGTCTTAAGTTCCTTTATTCTTTTGAACCAAAATAGTAATTCAAGTTGAGTCCAAACACGCCCCTGTTACCGAAGTGAATCGAACTAATTTTCCGATCAGGTCCGTCATTATCGGTGGTCGTAACGATTTCGGCGGTTGTACCGGTCTTTACCCTGGTGGTAGTTTTGCTCTCCACTTTGCCTTTTGCACTGGCCAATGAGAACCCGAATATGTATTCGACACCTATAGACAAGCGGTTAAACACGAAGTAGTTGACGCCCACAACACCGTCCAAACCAATACCTAACCCTCCAGGGATGGTGGTTTCCACCTCGTTTTTGGAATAGTCACCATTATCCAAAGTATATTCGTCAATATTGGTATAGTGGGTTTTCCCAACAAAAGCCAAGGGAACCATTGCACCGACGTAGGGGTCAACCCGGCGACCACCATTGAAGTGCCGCTCCACACCAGGTGCAAGGATGAGCGAAAAGCTCCTTTCCGAGTTTTCGCTGTAATCCGTATCGCCCGATGGAAACACGTCTTCTGACGAGGTTTTCAGGTTGTTGAAATTCAGCCCCAGATCGGCACGCAAGGTGAGGGTAGGGCTATTAACCCGGCGAAACTGTAAAGTCACAGAGTCAAAGGAATTGTCCCAAATCAAGCCCCGGAGACCGTTCGCTTTGAGGCCAAAACCCATCTCTCCAGTAGATGGTTTGAGGGAAGGTTTTTCAACCGTAGCCGCCGGAGTCTCTTGCGCAAAGGTTTCTTGCAATACAGAGAACAGCATCAAGAGGCTGAGCAGCGTGAATCGAATTGTGTTGAATGTGTTTTTCATAATAGTAGAGACTTGAAAAGTTAAATAATCACTGTTTTTGGTCACAACGAAGGATAAACCCTCATTTGTTGCTGTAAAAGTAAACACAAATTGGATTGTGAGATAAAAACCAAAGTAAAACGTGCGTGTTATTGTTTTTCTGCCGATGTTCAAAACACCACTTTTCAAGATCGTACCTTCGCCCTCGATGACAACAGCACCAAAGACAGCATTTCCTGACGATCCCACCGCCGTCAGCCGAAAAAAAGACCATATTGACCTGGCCTTCCGTAGCCGTGTGGAATCGGGCGAACTAGACCGGCGTTTTTATTACGAACCCATGCTTTCTGCCCATCCTGTGCCTGGCTCGCTTGTACCTTTTTCTTTTTTGGGCAAAACGCTTCGCACCCCTATCTGGGTGTCATCTATGACGGGTGGAACGGCACTGGCAGGAAAAATAAACCATCTTCTGGCAAGAGTATGCGCAGAATTCGGCATGGGCATGGGCCTTGGCTCCTGCCGCCAACTTTTGTACTCAAACGAGTATCTGCCCGATTTCGATGTGCGCGACACGATGGGCGCGGACCTGCCACTTTTTGCCAACCTCGGGGTGGCACAAATTGAAAAACTCATTGAGCAAAAAGAAACCGAGCGTATCCCTACAATGCTTCAAAGGCTCCGCGCCGACGGTCTCATCGTTCATGTCAATCCTTTGCAAGAAGCCATGCAGCCTGAGGGCGACGTTTTCAAACGACCGCCCTTGGAAATCGTACAGGAATTGCTCAAAACCGTTGATTTCAAAATCATTGTAAAGGAAGTTGGGCAAGGTTTTGGGCCGGCAAGTTTGCGGGAATTGCTTCAATTGCCGCTTGCCGCCATCGAGTTTGCCGCTGCAGGCGGCACCAATTTTGCCAAACTCGAACTCTTGCGAAGTGACGTAGTCAAACAAGAAATTTTTGATAAAATGACCGCCCTGGGCCATACCGCAGTAGAAATGCTGGACTGGACCAATGCGCTTCAAGTCGAACTTGGCGAACGCTGTCTCACCCCAAACCTCATCCTTTCCGGCGGCGTGACAGATTTTCTGGATGGGTATTTTTTGACACAAAAATCCGTGCTCCCATCCGTGTACGGTCAAGCCTCTGGCTTTCTTCGGCATGCGCAAGGTGAATATGCTGAGCTCCAATCCTATGTGGCCGCGCAAGTACGCGGATTGGAGTTGGCGGGGGCTTTTTTGAAAGTAAAATGAACTGTATCTATTTAGGGTAGCCACTAATTCCACTAATTTTCACGAATTAATCCTCTCTTTTGAATGAATTAGTGAATATTGGTGCAATTCGTGGCAAATCTTCCTAATGAGAATTATGACGAAAACGATAAACGGGTTTTCAAAACTTTCCAAACCCGAAAAAATCAAGTGGCTGACCGAGCATTTTTGCACGGACGCAGCAACGGCTGAGCGCGATTTTGCCACTTGGCAACACCCTGATGCTGCAGTGCAAAAAATCATTGACGGTTTTGCCGAAAACACGGTAGCAAACTTCGCATTGCCATTCTGCATCGCGCCCAATTTTTTAATCAACGGAAAAACCTACGCTGTGCCGATGGTGATCGAAGAAAGCAGCGTAGTGGCTGCGGCGAGCAGCGCAGCAAAATTCTGGCAAGAACGCGGCGGTTTCCACGCAGAAGTACTCGGCACGGTGAAACTCGGTCAAGTCCATTTTTTCTGGCCCGGAAGTCCCGAAAAACTCCGCGCCATTTTCCCCGACTTGAAAGCCCAACTTTTAGATTCCTGTGGTGATTTGACCGCCAATATGGAGCAACGTGGTGGCGGAATTATTGACATCGAACTGATTGATTTTGAAGCCGTTGAGCCAGAATACTATCAACTTCTTGCATCCTTCGAGACCTGCGACAGCATGGGCGCAAACTTTATCAATTCCGTGTTGGAACGCCTCGCTGATACGCTCGAAGATTTTTTCACCCTCTTTCCCGGACTCTCCGATGCGGAGCGCGATGCAGAGGTGCTGATGTCTATTCTTTCCAACTATACCCCGCAGTGCTTAGTACGCGCTTGGGTGGAATGCCCCATTCATTCGTTTGCCGATCTGGCTCGCTCGCAAGGCATGGACGCGGCCGCGCTGGCCCACCGTTTTGCCCGCGCCGTACGCATCGCCCAAATTGACCCATTCAGGGCCGCCACACACAACAAAGGGATTTACAACGGCATAGACGCAGTAGTGCTCGCCACAGGCAACGACTTCCGGGCCATTGAAGCCTGTGGACATACCTACGCCAGTCGCGATGGACAATATCGGAGCCTGAGCCATTGTACCGTGCGCGATGGTGTTTTTCGGTTTGATCTGGAAATCCCGCTCGCACTTGGCACAGTAGGTGGCCTCACTTCGCTGCATCCGCTGGCCAAACGCTCGCTCGAAATATTGGGGAACCCTTCGGCAAGGGAATTGATGTGCATCACGGCAGCGGTGGGCTTAGCACAAAATTTTGGGGCAGTGCGCTCGCTCATTACCACAGGTATCCAGCAGGGACACATGAAAATGCACCTGACCAATATGCTCAATCATCTCGGTGCAAATGCAGAGGAGGCCGCTTCCGCCCAAAATTTCTTTCAAAACCAGACCGTTAGCTTCAGTGCAGTGCGGGTTTTTTTGGCCGAAATACGAATGTGATAAATGGTCGTAATCCGACAAACCAAGCATTTTTTTTAAGTGCTGCAAAACAAAAAGAGACCAAGAGGTATCTTTCCGCTCCTTTCCAACACATTAAAAATTGACAATGAAATTGAAAAACATCACAAGTGTTTCTGTTTTAATGCTATTCGTCATCGGCATTTCTTGGCAGGGTTGCAAAAAAGACGATACAGCAGGCCCTGAATGTACGCTCTCCAATCCCGACCTATCTTACACGAAAAACATCAAAGCCATCCTAGATCAACAATGTATCAGCTGCCATGTGCCTGGAAGCGGTGTAGCAGGTGCTGTGGGGGATTTCCGCACTTTTGAAGGCATCAAAACCTATTTAGACAATGGCAAGGTACTCGACCGTGTAGTTGTAAAAAAAGATATGCCACAAGGTGGCGTCATGAGTCAAGCTCAGCGCGACAGCATCAATTGCTGGATTGCGGCGGGTTATCCAAAGTAATTAAAGGTTTATAAAGGTTTATGAGGGTTTATGAGGGTTTATGAGGGTTTATGAGGGTTTAT
>CAZPTQ010000163.1:0-12119 GCA_964589365.1 uncultured Saprospiraceae bacterium
ATGAATTTCAGGTTTGCAACACTTCCAAGGTTTTTTACCAGTGTATGCCTGAAAACTGGACCGGTAAGCCGACCCGGGTTATTGAGATTGATCGGAATTAAGAATAAGCCAGGTTAAATAAGCGCTCGCTAAGATGTAGCCACCGCTCCTTCTTCACCAAATGAAAATCTCGCCTACATTTGATTGCGCTCAACCGCTTATTACCTAGTCAACGTAATGCTGCCGATGATCAAAGCCTACTTAAACCGCCTGGCCGCCCAACACAAAACCACCAACCAGCCCTACAAAAACAAACGCTTAGGCATTGCCCTGAAAATCATTTCCGGCATAAGCTTCGCGCTCATTTTGGGGCCATTGATCTTTGTGGTGATAAGCGGATTCCCCAAGTCTCACCTTGAGCTTCGATGTCACTTTATTTTTGTCAATGATCATTTTTGGGGTTCTACTAAAGATTTTTTCACCCATCCTAGGGCTATGGGATTATGGTAGTTCCATGCTAGCGCCATCTGGAGAGGATGTTTTGGCGCAGGAAAGTGAAGGTTTTATCCTGTTTTTAAAATCAACCACGACGGACAATGAGGGTGAACTGACCAATATCTGGGAGCAGAAATTGATCAAAATTTTCGAGGGGTCACACCACAGCATAGCTATTGGAAAACCGAATGAGATATTCCAAACACTGGACGCCCCCAAGATTTACCTTTCAGAAGATGAAAGGGAAACCCGGATACTTGAGTTGATGCAAAAGGCCAGCATGATTGTAATTCCGATGACCAAAACCAAAGAATCCCAGGGAGAGATTGAACAAATCTTATCCAAGGCCGCCCCTTCTAAGTTGCTGTTTTTCCTTCCCTTGAGCCGCGATTATTCCTATACCGATGTAGAAGGATACCAGCAGTTTACGCGTGGGATGGCCCCGTTTGTAACAAAACCATTCCCTCCCTATCCCAATGAATTGAGATACGCCGTTTTGGCCACCTTTAATAACGATGGGGAACCGATTATTTTAAAACCCGCCCGCTCGTTCACGTTTTTGGAAAAATTCGTTGGCTGGTCTCCTTTTGCCGTCAGATTGCTGGATAATCTGTATTTGTTGTCAATAACCCGCAGTATTCAGCAAAAACTGAAGAGCAGGATGCACTGGTCATTTGCCATGGACTACCTCTCGGCTGTAATAAGAGTAGGTATTTCGGCCTTCTATTTATTCCTGATCGCTTCGCTTATTATCGGGTTGGTTGTGGTTCTTTTTGGGGCCTTGGCGAGCCATTGCTGAAACGCAACGGCTTGCTCTGCCACCCGTCCCCCTTCAATTACACTCCGAATGCCCGCAGTTCTTACAATGCAAACACCCCTCCTGATACACCAGGCCCTCGGTTTTACACGCCGGACAAGTATTGTGCGAAGGCTCCGTGCCATCGAGGATGAACTTGCGCAAGGCACGCACCACCCCATTTTTCCAATTGTTGAGCGAGGCCGTTTCGAGGTGCAAGTTGTCCACCATGTCTACTACATAAGCTAGGGGCATTCCGTGTCGCAGTACCCCTGATATGAGCCGGGCGTAGTTCCAGAATTCCTTGTTGAAAGTGCGCGACAAGCCTTCGATGGTGACTTTGTAGCCGGCTTTGTCCACATACTGAAAGTCATAGCGATTCTTCCCGTCTTCTTTGTTTTTCAGGACTTTACCTTCTGAAATTTGGGTCAGGATGATGAATGAATCTACCGCTCGCCCGGTGAATATCTCGTAGGGCCGACCCTCATAAAGCCCTACGACAGCCACCCATCGCTCGTCGTTGTTCATAAAACTTTGCACCACTGCATCCAGCACTTTAGGGCGTTTGGGCGCGACGGTTTCGGTAAATGCCGTTTTTTTCTCCTCCGCTTTGTTGCTCAACAACACCCCACTGCGCGAGCCTTCGCGGTACACCGTCATGCCTTTGCAACCCGCTTCCCAGCCCGTGAGGTAGATTTTTTCGATCAGGGATTCGGTGGCATCTTCGGGTACATTCACCGTGACGCTGATGCTGTGGTCTACCCATTTTTGCACCCGGCCTTGCAAATGCACTTTACTCACCCAGTCCACATCCTCGGCAGTTGCGCCGCTCCAAGGCGAGGTTTCGATGATTTTGTCAAGTTCAGGTTCAGACAGTTTGTCCACTTGTGCCGGGTCGTAGCCATTGGCCTGTAGCCAAAGTTTGAAGGGATGGTGGAACACGTGGTAATCCTCCCAAGCGTCGCCCACTTCGTCGGTGAAGCTGACGCGGGCATTTTGGTCGTTGGGGTTCACCTTGCGGCGGCGTTTGTACGAAATACGGAACACCGGCTCAAGGCCCGACGTGGTTTGGGTCATCAAGCTGGTGGTGCCAGTAGGAGCAATCGTCAGCAGCGCGATGTTGCGCCGACCGTATTGGGCCATGTGGGCATACAATTCCGGGTCGGCCTCGCGGAGGCGTTGGATGAACGGATTCTGCGCTTCGCGCTGGGCATCGTAGATTGGGAAGGCTCCGCGTTCGCGTGCGAGATTTACAGAACCTCTGTACACTGCAAGAGCAAGTGTCCGGTGCAGGTTTTCGCAAAAATCGAGCGACTCGGGCGAGCCGTAGCGGATACCCAAGGCGGCCAGCATATCGCCCTCGGCAGTAATTCCGATGCCTGTGCGGCGACCTTGTTGGCATTTTTCCTGAATTTTCAGCCAAAGGTCCCGTTCAGTCGTCTTGATAGCCTCGGGCTCGGGGTCGCGTTTGATCTTGGCCAAAATACCCTCGATCTTTTCCAACTCAAGGTCAATGATATCGTCCATGACGCGCTGGGCAAGTTGCGCGTGTTTTTTGAACAGTTCAACATTGAAGCTGGCCTCTTTGGTAAATGGCTGCTCCACATAACTGAGCAGGTTGATGGCCAATAAGCGGCAACTGTCGTAGGGGCAAAGCGGGATTTCCCCACAGGGGTTTGTAGAAACGGTCCGAAAACCCAAATCGGCGTAACAATCCGGCACCGATTCGCGCAGCACGGTATCCCAGAAAAGCACCCCTGGCTCGGCACTTTTCCAGGCGTTGTGCACGATCTTTTTCCAGAGATCTGTGGCATTGATTTCCTTTTCCATCGTCGGGTTTTGCGAACCTACCGGGAAGCGCAGACGATAGGTTGAGCCACTGACGGCTGCCATCATAAATTCGTCGTCAATCCGCAGGGAAATGTTGGCGCCGGTCACTTTTGTGTGATCCAGTTTGGCGTCCACAAAGGTTGGGGAATCAGGATGTTGTATCGAAAGCGTGAGCATCAGGGCTCCTCGGCGACCATCTTGTGCCACTTCGCGGGTGGAATTGGAATACCGTTCCATGAAAGGCAGGATTCCAGTACCTGAAAGGGCGCTGTTCATCACGGGCGTACCCGCAGGGCGCAAATGCGAGAGGTCGTGCCCTACCCCACCGCGCCGTTTCATGAGTTGAACCTGTTCCTCGTCAATCTTCATAATGCCGCCGTAAGAATCCGCATTGCCTTCCGCCCCAATCACAAAACAGTTGGACAACGACACTACCTGGAACGGGGTGCCGATGCCCGCCATGGGGCTGCCTTGTGGTACGAGGTATCGGAACCGCCGCAGCAATTGGTAAATCTCGGACTCCGGCAAGGGGTTGGGATATCGGTTTTCGATGCGGGCAATTTCTGCGGCGATGCGGTGGTGCATCGCATCAGGGTTGTTTTCGTAAATATGTCCGTAGGAATCCTTGAGTGCGTATTTGCTCAACCAAACCCCGGCGGCGAGGGTGTCTCCGCCGAAATATTCCGTGGCTGCTGCAAGGGCTTCTTCGTGTGAAAAGATGGGCCTTTCTGATATTTTCGGTGTGGCAGCAATGGGTGTTGGATCTAGCATTTTCATGGAGCTTCTTCTTTATTTAGATCGGTAAATATAGAACCTTCCACACCGTAAGAGGGGGTATTTATTGGATAATTTCAAGGCTATATTGGCAAAAAATGCGCCGTAAAATGGCGCAAAAACGGCGGCTGATATGTGATCTTATACCCCGACTTATTATTGCGATGTTTTACCAGTTCGCAAAAAGTTTCCACCACATAATCAATATGGCTTTGGGTGTACACCCGTCGCGGAATCGCGAGTCGCACCAGATCCATCGTGGCTGGAATCAACTTTCCATCTGCATCATATTTCCCAAACATGACCGACCCGATTTCGCAACAGCGGATGCCGCCCAATCGGTACAATTCGCAAACCATGACCTGCCCGGGATATTGGTCTAGCGGAATGTGTGGATAAAATGCCCGAGCGTCTACATAAACAGCGTGACCTCCCGCCGGGCGCATGATCGGAACGCCCAGTGCGTGCAGTTTATCGGCCAAATACGACGTGCTTTTGATGCGGTAGTTCAAATAATCAGCCTCGAATACCTCCTCCAAACCGATTGCAATCGCTTCCATGTCGCGCCCCGACAGCCCTCCGTAGGTAGAAAAGCCTTCTGTGACGATGAGTACTGTGCGGCAAAGAACGGCTAGATCGAGGTCGCGGAGTGCCAGAAAACCGCCCATATTTACCAGCGCGTCTTTTTTCGCGCTCATGATGCAGCCATCAGCAAGGGCAAACATTTGCTGGGCAATTTCGCGGTAAGTCGTGTTTTCAAAGCCCGGTTCGCGGTGTTTGATGAACCAGGCATTTTCGGCGATCCGACAGGCATCGAGTATAAAACGGATGCCATGCTTTTTGCAGATTCCTGAAACATCGCGGGCATTCTGCATACTCACGGGCTGCCCACCACCGCTGTTGTTGGTGACGGTGAGGATCACTGCGGCAATGTTTTCCATACCGTGTAGGGCGATGATTTCCTCCAATTTCCGCGTGTCAAGATTTCCTTTGAAAGGGTGCAGCAACGATGGGTCGCTATTTTCTGGAATGGGGCAGTCAATCGCTGTCGCGCCCGTGAACTCAATATTTGCTCGCGTGGTGTCGAAATGCGTATTGCTGATGAATACTTTTCCGGCCCCGCCAATGCGTGAATACAGCAAGTGCTCTGCGGCGCGGCCCTGATGAGTCGGTAAAATATAGGGACAACCCGTCAGGTCTTGTATTGCCTGTTCCATGCGCAGCCAACTGGAGGCTCCCGCGTAACTTTCGTCGCCGCGCATGATGCCGGCCCATTGTTCGCTGCTCATCGCCGAGGTGCCGCTATCGGTCAGCAAATCAATGATGACCTCATTGGAGTGGAGCAAAAAAGGGTTGTAATGGGCGTTTTGGAGAAAAGTCTCCCGTTCTTCCGGGGTTGTGAGGCGGATCCGCTCGACGGTTTTGATGCGGAACGGTTCGATGATGGTTTTGAAATTCATTTTTTTAGCTTGAAATATTCCCGCCAGCTGACCATTTTTTCGCTGTCTTCGTCCCAGAGTTTGTTGAAAACACAGCGCAGGCTTTGCCTGAAAGTAAGTGCGTTTGCCACTTGGTCAACACCGGGTTCTCGTGGTGGCAGCGCGCGAGTTCGTAATTTGGGACGAGCGAGTTGAGGTGATGGATGTGGTGGTAACCGATATTGCCCGACAGCCAATGAAATAGGCGTGGCAATTTGTAGTACGAACTACCCTGGATGGAGGCACGGAAGTAATCCCAATTATCCTTAAATGCCTTGTAGGTGAATTCGTGCTGGTGCTGGATGTAAAAGAACCAGATGGCAATGGTGCCAAAGGCCACGAGTATGGGGAGATGTACGAGCAAAAACGCTTGCCCAATATCGGTAAGGAATGAAAGTCAAAAAACTGCTCAGCGAACCGATGATGTTGTTCGCCTTCCGGGAGGCGGTGAACGACTGGTGGCCGCAATCGTGCTGAATGATGAAAATCCGAACCAAAAAGAAAGCGTTGACCACGGCGAGCGCTATCGTGAGCCAAATGGACACATCACGCCAGAGGTACATCGCTACCCAGATCGCGAAAAAGGGCAGGAACGAATTGAGAACCTGGATGGTCGCTTTTAGGCTGCTCGGTTTTTGATAGCGTTTTACGATGGCGGGGAGTTGCTGGTAAATGTTGTTGTTCGGTTGTTGCATTTTTTACTGTTGCTTTAATACCGTTCTCTAAAGAGCTGGGCACCCAAAATGGATGCCCAGCAGACGAATAGAAAGTTCTGAAACAAGGATTATCACGGTAGGCCTCTTTCAATCACCTATGGTTCATTTTCTCCAGGGCAATTCTAGTACCCGCTGTGCGGCCAGCTCACCTATTCGTACGCCCTCTTCACAATCCATTCTGAAATGCACGCCCAGTGGGATGCGCGAATAGGCATCTTCGTCCGCCATTTCTTTGAAGGACGTGAAGGTACGCGGGATACCGATGAACTCTACGCGGTCTTTGTGGCAGAGGTCGGTAAACGTGTAGCCCCCCGGGTGTTCCGAATTGTATTCGAAGAAGGAAGAAAGAATCCTGCCTCCAGCGCCCCCGAAACCGGAGTGCCCGGAAGGATATGCCGGGAAAGCAGGTGTAAGGCCTATTGTACCTGAAATTGGATTATTCAACAACGATTTCCAATTGGCCGCCGCCGGGTCGTGTTGTGCCATCACACGCCGGATGTAGGAAATGGGGCGCTCGACATTGTACACATATTTCGACTTCCAAACCGAAACGCCGGCATCGCTCAGGGCCATGCCCATTTTAGCGTACAGTTCAGCGGTTTGGGCGAGGTCGAGGTCTTCCTTTTCGATGACCTGTGTTGCGATCGCTGCAAGGCGTGGCGGCGGGCCGAAAGTGAGGCCCAAAATATCATCGCTCCAGAATTCGGCTCTCCATTTTGCTTCGTAGGCACCAGGGCCGTTGTTCACGATGTTGTTCACCGTATTGTACGTTTCGAGTGCTTGTCCGTAAAACTGGGAATTCACATCCTCGCTATACGGCAGTGGCTGCCGGCAAAGCAAATCGGTCTCACGCATGGCGAAACAGCGCACACTGCCCCAATAGGGGAACATGGCTGCACCGTAATCCGGCCAGGTTGGCTGCCACAGACCTGGGCCTGCTGGCGGTTGATAATCCGCAGGCTGAGGGGTGAGAAAAGCATTGTGGCCAGCAACATCCTGCGTTTCCCAATTGTAAATGGCCACCGCGACGGCTCTGCCGTATGCTTCGGAACGCTCCAAAATCTCGGGGGTTGTTGCTTCGGCATACTGCTCATGCAATAGCCCACGAAGGTGCTCAATGCCGTTGTAAAGGCCTGGGTAACCATTTTCCATTTGGAAAAAGAACTTTCGCATCAGGTAGGCGTAGGATTCGTTGACGCAAGCAGGCCAGTAATATTCTTTGCCTTTCTCTGCTTGCGGTAGCGAAAGTCCTCCGTACTGTGTGGCAAGAGAGTTGTTCTGCGGCATTCCTGCCACGACAGATTCGTAAGCAGACAAGCCCAGGTAGGCTAAGGCGCGTGGCCCGGTGCCTGGTCGGTTGCCGCTGGCATATCGGTCGAGTTCGAGAAACTTTTCGTTCCAGGACTTGAACACCTTGTAGTCATAAGATCTTGTCAACGGCACATTCTCGATCGGTTCGACTACATCGTTTTTACAGGATTGGAAAAGCATGGCAGCCACCAGGATAGTCGGCAGCAGGATTCGGATGTGTTTTAAAAAATTCATGACATTCTGTTTAAATTAAAAGTTTGAAAAGCGGGGGGCAGGTTCTTAGTTGCCATCAGGTTGGGAACTGTATTTCGATTGATGCGTCAGAGTTTATCGAATACCCGGAATTCATATTGAAGAGTATTTTGTCTTAAAAATAGACCAAAAAAATCACCCAATCAATCTGAATCTTTTTTCGCGGGTTGTTTGAGCCAAATCGGCTAGTGTGGTGGATTCAAATTCTGTGATCAAACTGGCTTTGATGGTTTTCCAAAAATCGTGCATCGGACAAGGGTGAATTTCATTGCATCCAGAAAGGCCGAGCAAACATTTGCTAAAAAAGTCCTCGCCCTCCAAGGCGCGGAAGAGATCGGCCAGCAAAATGTTTTCGGGCTGAATCAAAAAGCCAATACCTCCATTCGGGCCTCGGTAGGATTGTAAAATGCCTTTTTGGGTCAGACTTTGCAGTATTTTGGTCAAAAAATGAAAAGAAATATCCAGCTCCTCAGACATCTCCCGAATGTTCACATACTCCTGACTCGTTCGATGTGCTGCCATGTACAACAAGGCACGCAGCCCATATTCACCTGATTTTGAAATGACACGCATGGATTCAGTTATATTTAAGACTAAAACGTCCGCAAACATAAGCATGCCTTGCCTTCTCTAAATCAAAAAATGATACATTTTTCTACAAAAGGCTCTTGAACCTAATTCTACTAAGCACCCAGCGCGATTATGGCATACCGCCGCCCCGATACCAATACCCGATGCCATTCGGACGCTCGCCTACCGTTAAAGTCGAAACGACTTTTTGCGAAGCAATCTCAATCACAGAAACTGAATCGTCGTTTGTGTTCGTCACAAATGCATAAAGCCCGTCATGGCTGATTACCACACCATGAGCGCCCGACCCTACCGCGATGGTTCCGCTGATCTGGGCAGTTTCAACATCAATGATATAGACCTTGTCAGACCAAGGCTGGCTATTCAGCCCACCCTGGTCACAGACAAAGACCTGCTTGCTATCGGGACTTGGGTAGAGTTGAATCGGGCCTAGCGAACCGGCTGGTAAGGAAATCCGCAACAGCGCACCACTTGCCAGGTCATAGCGAACGAGCTCTTTGGTGTCGTACAAGGATGCGAAGGCAAACTTGCCGTCTGGCAAAACCGCCGTCTGTACCGCGACTCCTCCCAGCGCAACTTCGGTTTGTTCTCCGGTAGCAATATGGAGGATGGACAAGCTCTTTGCGTCCAAATTGGCAATAAACAGTTTGCCTCCAAAATAACGCAAGCCATGTGGGGAATGACCCGAACCTAGATTGAACCGCCTTGTCACCTGATAATTTCTTGCATTAATTTCCAGCACCTGATTCGAGTCCGTGGCGGTTGCATAAGCGTACTCACAAGCATCGTCAAGCACCACGTGGGCGAGGTGCAAACCAGCACCGACTTCGATACGCGCCATAATTTTTGAAGAAAATGGATCCATGACGATGATCTCTTCCATTGCCCCTCCATGTTGGTGAGCACCCCCTGGGATCACTGTTGCCCAAACTGATTTACCGTCAGGGGCTACTTGGACATTATGAACCAACACTGGGCTTTCTCCAGATTCAGTCAGGTCAATCTCATTCCATTTTGTAAAATATACCGCGTCAAGCACCGAAATGCTGCCGCTTTCTTCATTGGCGACAAAAACCATCGCTTTCGGAAGGGAGTAATCCTCTTTGCATCCGGGCCATAAAATGAACCCGACGCCCATTGCGAGCAGAAGTCGAAGGATATTGAAAGATGATTTCATTGTTTAAATTTTTGATTGCTGTTGTAGTTCTTCCTAATACGTGCCGTCGAGATTGGACTTTTCGTCCTCGTCAAGGTCATCCACGGTTTGTTCCGTACTGCTCAACTTAAGCGAGCGCATACGCGAAACCATGAACCAGGCCAGCGGTATCACGCCCCCAAAGAAGAACAGCGTGGCACCGATGCCCCTGAGCCAGGTAAGTGTTTCAAAAGTACCCCCGTGGATGAATGCTGCTGAGCGACCATACCACAGCCCTTTGTCAACCACCGCCTTGAACTGAACCGCGCCTGCCGGAAATAAATCCAGGATGACCATCAGCATCAGGCCGGCATTAATGGACCAAAACACGTTTCGAATCACTTTGGGGTTCCAGCGTTCGGGGCGCGTCACCATTTTAGCGGCAAAAAGCATGGCGGCCAGTGATACGTTGCCATACACTCCCATGAGGGCGGCGTGAGCATGGTTGATGGTCAGGTAAGTACCGTGTTCGAAGTAATTCATGATCGGAAGATTGACGATAATGCCCATCACACCGGCGCCGAAGAAATTCCAAAAATTGACGGCTACGAGGAAAAGAAAGACTTCCGGGAAAGCAAAATTGCCTCCCAACTCCTTGTGTTCTACATCCCCTACTGCGATCTTCGGCATGTTTTTAAATCGCCAGGCTTCTACGGTGAGCAAGATCAAGGGGATAAACTGCAAGGTGGAAAAAATGCTGCCCAAAGCCATGGTGGCCACAGGTTTGGCATTCCAGTAGAAGTTGTGTGAGATGCCCAACAAACCAGTGCCAAGGAATAAAAGCGTGGCAAAATACACCACCCGAACGGCGGCCTGTCGACTCACCAATCCCATCAGCACCAGCAAATAGCTGACGATAACGGTGATGAACACTTCAAAAAATGCTTCCACCCACATATGAATGACCATCCAGCGCCAGAAGTCTGCAATGACGAAGTTGGTTTCTGGAGTAGCTACGAACCCGCTGATAAACAGTAGCGGAATGCCGATCACCGAGTACATAATCCATTTAGGCAAACTCCAGGTATCAGCTTTGGCGAATACCGGGCGCAGTCCTCGAAAGACGATTATGCCCCACAGCACGAAGATGACCATCAGCAATACTTGAAACAGCCGTCCGAAGTCCACATACTCCCAGCCTTGATGTCCCAGCCAGTACCACCATTCCCCCAAAAGGCCAAGTGGCCCCAACACCATGCCCACAAGGGAGCCCGCTACCAGTAGGAACAATAGCCAAAACATGGAATTGACCAGCGCCAATTGGCCCGGTATCTCTTTTTTTGCAAGGATTGGGAGGATAAAAATAGAGGAAGCGATCCAGCAGGTGGATATCCAGTACAAGGACAACATGATGTGCCAGCTACGTGCCAGCGTTACCGGAATCGCATCGGTCACGTGAATACCCACATACCCGAGATAGTCAATAAAATCATTTAGGGTGATGAAGCCGCTGCCTACCTGCACCAGGAACAACAGCGCTGCCACTGCAAAAAACTTAAAAGTGGCTCGTTGTGAAGGCGTTGGTTTGAAACTGCCGACTTTATCGAGGGTTAGCAAGTCTTTTTTCGGGGGGGTAAAAAACTTGTTCGGGAGTTGGTTGTACTGCCCGATGAAGTAGAGCACAATGCCGCACCCCAACACGAAGCCGAGCATGCCCAGTACGCTCCACAAGATGACTGGAGAGGTTGGGGTGTTGCCGGCTTGTGGGTCGTAGGGCCAGTTGTGCGTATAACTGAAATCAGAGCCGGGGCGCTCGACGGCACATACCCAGGCCCCCCAGAAGAAAAAGGAGGCCAGATCTTCTACTTCTTTTCGGTCGCTAATATACCCTGGAGGAGGAAAAGATTTGTCCGTATTGTGGTCAATAAATACGCCTGTATAGTATGTTTTGAGTCTACCCAATGCATAGGCCTGACCTTCTGTCAGGTAAATTTTCTCCGCTTCCTTTTTATAGCCGTTGGTTTTTAAATCTCTTTTGGTGCCTTCTTCCATTACTTTGACCTCATCCTGCGAAGGCTCCCGACTATTTTTAGTTCGAAACGCTTGAACGGCAAACTCCGTCATATAACTCGCCGTGAGGTGGAGTGCCTCTGCGGTGTAGTCTGGTCCGCGCTGCGCTCCGTCGCCGAAATAGCTCCCGTACTCCATCAACGCATATTTATGGAAAACTTTCTGCCCCCGCACAATGGCATCCTTGTCCATGACAATCTCTCCAGAAGGCCCCGCAAAAGCCGCTTCGGGCGGCGCTTGAAAATAAGTTTGATAACCAATCATACCTACACCAGCCAAACTGATGACTAAGATAAAAGTCAAAGGCCCCCACCAATTGCGGGTGTCCATGAGGTAATCAACTCCTTTTTTGGGCAGATTGCTTCCATTGCCGTTGCTTGATTTGTTGTCTCGTTGTTTCATATTGATCGAGTACAGAAAAAGATTTAAGAGTATTTTGTCTGCAAATGTAATTGCGATTTTTTCTTTCAGAATCTTTCCACTTTCTTTTTTTTCACTTTGTCTTACATCTGACAATCAAGTCTCCGGCTGGCTTTGTCAGAGAAATGTAAATCAATATTTTTATTTAAGAGTAATTAGTCTTAATTAAAAATTCCACCTACCTTTGAGTCAAAGTATGGTCTCAATGGAGCATAATACTTAGTTCTACTTTGTCAAATTAGGAATAGTTTTTATATCGGTCAATATCCGCT
>CAZPTQ010000164.1:0-1737 GCA_964589365.1 uncultured Saprospiraceae bacterium
CAAAAAAAATGAGGCAGTGCCACCACAGCACTACCTCAGCCCTAACCAAATAAAACCAAATTATTTTTTCGAAGGAATCTTTTTGTGTCCCAAAGATAAATCTGCTTTGTGTCAATTTTACAACAAGCAGGAATTTTTTTAAAAAAAGTTTTAAGATCACACCCTTCAAACCATTATTGAATCAAATGCTTAATTTAACTCGATTCTGAAATGTTAAGCAATGCCAGAATCAAGTTTTAAATAAATTGATTATTGCCATTGATTTTAGAACATAATTTTATTTTTTGTCAATATGAAAAATCGCTGGTCGAAACATCTCTTTTGGGCAACTGCGTCCCTTACCCTTTATTTCATTTTTACACTAAGCTCCAGCGCCTCCGCGCAAACCAAAGAACATGAAGCTGATGCCACATTCATTGACCGAATCTACGACCAAAGCCTTACCGATGGTCGCTGCTACCCTTGGCTCGAACACCTCAGCCTCCAAATTGGTCACCGGCTGAGCGGAAGTCCTAGTGCTGCAAAAGCGGTAAACTGGACAAAAAGTATGCTCGACACCCTTGGTTTGGATTCCGTGTGGCTACAACCCTGCATAGTGCCCCATTGGGTGCGCGGCGAAGCAGCACAAGTGCGTGTAATCGGTTCGAAGAAGGGCGTGTTTCCACTGGCCGCACTCGCGCTGGGAGGCTCGGTAAGTGGCAAATTACAGGCCGAAGTGGTAGAAGTAGACACTTGGGAGCAACTCGACCAACTCGGCGAAGCGGGAAAACTCAAAGACAAAATCGCTTTTTACAACCGCCCAATGGACGCAACGAAAATCCGAACTTTTGAAGCCTACGGTGGCTGCGTGGATCAGCGCGTGGGTGGCGCTTCGAAGGCATCCAAATACGGCGCAGTGGCCGTGCTTGTGCGGTCAATGACCCTGCGGCTCGACGATTTCCCGCATACAGGTACTATGCACTACGATTCAGCCTATTCGCTTATCCCGGCAGCAGCCATCAGTACCATTGCTGCCGAAGCACTCAGCCAAACCCTGCGTGAAGAAGGTCGCGCCGTAGTTTCCATCCAATTGAATTGCAAGACTTTGCCCGATGTGCCCTCTTTCAACGTCATCGGAGAAATACGCGGAACAGAACGCCCCAACGACATCATTTTGGTGGGCGGACACCTGGACAGCTGGGATGTGGGCCACGGCGCACACGACGACGGTGCCGGTGTGGTGCAGAGCATGGACGTGCTGCGGATGCTCAAAACCCTTGGCTATCGTCCGCGCCATACCATTCGCTGTGTGTTGTTTATGAACGAAGAAAATGGCTTACGCGGTGGAAAGGCTTATGCTAAAGAAGCCGAGCGCAAAGGCGAGTTCCCACTCGCTTCGATCGAAAGCGATGCGGGCGGCTTCACTCCGCGCGGCTTTTCATTCGATGGAGAGGAATCTGTTTTTGGGAAGTTTTTTGAAAAATTAACTACGTTTGAATCGCATTTTGCACCCTACGACTTGAAATTCAGGAAAGGCGGGTCTGGCGCGGACATCAGCCCGCTCAAAGGCATGAAAGGGTTGCTGAGCGGCTACTCGCCTGATTCACAACGTTATTTCGACTACCACCATGCCGAATCAGATACTTTCGACAAGGTAAACAAACGCGAACTCGAACTCGGCACGGCTAGTATGGCCGCCTTGGTGTATTTGATTGATAAATATGGTCTGTGATGCCCCGAACACAGATGACACGGATT
>CAZPTQ010000164.1:1837-12077 GCA_964589365.1 uncultured Saprospiraceae bacterium
GACACGGATTTTATGGATAAATCCGTGTCTAATCCGTGTCATCTGTGTTCCATTTTACTATCCTAAATCTATGCTAAAAATCGCACTTTCTGACGATCAAGAACTTTTCATCGAAAGTCTTTGCGCCCTTTTTGCCAATACTGCTGGCGAAATAGAAGTCATCTGGACAGCGCGGAGCGGTGAAGAAACCCTCGAAAAGGTGCGCCAGCAAAGACCCGATGTGTTGGTGCTCGACTATTTTTTCAAGGGGAAAACCCTCGACGGTGGCGAAACCTGCCGATTGCTCCTGGAGGAATTCACCGATCTTGGCGTGTTGCTGCTCAGCGTCAGTTGCGAAATGACCGTTATCCGCGATGCGCTGTTAAAAGGTGCGCGGGGTTACGCCTCTAAAGACATTAGCAAAGGCGAACTCCTGCGAGGTATCCGTGCCGTAGCGCAGGGGGAGTATTTTCTGGACCAAACCTCTATGAAAGAGACTATCCAATTCATTACCTCCGCGCAGCCGCAGTTGCAGCCCAAGCCCCCAAAATCGCTGCTTACGCCCCGCGAACTCGATGTTGCACTGCCCTACACAAAGGGAAAATCCGTGCGCGAAATTGCAGAATCACTCTTCATCAGCGAAGACACGGTGGAAAGCCACATCAAGAATATCCGCTCTAAAACCGGTGCGACCAGTCGCTACGAAGCGGGTGAATGGCTCAAAAAAAATGATCTTTGGGTTGATTAGAACACAAAGTTTCAAGTGGCAAGTTGGACCAACCTTGAGTCTTGCCACTTGTAACTCCCAACTTGAAACTAGCATGACTATTCTCTTACACGGCGCATTGGGCAGCGCAGCACAATTGGAGGCTTTACAGGCACAAATGCCTGAAAGTCAAGATTCATTTGCCCTTAATTTTCCAGGCCACGGAGGGGCTTCAAACACGGAACCATTTTCCATGCGGCTTTTTGCAGACGCTGTTTTGAATTTTTTAGATGAAAAGAACGCAGCGCAAACCGACATTTTTGGCTACTCCATGGGAGGCTATGTCGCGCTTTGGCTCGCCTGGAAGCACCCGGAACGGGTGCGCAGCGTGACGACCTACGGCACCAAACTTGAATGGAACCCCGAAGTGGCCGCTGGCATGAGCCGGATGTTCGACCCCGAAAAAATCGAAGCAAAAGCGCCACAACTCGCTGAAACCCTTGCCCAAACGCATGGTGCTGTACATTGGAAAACACTCTGTCAAAACACGGCAAGGTTCCTCCACGATTTAGGCAATGGTCTTGGACTGTCACCTGAAGCTTTTGGCGAAATCAAATGCCCCGTTTCCATCGGTTTGGGTGAATTGGATAATGTAGTCACGGAAGCAGAAAGCCGTCATGTAGCTGAGGCCATCCCGCAAGGCCGTTTTGAAATTTTACCTGGTGGCAAACACCTTATGGAGCAGCTGGACTCGGCGCAGCTGGCCCGTTTTATTTTTCAGGATCGGTAGTTTTGTGTTTAAAATGGCAGAGCTCGGAGGTTTATAAAACCTCCGAGCTCTGCCATTTCAAACACAAAAAAGGAGAAGCCTTGCGACCTCTCCTCAGGAGCGTGTTAATTGGTTTTTGAGATTGGAAGGGATCTTTACTTCGGCAATAACACGGCATCAATGGAGTGGATCACACCGTTTGATTGGTACACATCGTAAGTGCTGATATTGGCTGTGTTGCCGCTTTCATCTTTTACTACAATGTTTCTTGGGCCGTTCATCTTGAAGGTAAGCGTGTTGCCACTAACCGTTTTCATGGTGTTTTGGCCTTTTTTCAACATCGCGGAGAGGGCCTTAAAATCATACTGGCCAGACAGAACGTGGTAGGTCAGCACTTTGCTGAGGGTGGCCTTGTTTTCAGGTTTCAAAAGGGTTTCAACCGTGCCGGCAGGCAAGTTTTCAAAGGCGTCGTTGACAGGTGCAAATACCGTGAAGGGGCCTTTGCTTTGTAAGGTCTCCACCAACCCAGCGGCTTTAACAGCGGCCACCAGCGTAGTGTGGGCTTTGGAGTTTACCGCGTTTTCAACGATATTCTTTACTGGGAACATAGCCTCACCACCCACTTGGACGGTTTTTTGAGATTGGGCATTTGCCGAAAGGGCTGCGAACGTGATGGCAAGCAGAAGGCTTGCGCTTTTGAGAAGCGATTTCATGTTTGTGCTAAAAATGTTTGGTGAAAATGTATTTGTGTGTAACAACTTCATTTACGGACGAAGCGGGGTTTTCAGTTTTTGGTTTGCTACATTTTTTGTGGAAATTTTATAACCGCGAAGTTTTTTGCCACGAATTGCACGAATTTTCACTAATTCAGGCTTGCCGATATCTAATTCGTGTAAATTAGTGTAATTCGTGGCTGTCCTGTAACCAGTTTTATTATTTTTGTGTCTCGTGGCCAAATGCTTTTTTACAATGCCCGATATTGAGTTGCGGGAATTATTATGAGTGCAGCCATTTCAGACGAAACGCTCATCCAACAAGCCCTTGCTGGGCGACAGACGGCTTTTGCCGCGCTGGTGAACCGCTATGAACGCTATGCTTTCACGCTGGCATTTCGCATGGTGAAAAACCGCGAAGACGCGAACGAAGTAGCACAAGACGCGTTTCTGCGAGCATTTCGCTACCTGCCCGATTTTCGGGGCGAGGCGAAATTTTCGACTTGGCTTTACAAAATAGTGTATTCGACTTCGCTCAATTTTTTGCGCAAACAAAACCCTGATATCCAATCACTTGACGATGAAAAGCACCCAGTTCGACTCGCAGACGAGGGTTCGCCCGACGCCTCCCACGCGATGGAACAAAACGACCGCAATGCCGCGCTCCAAAGCGCCATCGCTCAGCTTTCATCTGATGATGGAGTCATCATAACCTTGTTTTACCTTTACGAACACACGCTCGACGAAATTTGCCAAATCACCAACCTCACCATGACCAATGCAAAGACAAAACTTTGCCGTGCCCGCCAACGTTTAAAGGCGATTGTGGAAAGTAAATTTGCAACGGAGTTGATCTGAACCACGAACTTTCTGAGACTATGGAACATAAATTCTTGCTCACTGACGCCATGCTTTGGGACTACGCAGACGGATTCCTCGACGGGGATGAAAAACTGCGCGTAGACGCTTATCTGCGCCAACACCCTGAACAACAGGCTCGTTTAGACGCAATCATGTCTGAAAAACGAGCCTTTACAGCTTTGCCTTTGGAAAAGCCCAACACCGGTTTTGCCCAAGAGATCATGTCCGCTTGGGCTGCCGAACAAGTGCCTTCAAAAGCCGCTGCGCCCGTCAAAACCAAGGGGCGCGACTGGATACTCTGGGCCATAACAGTGGCATTCGTGCTGATGATAGCAGTGCCATTTTTGCTCTCTCCTGCAGCCGCTACTTCTGAATTGCTATTACAAATCCCAGCGGAATATATACCGCAGTTTCAAGTGCCAACATTTGACTGGGCTGGCTTTTTCGGTAGCGCATTGCTGCGAAATACCGTGCTGCTCACGATGGCATTTATGGGCTTGAAACTTGTGGACAAATATTTGCAGGTTAGGAACATGCGCCTTTCGGGGCATTAATTTTTAATTGAACTGCATCCTGTTTAAAAAGGGAAGTTTGTTTTGGACAACCGACCCTCCTACGCCAAGGCTTCGGCGGGTAAAATGGCTAAAGAAAAAAAGACCCTCTTCATTCATCAGCCCCACTATAAAGGCGGGCCTAAGGAATTGACCAAATTCATTTATTCCAACTTGCGTTACCCAAAGGAAGCGTTTGAGGCTGGAGTGGAGGGCACGGTTTATATCGAATACGACATTGACTACCTTGGAAATGTGGTGGCGACCCGAGTGCTGCAAGGCTTGGGGCACGGGTGTGACGAGGAGGCTTGTCGTGTTGTGCAGTTGATGAAATTCGACGTAGAGCGCAATCGCGGTGTCCATGTCCTTTTCCATCAAAAAGTAAAAGTTCAGTTCAAAAAACCTAAGCAAATACCACCTCAACAGCCTGTCGCACAACATCAAATGCAAGTAGCATATACTGTTACCCCTGCGGCGACCCCTGCTCCAGAAGAGAAGCCTGCAGAAGTGACGTACAATTATACCATTCAGCTGTAGGCTTTTTCAAAGCAACCTGGATTTATCCTTACTTGCTCTTCCCTACAATTTCAAAAGATTGCTCTAAACGGTAACCGTCGCGGTCCACAAGTGCGAGCGTGTGCAAGCCCACGCGCGGCTGCAAAGCCATCTGATGAAAAACGGTGGTGGTGCCCATATAGTTGCCGTCTAAATGCCAGAAAATCTCTGCGCTTCTGGAGCGGTGGGCTACTTGAAATACGGTGCTGCCCAATTTGCCGTCCAAATCCACTGGGACATAAATTCGCGTAGGGTGTTTTGGGTAAATAAGTTGCATCGGATTCTGGCTTTGTGCGGCTTGTGAGCCTTTGCAATCTTCTCGAAATGGCGGCGGCGATACATACCCCGGGTTTTTCCCCTTGAAATAATATTCCTCGATGGGCGGCAGCACAAACCACGCCCGGTGCTGCATCAAAGCCGGCGATTCGCAATCGCTCGTTACTTGCCACTGTCCCGTTGGGTCAAAATGGAGCATTTGATGGTAAGGGCAGACAGCGGCTTTCAGTGCAGACTTTGGTATCCATACCGTGTCTGCTTCGCAAATATCGCTGGCGCGAAAACCACTTTGGCGACACAAGGACACTTGCGTCATATCATCGTAAGGTGGGTCAAACCAGCGCCCTTCTTGTGGCAACTGCCCAAAAATCTCAAACAAGATGGGCGCCGCCATTTCTACCCCGAGCAAGCCCGGCCTTCCTTCACCATCGGCATTGCCTACCCATACGCCTACTGCGTATCGCGGTGTAACCCCCGCTGCCCAAGCATCGCGGAATCCAAAACTTGTTCCCGTTTTCCAGGCTACCTGCCTGCTTGCGCGGAATAGTTCCCACTCTCCGGCACTGTTGGGTCGCTCTACTTCGCGCATCGCCTCAAAAGTGTACCAGATGCTTCCTGCACTTAGCAATTCGGAGGGGGTGATTGGTTTATTGGTGATTGGTGTATCTGATTTTGAAAATCTTGGGGGCCGAAAATCATTCGGAGCGTACCGGCCATTTCGGTCGTAAAAACTGCCCAAACGCCGCGCCATGCAAGCGTAGGTGTTTGTAATGTCTATCAAACTGGCCTCGGCTCCACCAAGTATTAGCGAGAGGCCATAGTGTGAAGGCGGTTTGTTCAGTGTGCTGAGTCCGAGTCGCTGGAGTCCGAAATGGAATTTTTCAAGGCCATATTGTTGCAAGAGTAACACGAACGGCACGTTGAGCGAGCGGATAAGGGCACGTCGGGCGGGCACTGCACCATCGTAGGTTTCGTAATAATTTTCGGGGCGGTATGCTCCGAGTTGGGTAGGAATGTCGTGCAGGAGGCTGTTGGGCAAGATGTCGCCATTCTCCAAAGCAAGCGCATACAGATAGGGCTTAAGTATGCTGCCCGTGCTGCGCGGTGCAGTGAGCACATCTACCGATTCGCCATGATCTTTGCCTGCGCCCACCACATTGCCAACGTAAGCCAATACCTCTCCCGTAGGCACATCGAGGATGACGGCGGCGAGGTTGTGGATATCATTGCCCAGGTACAATTCCTGGCGGCGGGCCAGTATCTCCGTGACGCGCACTTGAAGGTTTTTATCGAGCGAAGTGAGATGGCGGAAGCTTGACCATTGACCGTTGACCCTTGAGTGTTGACTTTCGAGCATCAATCGGTCGAGCAGGTGAGGAGCGAGTTGCGGGAGCGGGAGCGGTTGTTCAGGCAAGGGTTCCTGTTTTGAATAATCGCACTCGGATGCGCTTAACTTGCCATCTTCCCAGAGTTTTTGGAGTAACCGGTTTCTTTTTGCCAGCAAAACAGCCCGATTCCGACCGGGGTGTATGAGCGCGGGGCTGTTGGGCAAAACAGCCAGGGTAGCGGCTTCGGCCCAAGTGAGGAGTCCGGGGCGTTTGCCATAATAACGCCAGGATGCGGCTTCCAAACCCACCACATTGCCGCCAAACGGGGCATTGGATGCGTACAAGCAAAGTATTTCTTTTTTGGAATAAGTCAGCTCGAGCCGAGTAGAGATGAACGCTTCCACGATTTTTTCCAAAACCGTGCGCGAAGGATTGTCGCGAGACAGGCGAATAACCTGCATGGTGAGGGTACTGCCACCACTTACTACCCGGCCATTTTTCAAATTGAGCCAAAACGCCCGGACAAGGCTGAACGGATCCACGCCAGGGTGATACCAGAATCGCTTGTCTTCAAATGCCACCACACATTGCTCGTATTTTGTTGGCAATGAATCGCTTGTGGGGAAACGCCATTGGCCGTCTTCCGCGATTCGGGCACCGAGCAGCTCGCCACGGTGGTCTTCCAGCACGGTGCTAAGGGGTTTTTGAAACAAAGGCCGGGGCAAACAAAAAAGCCACACCAGCAGCAATGCCAATGCTGCGGTGGTTTTTGGGCGGCGTTGGACAAGGGTTTTGGCGCGTTGCCAGAACGAATATAACTTGTTTTTGAGCTGGGCTTCCAATTGGGAGAATTTTGCCTCAAAAGTAAGGAAGGCAAAAGAAGGCAGCGACTCAATAATTGGGTTATAGAATTAAACCGCAAAACCGCAAAACAGGAGAACCGCAAAATGTAAAACCGCGAGTAGATTGATTTCGAAAGGGGCAGATTTTGCCATTTTCGGATCATAATGCACGGTTTTATATTTTGCGGTTCTCCTGTTTTGCGGTTTTGCGGTTTAATTTGTGTACCCCCAAAACCCAGTATGCCCAGCTGCCCTAATTCCTCCGCAGCGACACCGGCATCGAATCATCATAATCCCCAGTAAGCACCGGCGTCTGCACCCCAGCAGTGTAATCGCGCACCTTGGCGTACACATATTTGTAGAGTTCTTTAATGCTCACGATGTAGTCGCCGTTAGTATCGGCAGCGCCTTTCATGCCACGCAACACAAAGTAGGTGAACACACCTTGGCGCAAACCGTGGTCTTCGAGCGAGAGTTCTTCAGGCTTTGACGACATCAGCAGGGCGATTCCACCATCCGTGTCTTCAAAAGCCTGATAGAAACGCTGAAGGGACACAGGGGCAGGGCCTTTTGAAGCCAATGTGCCATTGTAATCAAGGGAACCGCTGTGGCAGGCATCGGCAATGCAAAGTTTATGCTTGGCCTTGCTCTGTTTCAAGATTTGGCGAATTTCCTCGTGACGGAGTTTGTTGTTAAAACCGTCAAAGTCAACAGGTAAAAAACAACCTTCGAGGCCGTGGCCACTGAAATAAAACAGTACCACATCATTTTCGTCGGCTTGCAAAAACAATTTGCGCATGGTTTTAAGGATATTTTCGCGGGTTGCACCCTCGTCCACGAGGATATCAATCTGGCTATCGGGCAATGCGCCCCCTTCCGGGCTTTTGAGGTGCGAGTAGAAACGGAATGCATCGTCGTCGGTAAATTTGAGCGAAGGCATGGCTGTATATTTTCCCACACCAACCACTACGGCCCAAATTTTCACACCTTGACTTTGGTCTGTTCGCACAGGCTCGCTGGGGACTGCTTCGTCGGAGTCGAGTTCTTTGATCGGCGAGCCATTTACCCATACCGCACCATACACGCGACCTGTTGCAAAATACATCACCCCCTCACCGTATGGGGCGTTGTTGGCCCATTCACCTTCGTAGCGGTTTCCATTTGCGTAATAGCACACGCCACGTCCATTGGGGTAGCCGTCCTTGAATTCACCCGTCCAGCGTGAACCGTCGGGGTAGTCATAGTAACCTTGTCCGCTTCGGCAGTAATTAGTGCCGCAATTGCGGAGGCCAGCCACATCGGGTTTGGCGGGGTTTGGTTTAGCGGTGTTGCTTGGCTTGGCGGCAGGCGGCTTGTAAGCAGGGGGTTTGTTGCCCGTGTTGGATGCAGTGGAAGTTTCATTTCGGTTGGGTGCGCCCGCAGGTTTGTCCACGAGCTTGCCCTGATTCCAAGTGCCTCCTTTCCGCTCGCCATCCGTGGAGACGAGGGTGCCAGTGCCGTGTTTTTTGCTTTTTTTCCAAGCACCGGTGTAGTAGGCGCCATCGGAATAATACATAGTGCCTTGGCCATCGAATTCACCGTTCACAAAGTCGCCCTCAAAGCGTTCTTTGGTCTTGAAATAGTATTTGCCTTTGCCATTGGGATAGTCACGGGCCCATTGGCCAACGTACTTGTCCCCGTTGATGTAGGTGATGGTGCCTCCATCGCCTTGTTTTTTGCCATAGAGGAATGGCCCGTCGTACACACTTCCATCTGAGTAGGACATCTTGCCCTTCCCGTGGCGGAGTGCGTTTTGAAATTGGCCCGTGTACTTCGAGCTGGCGGAGTACCGATGGGTGCCGGTGCCGTTTTGGCAATTGCCGCTGATACATTGTGCAGCGGTTTGGTAGGAGGTCGCAGCCAGCAAAATAGCCAGCGCAGACAGGCGGAAAAAGAGATTAAACCCCTTCATGTTTAACGGATTTTGAATTTTTGCAAAAGTGCGAGTAAACGAAGGGTGCAAGCAGAGTGTAGTTCAGAACTGATTAAACACGCTCCCTAAGGTGCGGGTTCAAACGTCGGTGAAAAGTTTTAGATCGAAAGATTACCGAGGCGGATTAAATACGACGCAAGAACATCTCTACTAACCTAATATTGTGCCATTCGTATTTCATTCGTTTCAAATTTGTACTTTTGCGCACCCATTTTAGATGCCAATATCATGATTTTCAATTACTTGTAAAATTTTTAAAACCATGTTAAAAAGTCTTTTACTCGGCTTTTGCGCAGCAGCGGTTATGACTGCCTGTGCCCAAAGTCCAAATTCGAAAAACGTCGGAGATGGCAAACACTTCGGTACTACTATCACTTCAGACAACGCTGTGCCCTACGATGATGTAATGGCGAAAATGACTACTGCTGATTCTTTGTCAATGAAAGTAAGCGGCAAAGTGAAGGAAGTGTGCCTGAAAAAAGGGTGCTGGATGACCCTTGTGTCCGATCAGCCTGGCTACCCAGAAATGCGCGTAACGTTCAAAGACTACGCTTTCTTTATGCCGAAAGACCTCTCAGGCAAGCATGTGGTAGTGGAGGGCTTTGCACGTGTGGAAACTACCGCTGTAGACGTGTTGCGTCACTATGCCGAAGATGCGAAAAAATCACCCGAAGAAATCGCGAAAATCACTGAACCGAAGCGAGAGGTGTCGTTTGAGGCTGCGGGGGTTTTGATTGAGGATTAGATGGCCTATGGAACACGGATGGCACGGATGAGACACGGATTTTATCCATATTCTAGTAAAATCCGTGTCTCATCCGTGCCATCCTTGTTCCATATACCATGTAAGCCGAAATAAATTTCACCCTACAGGCGCATCCTTCTTTCTCTTCTTGGGCTTTTCAAAGCCAAAAAGCGAGTAATCGTAGCGGATGTTGCCTGTAAGGTCCAGGTTGTCGTCGCGTTTGCGCTCTCCGTGTGGATAGTGCTCCATACGGTTCCAACTCTGATAGGTAAGGCCAAGTTGGTCGTCATCTTGTTCCGAGGCTACCCGGAGGAGATATCCGGTAAGGAACTTCCCAATTGCTGCGCCACAGGCTACGGCAGGATTGGTTGAAATGCCAGCAAGTTGTGCGGCTGATTTTAGAAAGCCGGGGAATTCCGCATCTTTTTCGACCTCTTGTAGAAGTTTGGCCGTGTTGCGTTGCTTGCTACGACTGCCAATAAGCACCATTTGAAAGTGAAATTCGTCTGGTATTTTGTCGTCATCGTATATAACAAATCCGGTGTCGCCAAAAGTGAGCACATGGTTGTCTTTCACGTTTTCAACTGGAGTGAAAATGCGCGATTCCACGGCTTGTTGCACGGCTTTTTTCAACATCGCAGTTTTTTTGACTTCGTCTGACTCGGCAGTCAGCCCTTTCAGCGCAGGCAATGGGTGCGTTCCAGTTGTGACAAAGCAATAGATTTCGACATCGGTTTTGTCGCGCTTTCTTAACAGGGTTTTTCGATGGTTGGAGTGGATCAGGATGCGGTTGAGGCGAAAGTAAAACATGGTGTGGAGCTTCGTTTAATAGGTGAATAACAGGGAAGCCCAAAGGTAATTTTCTAATTGAATGTACGCCCGCAAAAAACGGCGGCGCGTAATTACGCGCCGCCGTCAGTATTATAGTTTGGTTACGTCTTAA
>CAZPTQ010000165.1:0-11685 GCA_964589365.1 uncultured Saprospiraceae bacterium
AAATTTTAAAAAACAAACATTAAATTCAATACAATGAAAAATGTAGAAAATCAAGAAGATGCCCTTACAACGGCAATTGAAACCCAAACCCAAAAAATACCTTCCGATATTTTTTTGTTTACGGCGGTCGGAGCCATGGCGGCCTCACTTACCCTCAAATGCATGAGCCGGAAGGACGATGCAATATTTGTTGGCCAATGGGTCGCCCCTATTCTTTTGTTGGGAGTTTACAATAAATTAGTCAAGCTACTTGAATAGGTAAAACTGAGGTTATGCACAGGAGGAATCAACCAAGTTCCTCCTGTTTATCAAACACGATGTAAAGTAAAAAAAAACTACAATGCACAAAGAAACAGATCAGCACATAGCAAAATTGATTGAAATGCTGAAAGGCATACACGTCGGAATGCTTATTACCCATGAAAATAATGCTGAAGATTTATCCGGCAGGCCGATGGGCATCAACACAATTGATACGGACGGCACAATGTGGTTTTTCACAAAAACCTCCTCGCTCAAAGTGGCTGAGCTGGAAGCCAATCCAAGGATTTCGATTGCCATCATGAGCGAAAGCAGCAACACCTATTTGATGATAGATGGCTTGGCGACTCTGGTCTATGACAAAACCAAAATGGAGGCCCTCTGGAGCCCTATGATGAAAGTTTGGTTTCCGAAAGGCATTAGCGACCCGGATATCGTGCTAATAAGCGTGGTGCCCAAGGAAGTCAACTATTGGGACGGCAGTTCGAGCAAGATGGTGGTGCTGTTCAATATGCTCAAGGCGGCAGTGACGGGCAAGGAATACGCTGAGGGCGAACATGGCACGATAAAATTGTAGCAAGGCCTCAACGGGTTCAAAATGTAGATAAAGATGGCTGTTTATAAACTCATTATTGCTTACACGTTCACATTTGTTGTTTTTTTCATTGTAGATATGGCATGGCATGGCTTTGTAGCCAAAGATTTGTACAAAAAATATTTAGGCAATTTTTTGAGCGAAAAAGTCAATTGGACAGCTACGATAGTGTTTTACCTACTCTTCGTGGTTGGAATCTTCATCTTCGTTGTTTTGCCTTCGGTTGAGAAAAATTCGCTTCGTAATGCCATTACTTGGCAAACGGCTTTGGATGAATTGTGGCCTCACTCCCCCGGTATCGCTTAATATTCGACAAGGATAAGTTGAGCTTGTTTGTGAGAAGGGGGATTGGGTTCGGGAGCTGAGGCCAATGAATGACCCGCCTCGCTATGCCAATGTAGCATCAAGATTGCAGTATGGCGTTCACAGAAACATCTTTCGGCAACTTCAGATACTGCAGAAACTCATTTTTCTTGGCGTCCTTCCTAAATACACCGCCGTAATAGGCGGTTATGGTGCTGCTGTTTACATCTTGTATCCCGCGAGATGACACGCATAAATGCTGGGCGTCTATGACAATGGCGATATCCTCGGTCTCCAGAATATTGTTTAATTCCCGTGCAATCTGCATCGTAAGACGTTCTTGAACCTGCGGACGTTTGGCGAAATACTGAACGATGCGGTTCAGTTTGGACAATCCAATCACCCTCCCATTAGAGATATAGGCCACATGTGCCTTGCCGATGATTGGCACAAAGTGGTGCTCACAATTGGAGAAAAACGTAATGTCTTTCTCTACCAACATCTCGGTGTATTGGTACTTGTTTTCAAACAGGGCAATCTTCGGCTTATTCTTGGGGTTCAGTCCACTAAAGATCTCTTGCACGTACATTTTTGCCACGCGCCGCGGTGTTCCCCGAAGACTATCGTCGGATAAATCAAGGCCAAGCGTTTGCATGATCATACGGAAATGCTCCTCAATCTTGGCCATTTTTTCATCATCAGAAAGTTCAAAGGCATCCTGTCGCAGCGGGGTCTCCAGTGAAGTCATCAGGTGGTCTTCCCCAATTTCTTCGTCAGTAAGCAGAAGGGTGTTGCTAAAACTGTATTGTGTATGGTACATGTCGTTTGAGCATGCTTTATGAATGCATTGCAGCAACCATAACCGATACGACCTTGTTTTGTTTAGATATTTAAAGGTATTTTGTATAAATAGTTAAACAATCGAGATGGTATTTGAATATTCATGCCTGGGACGGCGAAGCAATTTTGCGTATGTACAAACGGCTTTGCCCCCTTTTATTTCCTAGGAATCGCTTCGATTAACCGCCTTACATTCGCCCCAAGAAAACAACCATGCGCAGCCCATTCCTCCTATTTTGCATCACGCTTTTTGTGCCGTGCTTGTGCGCCCAGTCGCCGCGCGTGGAGCGAATCAGCATTAAAGAAGGGCTGCCGCAAAGTTTTGTGACCAGCATACTCCAAGACCGGGAAGGCTTTGTGTGGGCAGGCACCAAAAGCGGGTTGAACCGTTTTGACGGGCGTAACTTCCAAATATTTACCCACAGCCCGGAGGATACCTTTTCCATTTCCGACAACCAAATTTGGGCCATCAGCGAACACGCCGATTTTTTGCTCGTCGCCACCCGTGCGCGAGTGCTCGATTTTTACCACAAAAAAACGCGCCGCTTTTTTCACCTGCCCCTGACGGAAGGGAAAATCCTGAAATCGCCCTATTCCCAAAGAATTTTTGTGGGTGCCCAGCAGAACATTTGGCTCGTGACAGGGGAATTTGAAGGCTTGCGGCAGTTATGTGTCATCCGGGTTCCAGAAGGGTTTTGGCAGCAATTGGCAGCTGCGCCTGAATGTACCGCAGGTGAACAATGGCAGCTCCGACGCTTGCGGCATCGCCACGATGACCCTGAGCAAAACGCAATTCAATTGCTCCGAAATCTCGGGCGGCACACAACCTGTGACCTTCACACTGAAAGATGTGAACAACAACAGCTCGTCTTGTACCGCGCAAGTGACCACAAAAGACAACCTGGCCCCCACGGCAGTTTGTGAGAACACCACGGTACAATTGGGCGCAAACGGCACCGTGACGGTATACCCAGCCGACCTTGCCGCCGATAGTTTCGACAACTGCTCGGTGTGGTCTTACAGTCCTATAGCGAAAGTGTACACTACGGCCAAGCTGGGGAACAAAAACCTGACGAACACGGTGAAAGACTGGAGCGGCAACGCGGCCACCTGCGTGTCGGTGGTGATGGTGCAGGCCTACGCCAATCTGGGTGATTCAAATGGACGTGACAACGAGAAATTGCCACTTGCCAATAACCTTGCGGCGCTGTCCTTGTATCCCAACCCCACAAAAGGCGATGCGACCCTTGTGTTTCAGTTGCCAACGGAAGAAAACTTTGTGCTTCGGGTTTTCGATATGCATGGCCGGATGGTGTTGAGCCGTGAAGCCATCGGCACTGAGGGGGAAAATGTGCTGCAATTAGAGATGGCGAATGCTGCAACGGGGGTTTATCTGATTGAAATTCAGTCGGAAAGCCTGAAAGGTCAGAAGCGATTGGTGGTGCAGCGATAGTGTAGTAAACCGCAATGGCCCTTGCCATTTAGCAACTGGTCACTTTGACCGAGCAATTGGGTCACGGGCATCGCCCAGGACGATGATGGTTTCCTGTGGTTTGGCACCGCCGAAGGCCTGAATCGCTTCGACGGCGAGCACTTCAGCACTTTCTTTCAGCGTGCAGATGGAAAGGGATTGACGGACGACCACATCACGAGAGTGCTCGCATTGCCGGGGCATCGGCTGCTCATCGGTACGGAGAAAGGGCTGTGCGTGATGCATACCCGCAGTTTGGAGTTTCAACCCGTCACGTTGCCCACACGAACAGGATCTTTGAAAAATGATTTGCCGATTGGGAAGGTGTACCGCGCCAAAAATGGGCAGATTTGGATCAGTGTTGGCCTCGGAATCTATGTGCTGGACGAACAATTGCACGTGTCAAATTCCTATTTTAAACCTCTTGAAGCTGGCGATGCACCCAACAGCATCTTTGCCCTTGACTTTATTGAATTGCCCGACGGCAAAGTCGCGGTGAAGTGCCGAATAAACGTTTTCCCTTACTATCTGCCTTGGCAAGTGGTAGATTTCCAAGCACAAAAAATGGAATCACTGGCGCAGCTCCTGCCGGGTTGTGGCGTGTTGGACATTGCTTTGAACCCTAATTGCACTACCTCCGATGGCAGGAACAGCATTTGGTACACGGCCATTGGCAACAAATCGCATGCCACGCTTTATCGTTTTGATTGGGACACGCGCTCTAGTCATGCCTTGCTTCAAAATACCTACACCAAACCTGAAGACAAACCCAAGGGGCACTTCAACCAACCCTTTTTTTTGCCCGACAGCTTGCTGTTTCTTCAACGCTATTTCGGTGCGCCGCTTATTTACAATCTCCGCGACGGTTCCACCACAGACCTGCCCCAGTGGAAAAGCTCCCTGCCAGATGGCAAGGGTATCGCTACGTTCGTGGATCGCGAGGGCAACCTTTGGCTTTGCCCACGTTTCGAGGGCATCTTTTTTTTAACCCTGAAAAACCTGCCAGCCACCCCCATGAATGCGGTGAACACAGCGCATAAAAAAATGATGGCTTTGATGGGCGTATCCGAAGAGTGGTTTGGCTCTGGCTGCATCGAGCACGATGGGCGCTGGGTGCTGAGTAGTGGCAATGGCGGCTTGTACAGCATGGACAAAGCTGGTCGTGGTGTGAGCGGACCAGTGCTCGACAATCCTTTCGAAAGTTACGCATACGTTCAAGATTTCGCGACTGATCGAGGCGACACGATTTGGACGAACACCGTGGACGGGCTGCGCTGGTACAATCCCGTAAAAAACACCACTGGCCCACTTAAAAAACACTTTGTCGGACTTGATTCGTTGGACGAAAAATTCCTCTATCGCGACCATTTTGGTCTCATCTGGGGGCGGGTGCGCAACAACGGGGCGTGTTATTTCGATACCCGCAGCCGCCAATTCACGCATTTCCCCAGCCGAGGTGACAACGCTCCATTCCCACTTGTTTCGGCCACCGCTTGCACGGAAGGACCGGATGGGGATATGTGGTTCTGTTTCGGCAATGAAGAAAAATACCTCGTTCGTTGGCGGAGGGCTACGGGTATTTTTGAAAAAATAGAACCCATCTGCCCACCTGGAAATACTTGCTCCAAGGCTTTCAATCTGCTCGCTGACCCGCACGGAAACCTTTGGATATCTGTTAACCAGCAGTGGTTTGTCATGGACATTGGCAGCCGTCAGGTACAATCCTTTGGCAAAGAAAACGGCCTGATTACGAACAAGCCGGAAGGTATTTGCCTTGATCGAGATGGCAATGTGTGGTTTGCTACGCCCTTTGGCTTGAGCCGCTACGATCCGCGTAGCCACCAACTCCGCACGTTTTACCAAACCGACGGTTTGCTCTCCAACGTCATCTCCAATGTCGAACTGATGGATACGGCCCTCAACATCCTCTTTGTATCCACCGACCGAGGCTTGTGCTTATTCGAGCCAGATAAAATGGGGGCCGCCGCGCCCGCGCCACCCACTTTTATCACTGGATTACGGGTGTCCGATCAACTCGTTTCTTTGCCCCCATCCGGCCCTTTGGCGTTGCCGTACAGCCAAAACGACTTACGCATCGAATTCACCGGAGTCAACTTCATCAACGGCTTCAGCAACCGCTACCAGTACAGCATGGAGTTGGAAGGACGTCAGGCTAGTTGGAAGGAAGCGGGTACCGACAACTTTGCCAATTTCTTGAACCTCGCGCCAGGTCGATACACTTTTTGTGCACGCACCGCCAACAGCGATGGAGTATGGGGAGAAAAGGAGGCCTTGTTGTACATCGTGATTTATCCCCCTTGGTGGCAAACCTGGACCTTCCGGCTCTCGCTTTTCGCTGCGTTGGCAATGCTTGTTTGGGGTTTCTACCGCCGCCAAATCATGCGGACCGAAAACCGGGAAAAAGAAAAAGCACAGGTGCGCCAGCAATTGGCTGACCTTGAAATGAAGGCCTTGCGCTCGCAAATGAACCCGCATTTCGTGTTCAACGCGCTGAATTCGGTGCAGAATTTTATCCTGAAAAACGACACCCGCGAGGCGAGCAAGTATCTGACAAAATTCGCCCGGCTCATGCGCCTCATTTTGGAAAACAGTGAGTCGCCAATGGTGCCGCTGGCGCGGGAAATCGAACTTTTGCGCTACTATACAGAGTTGGAGCAGCTGCGTTTCAACTACCGTTTTTCTTTTGATTTTCAAATAGATAGCAGCCTAAGCCCTGAATCGGTTTCTATTCCTGGGATGCTCATCCAGCCCCACATCGAGAACGCAATATGGCACGGGTTGATGCACAAATCCGCACCTGGCCATCTCTGGCTGCGCTTCCTCAAAGCCGATGAAAAAACACTGGTGTGTGAAATTGAGGACGATGGCGTGGGCCGCGCCCGTGCAGCAGAAATCGAAAAAGACCGTCCGAAAAACCACCGCTCTACTGGCCTCGCCAATATCCGCAATCGCCTCGATCTGCTCAATGCCCAACTGGCGGAAGACATTCGTTTGGACTTTGAGGATTTGTACGATGAGCAGGGGCAGACACGAGGCACGAAAGTGGTGGTACGGATGCCCTTGGTAAGCTAATACCCTATGGGGCAATGTCGTTGACTTAAGGATTTTAGTACTCACACTTAACATCTTGAAACCCCTTGTTTCAACGAGGGGTTTCATGATGATAGATGTGCTATTTGTTCGCTCAATTATTTGACAGTCAAAGTAATTTATGTGCATACCTAGGGGGTAAAGTCTCAATGCGCGCATTTTTAGTCGGGTTGAAAAACAAAGTATTACAGTATTTTTACACCGAAAATTGCACAATGCATCACTTTATCTTCGGTGTAGAATGAATAAGAATATTCCAAGGATTGTAGAAATTGAGGCGCTGCGCCTAATTAGTCAGTTCCTGGCGGTTGCCCTAGTTGGCCCTCGTCTAGTGGGGAAAACGAACCTCGCAAAACACCCGACAAAATGAATGCTTTGGTCATATCCGGGGGTGGTAGCAAAGGATCTTTTGCAGGCGGAGTCGCCGAATATCTGATGGGAAACCATCAAAAAAACTACGACCTTTTTGTGGGTACCTCCACGGGCAGTTTGCTTGCTCCGCTGTTGGCTACCGGGAACATCGAATTGGCCAGAAAAGTCTACACCAATGTGCGGCAGCAAGACATATTCACAGTTTGCCCGTTCATTTTTGAAAAGGGAAAAGATGGGATTTACAAAACACGTATCAATCACTGGGGCATTGTCAAAATGTTTTGGCGCAGAGAAAGAACATTTGGCGACAGCCACAACCTGCGTCGCTTGATTGGAGAAATGTTCACCGAGCAAGATTTCAACCAACTCAAGAAGTCTAAAAAAGAAGTGGTTGTTTCTGTGTCCAATCTGACGCTCCAAGTAGAGGAATATAAATCTTCGAATGACTGTACCTACGAAGATTTTTGCGACTGGATTTGGGCCTCTGCAAACTTGGTGCCCTTCATGAGTTTGCTCAGCAAAAATGAGTATGACTATGGCGATGGAGGCTTTGGGAGCTTAATCCCCGTCCAAGAAGCCATCAACCGCGGCGCTACTGTGGCAGATGTCATTGTATTGTATCCTGCCAATCAGCCAACCAAAAATCCGCCTATCCGCAATGCTTTCAACGTGTGGGGGCGAACCTACGATTTCATGCTCAGCCAGATTGCCAAAGACGATATCATCATTGGCAATCTGGAAGCGCGGAACAAAAAAGTAACCTTGAATTTTTACTACACGCCCCGGTTGCTCACGGAACAATCGTTCATTTTTGACCCGGCGCAAATGGGTGCTTGGTGGGAGGAAGGATTGCAAGTGTTCCAGGAGACAAGACAACCCGTCAGCCATTCTATCGTGCCGGATTCTAAACTTCCGTGAACAGCTGCATGGTAGGCTTGACTGACCAATAATGAGCAACTGGCTAGTTTCAATGCGTAAGTGGCAAGGGTGTTTTGGAGGAAGCCACCGACCTTTGGGCGGAGAGTTTTACTCCAAATAAACAAATCCCTAAATAAACGAATCACCAAATCCACATCCATGACTGCCATTCTCATTGACGACGAACCCAACGCCACCGAAGCCCTCACCAATATGCTTCGCATGACCACGCCCGATGTAGAGGTGATTGCCGTGGCCAACGACCCGCTGCAAGGGATCGAAAAATTGAAGGCATTGCAGCCTGATCTACTGTTCCTCGATATCCAGATGCCACACATGACCGGTTTTGAGTTGCTGGAAAAACTGGGGAAAATCAATTTCTCAGTAATTTTCACGACCGCCTACGATCAATACGCGCTGCAGGCATTCAAAGTATCGGCGGTGGATTATCTGCTCAAACCGATTGATATGGACGAGTTGGAAGCCGCTGTCACAAAAGTGCGCGAACGATTGCTGTCGCCGCAACCAGATTTTAGCGCGTTCGAGCGGCTGTTCCAACAAGTGCAAAAACCCGAGCCGCAGCGCCTTGCCCGGCCTATGGGAGATGGCCTCATGTTCGTGCCTGTGGCCGACATCGTGCGTTTGCAATCGGATTCCAACTACACCATGTTTTACCTCGTCAACCGTGACAAAGTGCTGGTGTCGCGTACGCTGGGCGACTACGAGGAAATGTTGACGCGACAAAATTTTTGCCGGGTACACCATTCGCACATCATCAATCTGGCCCAAATGAAACGCTACATCAAGACCGACGGCGGCTACGCCGAAATGTCAGACGGCTCGAAAGTGGAGATTTCCCGTCGGAAAAAGGATGATTTCGTGGCGATGCTGGGGGAGGAGTTTAAGGGGTAGGATTATTGATTGACGAATGCTGATTACATGATTGCTGATTTTTGATGTCTTCACAAAACAGCCTCCAAGAACTTGAGAGGTCTCAATTATCGCAGATTATCCATTTTTTATGCTTCGCAAACTCATGATTTTGGGCCTCCTTTCCAAGCTTTTCGGCTGCGGCGACGGCAAGCCGGGCATTTTTAGTTCCAATGGCTACCATGTGGGCGCAGAAAAAGTCTGGTACAAAAGCTCCACAGGCATGTCCTACAATGTCAACGAGGTAATGGGCGCCGACCCCAAGACTTTTGCGGTACGCGAATTCAGCAGTAAAATATCTGGCGAAACGATGGACTTTGGCGTAAGCAGCAACCGTATTTTCTGGGCGGTTTGGACGATTGAAGGCGCGGACCTTGCCAGCTTCGAGTACTTGGGCAGCAGTTACAGTAAAGACAAAAACGCGGTCTATTATATGGCAGACCGCCTCACAGAAGACATCGCGCATTTTGCAATGGTGAGCCGCCAGTTTGTGAAAGATTCCAAATACGTCTACTTCGGGAGGGATGTTTTTTCCGAAGACCCAGCGCATTTTACCAGAGTTGGAGAGGAGGCATCCAATTTTTACAGAGACAGCCAAAAGTGTTGGTACGGCATTTATGAAATCAAAGACGCTGACCCAAATACCTTCCGCTACCTCGGCCCCAAAACTGCCACAGATGCGACACGGGTTTACCACGAAATGAACGAAGTGGAAGGCGCAGAGCTCAAAACTTACCAGATTTTAGCGCTGGATTATGCCAAAGACGCACACAGCGTGTACCGCCAAGGTCAACGGCACGAAACTGCCGATCCGACCACTTTCAAAGTGCTTGACGAGGATTACAGCCTGGGATGACAAACACTGTTATTGCTTTTTGACCCCGCTCCCCGAGGCTGAGCCAGCCACTTTTCGGGTGCTGGAGCCAGGATATTCGAAAGATGCCCGGCAGGTTTTCGTCAATGATCAACGGATCGAAGGGGCTGATCCTGCCACATTCCGGGTACTCAACGGCTCGGCGGGTTGCAGCTGCGATGCCCACTACGCCTACACGATGGATCAACGCATCAAAGGTGTGAATCCCCAAAATTTCCCCAGCACCGGAACTTGCAAAACTTGCAACGAATCAGGTGTCCAATTTTAAAAGCCATGGCCTACAAAAGTCTGCTCCTCTCGCTGGCCCTCAGCATTGTGCTCGGCTACTGCTTTACCGCAGGGCTTACCAGTCCCAACTCGCTGCTCAAAAAACTGCCCGACTGGAGCGCTTTGCTGATCCTTGTCGTTGGGTTCGTGTTGTACCTCTTGGCTGGTTGGTGGGGCTTGAAAGGATTTAGGGAACACCAATTGACCGCACTGTTTTCGTTGTGCCTTTGTGCCTTTGGCCTCGGGCTGTATGCGTTAGCGTTCGTGATGGAAATTGGAAAAAACAGGCCGTCTAGATCTTTCCGACAACCAGATTTCGGATTTGAAAACTTTGGGTGGCTGCCCGAACGTCCGGTGGCTTCAGTTGCGAAACAACCAACTCCATTCCATCGAAGGAATCGAACTTTTTCCAGCATTGGTGAGCCAAGACTTCAGTGGGAATCCTCTTTCAAAGTGATTTAAAAACATGAGTCATCCCGAATTTTCTCTTAGATTCTTCAATCAAAAAAGGAAATTCGGAGTGACTCATGTTATTCCGCTCGCCGTCTATTGCACCGTCACAATGACTTTGTACTTCTCGTACTTCCCATAATCGGCACAATTGACAGCATCGGTGTTCACGAACGTGATGGTCTTCCCGCCGACGGTGGTGGCATTGGGGAGGTTTATGGGGCTGCTATTGGTGGTTAGGGTGATCGTGGTGTCAATGCCTGTGGAAGTGGTGACATGAAAGGTGGCATCCACCGAGCCTTCCCAAAGACACTCTGTATTGCAAGGACAGCGGTTTTCGTCGGCACCGATGAAGCAAATCGTAATGTCGTGGTCGGTAAAAAGTGCGCATTCTTCCCATTCAATGGTGGCTTGTGCTCCGCTCACGGAATGGGTAGTCACGGTAGGATCTTTGTCTTTGCAAGCAGAAAGAGCAAGAAGGATGGCGCCAAGCGCAATCAAAAGGAAATGTTTCATAATTGTGTTTGTTTAAATGAATTGAATTCCTGCAAATTAGTCCTGTTGGGCCGAAGATTGGGATTCTCCCAGTCCATTAACATACTTCCCCTCCAAGAAAAGGCCTTCCTCTGTCTTTTAAATTACAAAAACCCATCTCCTCTTCCCACGATTCGGCCAACCGACGAATCACGCAACTACGCTTTTCAACCAAGCAGCTCAAAAAAAATCACGGCGCAATGACAGGCGAGTGTCTATCTCTTTAAGTGTTAGATGTTCATTCATTTTTGGCTCAAATAAAAAAGTCCAGCGGAAAATCGCGGGACTTTTTTTGTGTAGGTACCGCAGGGAAAGGTCGGGGCGGCTGTTTTTTTGTGTGAAAGGATTTTGCCAATGGGAAGGATGTAAAACTATTTTAAGGTGCACATTTGAAACCCATTTGCAAATATGTACCCATTTTCACTCCCCCGGTATCGCCTCTATCAGCCGCTTCACATATTCCCGCTCCGGATTCCTGTAAATTTCCTCAGGGTAACCCAAGGCCTCGGTTTGACCTTGGTTCATGATGAGCAAGCGGTCGCACATCTGTTTGATCACGCTCAGGTCGTGCGAGATGAAGAGGTACGTGAGTCCAAATTTTTCCTGTAAATCCATCAACAGATTCAGCACCGTAGCCTGTACCGAGACGTCGAGGGCCGATACCATTTCGTCGCAGACAAGGAAGCGCGGCTGCAAGGCCAAGGCCCGCGCCACACAAATCCGCTGGCGTTGTCCGCCCGAAAATTCATGCGGGTAGCG
>CAZPTQ010000166.1:0-11554 GCA_964589365.1 uncultured Saprospiraceae bacterium
TTTGATGGACTGCGCCTTTACCCTCGAAAAAGATGTGCGGGCCTATGAAAAAATATTGCGCCTCGCCGCTTTTAATGTTTTTGCCAACAACAGGGATGACCACAGCAAAAACGTTTCGTTTTTGATGGATGCCAAAGGTGCCTGGAAAATGGCACCGGTGTATGATTTGACTTTTTCCTATTCAGGTCATGGGATGCACAGCACCATGGTAGCGGGAGAGAGCACCAACCCTTCCAAAAAACACCTGGTGGAATTGGCAGATTACTTTAAAATGAAAAACGCAGAAACCATCATTGATGAAGTGCGCAGCATCGTCCATAATTGGGAAAAATATGCCGTATCCAGTGGCGTAAGCCGGGAATTAAAAAACAGCATACAAAAAGTAATAAGCCCATAACGACGAAGCGATCAGCATAAACTTGCGTTTGCCTGCACACCAGGCGCGAAAGTGGGGCACGCCGCGAAAAGCGTCGCGCCAGCGGGGGCGTTTTTTGAGATTCGACAGCCTGGCACGAGCGGGGGGCTTTTTTGTTTTTCTCCAAGCTATATCGGTATTAAAAATTGAACTTGCGCACCAACCGGCGCACGGTCCGCCCCCAAAACCGTTTCTCTCATAAGATTTTCCGCCCCTGCTTTCCCAGCGCCCATCAGCATATCCAAACGCTTCTGGGTCAGCATCATGCCAACGGATTTGTGCGATCCTTTTTCTAACACCCCTTTTTCTAAAAAGCCCGGCCCATTGTCCCGCACCATAACCTCCAAGGCATTGTCTTTTTGCGTAAAAATCACTTCCAGTCGTCCTTCGCTTTCCAGATTCTGCAAGCCGTGTATGAGCGCATTTTCCACAAATGGTTGCACGAGCATAGGCGGCAGACTGATTTCATCCAGATCAAGCCCTTCTGCGCGGATAGAAAATTCAAACTTTCCCTTAAAACGCATTTGCTCAAGATGTAAATAAATGGTACTGCGCGACTAAGTTATGGGGTATATTTGAGCCAAATTTCATTTTATGCCCTTAACGAGAGAAGAATTTGATGCCTTGAAATCTCATCAATATTGCGATAACCAATCTTGCGCCAAATACGGTTTAGTAAGTGCGGGGAATATCAAGACGCATAGTTTAGGCAGGGAACAAGGGTACTGCAATTGTTGTAAAAGCAAACCTTTTTCGATGAGAAAAGGGACGATGTTTTTTGGGCTTCGTACCCCGATCGACAAGATCATTAGGGTGCTTCGGCTGGTGGCTTCCGGCCTGGGGCAAAATGCGGTGTGCCGGGAAGAAGACGTAACGGGGGACAGCGTTCGCAGTTGGATCATCCTTGCGTCGGAGCAGGTAAGTGCATTTACCGGATATATGCAGCGGAATATGGAGTTGGAACAGGTTCAAATAGATGAGTTTTGGTCGTTCATTCGAAAAAAAAGAGAACTTGAGTGAACAGGACCTTAAAAAGGGCGAGATTTCAACGGAAGTCTCAGAAAATCAAGGAGATAGATGGACATTTGTGGCGGTTTTACCGGACAGCAGTTTCATCCACACGGTGCACAGCGGAACACGAAACTTAGCCGCGGCGACCAAATTTATCGGTCAGATCAAGACTAACAGCGACGAAAAGACGCCCTTGTTTGCTTCCGATGATTGGTTTTATGAGAAGGCGCTGCTCGCACATTATGGCTTCGACCACACCCCGACATACGCCGGGCGGGGCCGCCGCCCGCTTCCCAAAAGGCTTCCGCTCCCGGATTTGAACTATGGGCAGGTGCAGAAAAAAAGGGATGAAAAAGGGCGTTTGCTGGAAATAAACTACTGCATCGTCTATGGAACTCCCGAAACCGTGGAGCAGGTCTTTGAAAACGCGGTACGCTGCAAAACTATCAACACCGTCTACGTGGAGAGCCGAAATGGCAAGTTCCGAAAAGATGATGCCAGGCTCATCCGACGAACACTTTGCCACTCTAAAAAACAGGTTTTTCACGATGCACAAATCAAATTTACCGCACAAGTCATGAACTACACCCGAACCAACGACGGATTAAAAATCTTGATTAACCCCGATGCAGCACTTTTTGAACAAAAATATCTGCATCGAACCCCGGCAATGGCTCAAAGTCTTATTGATAAACCCCTCACTATCAAAGAACTCCTTTTAACACGACCTCAAATAATTCCATGACTTAGTCGCGCAGTACCTAAAACTGGATTCATCCATATACGCCACACTCATTAACGCAAATATTTATTTAAACCATCTGGTCTAACAGCAACTTGGCGCAATTTTTGATTATTAATTATTAGCAACAAATCTTATCAAATGGTTTATATTTGTTGCCCAATTCAGCCCTCTTTTTACTCCCTTCCCACTTTCCGGTCCGCATTAACACAGTGTTAAGTTGCTAATCCAATCTGTTTCGTCCTCCTATCGGTTTTTTTCTTGCAATCTGAAAAAAAACCCGCGACTGAAGTTAATTTCTCACACTATTAAGGACGACAGTATGTTTCCATTTGAAAAAACTTTTCCAAACTCAAACCAAAGAAACCGGTCTTACCAACTCCTCTTCTTGGTTGCTTTTTTTGTTGCTTTGCTCAGCTCCAGCAGCAATGCACAAACCTGTGTCTTTGACACCAAAATTCTTGCCTCAAACAATCCATTCGCATCTTGCCCAATAGGCACAACCACCATCATCATCAAAGATACTCTTGTGATTGACGTGTGTTATGAGCCAATATTTGGGGGATTGCCTTTCGAAGGCCGACTGATTGTGGATGGCGGCGTTCTCTATTGGTCAACAAATTGCTTTTTAAAATTAGGTAGCAGTGCCCGTATTCTGTTGTTCAACGGAGGACACCTTTTCCCGGGGGGCACAAATGAAAATGGATGTAACGGCCTGAAAGCAATTTACTTTGACATGTTCAAACTGGCCAGTTGCAATGGGACAAATGCCCTGCACACCTTTTCCGATATCAATGCTGCAGGATGTTTTGATGAAACTGGTGTTTGTTGCGATGCTTCCATCACTGTTCTCGAAAACTCCGGAAATCCCAATGACCTAAGCTTGTGTGAACCTGGCGATTCCGTGCAACTGTCCGTCATTGGTAGCGGTTCCTTAAGTTATGAATATATGTGGACTCCTAATGTTGGCTTGGAAAATGGCCCTTATAAGGTAGCTCAATATGTAAATACCACTTACTCCGTCGGAATATCAGCCTTGTTTGACCCGGCCGGGGCGCCGCCAGCTTATATACTGACATGTGGTTCTTCTGCTACGGTTACCATCAACCCACAAATTAATCTAACTACCACAACCACATCGGTTCCTTGTGCCAGCGCACAAGTGGGGGTGGTCAACCTGGCTGTAAGTGGTGGTACCGCTCCCTACAAATACCAATGGTCGAATGGAGCTTCTACGGAAGATATCAACAGCCTAACCGCTGGGACTTATACTGTGACCGTTACAGATGCGCGGGGCTGTTTTGAGATAAAAAGCGCCACCGTTCTTACTATTGATAATACTCCACCTACCCTTTCCTGCCCATCCAACGCCAACGGGATTGCAACACTCAATTTGTGTACAACGACAATACCAGGAATAAACGCAGTATTTAGTGATAACTGCCCTGCAGCCCAGCTCTCCTATTTGGTTAGCGGAGCAACCATTGCAAATGGTGTTGGGCAATTATCTAACAGCCTGCCATTCCTCGCTGGTTTGAACAATGTGGAGTACCGGGTAAGCGATGGCTCCAATGTGGTTTCCTGTTTTTTTAACGTGACAGTAGTGGATAACCAACTCCCTACTGCCAGCAACCCTCCAGATATGACGGGGGTTCAATGTTATAGTGATATACCAGCCCCCAACCCCTCTGTTGTAACTACCGAAGCAGACAATTGTGGTGTTCCGACCGTTAGTTTTTTTAGTGAGAGTGCCCTTGGAGGCAATTCATGTCCGGGCAACCCACTACGTGTTTCAAGAACATACCGGGTAACAGATGCTTCTGGTAATAGTACTACTGTGAGCCAGTTAATACTTATCGCAGATACCACAGCTCCGGTATTTGAGGATGTCCCGAGCGATATTACTGTGACTTGTCTGTCTATGCCATCTGTAGGCACGGTATCCGCAACCGATAACTGTAGAGCAGATGTTGTGATCACCTACCTTGGCGAAACGCGCACCAATGGCTCTTGTCCGGACACCTATACTTTGACAAGAACATGGAGGGCTGTGGATAATTGCGGTAATTCAGCAACTACCGCTCAGCTTATTAGCGTTCAGGATGTTATAATACCAGTTTTCAGCTCCGTACCGGCAAATGTTACAGTGAGCTGTCAATCCATACCTGCATTGGGAAACCCAATTTCCACAGATAATTGTGATGCCGCTGTTACCATAAGCTACTTGGGTGAAACCCGCACAAACGGTTCATGCCCAGATTCCTATTCGCTGCGCAGAATCTGGAAAGCAGAGGACAATTGTGGCAATACGGCAACGGCAGAACAGGTGATTACCGTACAAGACCTTACAAAGCCAACATTTACTTCAGTACCAGCCAATGTTACAGTCTCCTGCGAATCTGTACCACCTGTTGGCAACCCAAGTGCAACGGATAACTGTGACCCATCCGCTTCTATTACTTATCTCGGAGAGACACGCACTAATGGTTCTTGCTTGAATACCTACACTTTACTCCGAACCTGGCGCGCAGAGGATAATTGTGGCAATACCGCCACAGCCTCCCAATTGATTACAGTACAAGATATTGTTGCACCAAATTTCACTTTGGTGCCTAACAATGTCACGGTTTCCTGTGAGGCAATTCCCGCTGTAGGTACACCTGCTGCAACCGACAATTGCACGGTTGTTGTAACCATCACGTACAACGGCGAAACCAGGATCAACGGTTCCTGCCCAAATTCTTATACACTAACGCGGAAATGGACTGCTTCGGACAACTGTAGCAACACCAAAACTGCTGTTCAGACGATTACGGTTCAGGATTTGATTGCACCAACATTCACTTTTGTTCCAAACAATGTCACGGTTTCATGTGAATCATTGCCTGCAGTAGGAACTCCTACTGCTACTGACAATTGTTCTCCCTCCGTTTCCATTACCTATCTTGGTGAAACCCGCGCAAACGGTGCTTGCCTGGATGCTTATTTGCTGCGCCGCCAGTGGTTAGCCCAAGACCAGTGTGGCAATTCAGCAACATCAGAACAAGTTATTACTGTTCAGGATATAACTCCACCTGTCTTCACCTTTGTGCCAGATCCAGTAACGGCAAATTGTGACGCAGTCCCGGCTGTGGGTATCCCTACCGTCACCGACAATTGTGATGCCTCTGTGAGTATCGTTTACAATGGTGAAACACGGATGAACGGCATTTGCGCAAACAACTATATTTTAACCAGAAACTGGACTGCTACAGACAATTGCGGCAATACTGCCATCGCCACACAATTGATTGCGGTTCAGGACATCACCAGCCCAAGCTTTATCTCCGTACCCTCGGCGATCACCTCAAGTTGTGAGTCATTACCCTCGGTTGGAATTGCAACAGCTTCGGATAATTGCACAGCAATTGTCCTGATCTCCTATTTGGGTGAATCTGTGCCCGGTTCCGGTGGCGGCTGTCCCGGCAACTATGCCATAGTCCGCACTTGGTCAGCCCAGGATGAATGTGGCAACACCGCCACCGCATCCCAAAACATTACTGTTCAGGATGTTACCCCTCCGATAGTCCTTTCGGTTCCGGCAAATGCAATAGTGAGCTGCTCCAACATTCCTGCAGTAGAAACGCCTACCGCTTCAGACAACTGTGATGCAATACCTGGCATCACCTACAACGGCGCGACCCGAATCAACGGTGCTTGCCCCAATAGTTACACTTTAACGCGCCAATGGACCATTGCCGATGATTGTGGCAATACGACAACTGCCGTTCAAACACTCACGGTAGAAGATAACATCGCCCCTGTATTTACTTCGATACCCGCTGCTATAACGGTCAGTTGCGAGGCTATTCCGGCAGTAGGGACACCTCTCGCGACCGATGATTGTGCTGTCAGCGTCAACATTTCCTACAACGGCGCGACCCGAATAGACGGACTTTGCCTGGACGCTTATACGCTCAACCGCATGTGGACAGCGGTAGACAGTTGTGGCAATAGTGCCACCGCCATGCAAACGATTACGGTCCAAGATATTACTCCTCCAATATTCAGCTTTGTTCCTGCGCCAATAACTGTAAGTTGCGATGCTATTCCAGCGGTGGAAACACCCACTGCCACAGACAATTGCGATGTGACCGTGAATATTCAGTACAACGGCGAACTTCGTTCGAACGGCAGTTGCCCCTATAACTACACCTTGCAGAGAACCTGGGTAGCAACAGACAATTGTGGGAACACAAGCATGGCAACCCAACTCATTACAGTGCGCGACATTACAGCACCAGTGTTTACCGCTGTGCCTGTGCCGATAACTGTTAGTTGCGAATCCGTCCCAAGCGTAGGCACACCTGTTGCCACAGACAATTGTTCTGCCATTGTAACCATCACCTATCTTGGAGAATCACGAACGAATGGATCATGCTCCGGCAATTATTCCTTGACACGGACATGGGCGGCGCAGGATGAATGCGGCAATGCCGTTGCTGCAACGCAAAAAATCACAGTACAGGACAACAAAAAGCCCATCGTTACTTCTGTGCCGGCAAATGTGACCGTAAGTTGTTCCGCGGTTCCGGCAGTTGGTACCCCCACTGCAACAGACAATTGCGACGCGAATTTGACCATCACCTACAACGGTGCGATTCGAACCAACGGTGTTTGCCCCAACAGTTACACTTTGGCTCGCCAATGGACCATTTCTGACGACTGTGGCAACACCAGTACAGCCGTTCAAAACATTACGGTGCAAGATGTTACGCCACCTGTGTTTACTTCCGTCCCAGCAGCAATTACCACCAGTTGTGAATTTATCCCAACTGTCGCAACTCCCAGTGCAGTGGATGATTGTGCCGCAAGCGTTACCATCCTTTATTCTGGAGAAGTTCGTGCCAATGGCTCCTGCCCAGACTCCTATACACTAACCCGCAGTTGGATAGCACGGGATAGTTGTGGGAACACCGCTACTGCCGAACAGATCATCACAGTGCAAGATATCACAGCTCCGAACTTCACCCAAATACCCTCGGATCTTGTGGTAAACTGCGATGCAATCCCGGCAGTTGCATTCCCAACCGCAGCGGACAATTGCGACGCTTTTGTGAATATAAGTTATTCCGGACAGCTGCGCATTGACGGAAGTTGTACCCATAGTTATTTGTTGCGCAGAGAATGGGTTGCGACGGATAATTGCGGCAACACCTCAAAAGCAACACAGCAAATAACCGTTCAGGATATCACAAAACCACAGTTTGTTTCAGTACCTGCGGATATTACGGTTAGTTGCGAATCAGTGCCATCTCTTGGTTCTCCCGCTGCAACCGACAATTGTGATGCAGATGCTGTCATCACTTTTTCTGGCGAATCACGGACCGACGGACCCTGTACGAACAATTATTCCTTAAAACGGACTTGGACTGCTCAGGACGATTGTGGAAACACCAAAACCGCCTTCCAGATCATTACGGTACAAGACCTTACAAAACCTGTTTTCACGTTTGTTCCTTCAGACGCTACAGTGAACTGCGATGCAGTGCCAGCGCCAGGAACACCGATTGCTACTGATAATTGTACGCCCAGTCCAAGCATCGTTTTTGTTGGCGAAACTATCATGAGCAGTGCCAGTCCAGACAGTTATGTTCTAGAACGGAAATGGACTGCAACCGATCAATGCAACAACACCTCCACCGCCATTCAGATTTTAACGGTGCAAGACACCATCGCCCCAACAATTCAATGTCCTGGAAATATCATAATGGATGCCAATGGGGCCACATGCACAGGAATTGGCAACTTTAATATGCCAATCACGGCTGATAACTGTAGTGCCACACTCAGTGTTTCTTCAACTGCAAACTCCGGCCAGGCATTCCCGGTGGGTATAACCGTGGTAACAATGACGGTAGAGGATCCGACTGGAAATGAAGCGAGCTGCACGTTTAATATTACCGTACGAGACACGACGCCACCCGTGCTCCTGAATTGCCCGCCCAACCTTACATTCACTACAGATTTAACAAGTTGCGAAGCAGCAGTTAGTTGGACAGCTCCGGCCATTTCCGACCCCTGCGATCACCAAAGCACCCTTGTTACCAGCGTCAATATCCCCATTGGGACAGTACTGCCAACTGGCGTTGAAACCATTACCTATACCACTATAGATACCTCTGGGAATAGCTCCCAATGCAGTTTTACTGTGACCGTTCAGGAAATTGTGCCACCGGTGTTGATCAACTGCCCACTTGACATCAGTATAAACACAGATTCATGCAATGCCATTGTCAATTGGACAGCTCCATCTGTAACGGACAATTGCTCCGCGGTAACGGTAGCAGTTAGTATCGTATCTGGCTCTTTGTTCCCAGAAACAAGCACAACCGTGCAATACACTGCCACCGATATTTGGGGAAACACCTCGTCCTGTACTTTTGTGGTAACGGTTGTTGACATCGTTCCACCCTATTTCAGCGGCTGTCCAGGCGACAAACTTGTTGATGCTGGTCTTTGTAGCATACAGGTAAGCTGGGTACAGCCCATTGCTACTGACAACTGTGATCCCGACCCAACAGTATATTCCATTCCGGCCTCAGGGGATATATTCCCGGCTGGGTTTACTACGGTTAATGTTTTTGTGGTGGACCCAAGCGGGAATCAGGACACCTGTACCTTTGTTGTAGAGGTGATTGGCCCACCCATTGGTTTAGCCAGCCTTCCGGTCAACCAATCCTTTATTGGATGTGAAGCTAAGGCAACTTGGAATCCGCCAACGCCGACTGGAATCTGCGGCCCATACACCCTAATCTCGAATTACGAGCCTGGCGACACTTTCCAAATAGGGGCAACAGAAGTCATTTACACGCTGAAGGATACACTAAATCACGTTGTAACCACCAGCTTCACCGTGACTGTAACCGAATCCATCAAGCCTCAGTTCAATTGCCCGGTTTCACCTATCAAGGTTAACATCAGTGGTATGAAGTTGAGCGATCCCTCTGTATTTATCGCCTTAACGGACACCATCAGCACCTGTGATGGCGTTGAGCTAGGCTTTTTGTTTCCCAAAGCAACGGACAATTGTGGCGTCCCAGTGGTGACGCAAGTTGGAGGACAAGCAACAGCGTCTGTATTTGACTTGGGGTTGCATAATTTGATTTTTCTGGCAACAGATGACGCTGGCAATACAAGCCTATGTTCCATACAAATGGAAGTGCTGCCATTATTGCCGCTGAATCCCCAGGTTAGCGATGCTATTGGGTGCAAAGGCGACGAAATCACTTTGTCGGCAACGCCAATTATTGGGGCTCAGTACCTATGGACTGGCCCCAACCCGCCTTATCCAAATAACAACAATATCGTCATTCTGGACTTGGAGACGACCCTTATTGGCTACTATACTGTGGCAGCAAACGTCAACGGTTGTATTACCCCGCTGGATTCGGCCCTCGTTAGAATGGGTATTACCCCCGATGCCGTAGATGACTTGCACTATGAGGTTGCCACCAATGAAATATTGGTTGATTTTAATGTCTTGCTCAATGACACTTATGTGTTGGATGACTACACCTTAAGCATGACCAATACTCAAACTGGTTTGATAGACCATGGGAACGATCTGTATTCTTATGAAGCGGGCAATGCCAATAAGATTATTTACTTTATCTACACCCTATGTTCAGAGGCCTGTCCGAACCTTTGCGATGATGGAATAGTGGCCATTTCGGTTCGTGAACGGATTTGCAGCAATGTTCCGAACATCATTACACCCAATGGGGATGACCTGAATGATTACCTGATGATTCCATGCCTTGACATTGAGCCTTATCCTCAAAACCAGCTGGCCATTTACAACCAATGGGGAGACAAAGTGTATGAGGCTGCGCCATACAGCAATGATCCGAACAAAGCGTGGAGAGGAGAATTGTTTGGGGAAGCTGGAAAGGGCTTGCCAGATGCCACCTATTACTACATCTTTAAGGCTACACCCGAAGACAAGGGCTTGAGAGGGTCTATTGATATTTTTAGGTAATAAGATCGGCAAGTTTTCGCACTTCGGATTGCATTAGGTATTCCTGAAAAAGGCTTCAAGACCACCCATCGGAATAAAATTCGGTTGGCAGTTTTGAAGCCTTTTTCAGAAATAGCTTTAAAAATATCTTCTAAAAGAAAACTACAGTCAAATCCCCCTCCGTTTAACCTCCTCCCGCACCAATTTCAATTCGCGCCCAGCATCCCCTGTCACCGAGGTGTTCTCTTGCGCCCTGCGTATGAGGTAAGGAATCACTTCTTTCACCTGACCATAAGGAAGGTATTTTGCCACACGGAAACCCGCTTTCGCGAGATTGAAGGTTACGTTGTCGCTCATGCCATATAGTTGGCTGAAAAGTGTGTGCGGATGGTCGTGTGCGATGCCTTTTTTGTCCATCAACGCCACTTGGAGTATAGCACTTTCGGCGTTGTGACTGGCGTTGCAAACAGCCAACGTATCAATATGATCAATGCAAAAACGCAGCGCAGTATTGTAAAGATCGTCTGTAGCCTCCTTGTCGGGGTTGATAGGATCCTCATACTTAAGTTCTTGAGCGCGAGCGCGTTCCTTTTCCATATAAGCGCCGCGCACGAGTTTTGCACCGAGCAAAAAGCCTTCTTTGCGCGCGCGGTCGTAACTCTCGGTGAGAAAATGGAGGCGGTCGTGACGGTAATACTGAAAGGTGTTGTACACCACCACACGTTGTTTATTGTAACGACGCATCATGAGCCACACCAAATGGTCAATGGAATCCTGAATCCAACTTTCTTCTGCATCAATAAATACTGACACGTTCTTTTTGGAGGCGAGGTAACAAATGGCATCCAAACGTTTTAGCGCGCTGCGGTATTCGTTCACCTCTTCACGGGTCAATGTTTCGGCGGATTGGATGCGCTCCAATAGCCCGAACCTTATCAGACCCGTCACTTTCGTACTAATGATTGGAATACTTTTGACAGAACGAGACGCAAAGTCAATGGCCCTGATGTTCTCGTTCATCGTGTGGTTAAAATCGAGTTCCGTTTCTTTTGCCTCCGCGCCATAGTCGAGTATCGTAAGGGTGTTATATGCCGCAAGTCTTTCTACAGTGGGTTGGCTATCCAAGAGCGTGGTGCCGCCCACAAATTGTGAAAAAACAGTTTTTTTTACGGCCCATTCGGAGAGTGGAATTCCATTTTCTACCGCCCAAAGCGCGAGCATTGAGCCATATTTTACAAGCCAAGGTTTGTTCATCAGGTTGAACAACCAAGCGGTTTTTTTCAGTTCTTTGTCTGAAAGGTGGGCAAACGCAATTTCTGTATTTGAAAAGTCAATGGTGGTCATAAATAGGCCGTTAAGTCATTGGTCAATTAAGTCATTGGTCATT
>CAZPTQ010000167.1:0-11543 GCA_964589365.1 uncultured Saprospiraceae bacterium
ACACGACTAACCGACTTCTATGTCACTGATCTTCATACTCATACCCTTCATCGCCTCGGCGATTTTGTTGCTCCTGCGGCCCGGCGGATCGCGGTCCATCGCGCTATTTGCCGCGTTGGCCAACCTCGCCGCCACTGCCTACTGCCTAACCTGCGATTACAGCCAGGGCATGAACTGTACGTTCTCCGTGCCTTGGGTAGCCTCGGCGGGCATCTCGTTCAGTCTCGGCATGGACGGCATCACGCTCATCATGCTGGTGTTGACCAATCTACTTGCACCGCTTATCATTGTGTCCAGCTGGGGCCGCAAGTATGAAAACGAACCGCGCTACTACGGACTGGTGCTGCTGATGCTGGGCGCTTTGAACGGCGTTTTCTTGGCGCAGGACGGTTTGTTGTTTTACGTTTTCTACGAACTGGCGCTCATACCGATCTACTTCATCTGCGCCATCTGGGGCGGACAAGACCGCATTCGGGTCACGTTGAAGTTCTTCATTTACACTTTTGTGGGTTCGCTGTTTATGCTGGTCGCGCTGCTGTGGGTGTACCTGCAAACACCCCCGCCCGCTGGAGCCTTGGCGGAGGCGGGTGCTAATCACTCCTTTGCATGGGCCGACCTCGTTGCCGTCCAACTGCCAACAGCTACTGCCAACTGGGTTCTGCTCGGTTTTTTCCTAGCCTTTGCAGTAAAAATGCCCGTGTTCCCGCTGCACACCTGGCAGCCGGATACTTATGTGACTGCACCCACTGGAGGCACGATGTTGCTTTCAGGTATTATGCTCAAAATGGGTACTTACGGGGTGATTCGATGGATGATTCCGATTGCGCCGGAAGCCATGCACACCCTAAACCCGATATTTATCTCCCTGGCAGTATTTGGTATTTTGTACGCCAGCATCATCGCAGTAAAACAATCCGACATCAAGCGACTTGTGGCTTATTCCTCTATCGCGCACGTCGGACTGATCGCTGCGGGGATTTTGGCCTGGAACAAAGCGGGCGTACAGGGCGGCATACTTCAGATGCTCAACCACGGTATCAATGTAGTGGGCTTGTTTTTCATAGTGGATTTGCTGGAACGCCGCCTCGGAACACGTTCTTTGGCAGATATGGGGGGTATTGCCAAGTCGGCGCCAAAGTTTGCTGCGCTGTTCATGATTATCATGCTGGGTTCTGTGGCAGTGCCGCTGACGAATGGTTTTCCGGGTGAATTCTTGTTGCTTAACGGAATTTGGAATTACAATTTCTGGCTGGGGGTATTGGCTGGTTTGACCATTATTTTCGGTGCGGTGTACATGTTTCGGGCCTATGGTCTGGTAATTTTTGGCGAAGCCAAACCAGAAACGGCCAATTTTGCCGACGTGGATACACGGGAGTTTTTGGTCTTGGGAATTATTGCTGGATTGGTGCTTGTGCTCGGCTTTTTCCCGCAGTCGGTGTTGGGGTTGACAGAAGAGAGCGTGGATCGGATTTTGAGGGCGGTGCAAATTTGACAACACCTTAATTTTCTTTGATTCTATGATTTGGAAAATTGCAGCACTAAAATCTTTGAAATTTACGCTGATTGTGCTGATCGCAAGTTGTTTAAGATTTATTTTCTGTCCCGAAATAAACTGGGGAGTCCAATTCGCTACAGCTATTTTCGTGTTTTTGGTGGCGATGCCATTTTTCTATCTTCAGGTAAAGCGCAAATGAACGAAACGTAACCTATGATCTTCCAACTCACCGGCCACGACCACATCCCCCTCAACAACCTCTTAAAGGTCTTGAATCTGGTAGAAACCGGTGGCGAGGCCAATATGAGGATCACCAGTGGCGAACTAAAAGTGAACGGCCAAATTGAAACACAAAAACGCAAAAAACTCCGCCCTGGCGACATCATAGAGTTTCAAAAACACAAGATAACAATCCAATAGACCAATCACCAGTCCCCAATCCACCGATCACCAACGCACATGACCGCACTACTCATACTCTTTCTCACGGCCATTGCCGTTTTATTCATCGGGCTGAAAAATCGCAAATGGCTGCAACCGCTCGCTTTGCTCGGCACCTTGTTGGCGCTCGGCGCTACGGCTGTTGACCTTTTTGGTATCCAGCTGCCAGGTCTCGGCGGACAAGCCGGCTTTGGATGGGGCAGCGAATATGCTTCCATGTTTCGGTTTATGCCCTTTGCCCTTGCATTTTCGGGAGTGGCTATTCTCTCCACGGCGCTCATCATTGGGCTTTCTGGCTGGGGATTCCGCAACCTGAATTCCACGCTGGGCGATCATTATGGGCTTATCTTGTTTAGCCTTTGCGGGGCACTCGTGATGTTTTCTTTTACGAACATGACCATGCTGTTTTTGGGGATTGAAATCCTCAGCATCCCGCTCTACGTACTTGCTGGCAGCCGACGCGAGGATCCAGCTGGGAATGAGGCGGCACTCAAATATTTCCTCATGGGGGCTTTTGCCACGGGTATTTTGCTTTTTGGCATGACGCTGGTATATGGCGCAACGGCCAGTTTCGACCTCGCTTCAATCAGCCGCGCCATCGGAAATGGCGACCAGATGCCCGGAATGCTAAAAGTGGGCATCCTCCTGATGATTGTGGGTTTGAGTTTTAAAGTCTCTGCCGTGCCCTTCCATTTCTGGGCGCCGGATGTTTACCAGGGAAGCCCTAATCTGATCACTGCATTCATGGCTACGGTGGTAAAAACGGCTGGTTTCGCTGCGTTTTATCGCTTGTTCGCCATAGCATTCCCCGGTGCAGAAGCTTTTTGGAGCGTACCAATCGCCATGATAGCCGCTCTGACCATGACCCTTGCTAACATGACAGCACTATTCCAAAAGGATTTTAAGCGCATGATGGCTTATTCCAGCATTTCCCATGCGGGCTATTTATTGTTGGCAGTGTTGGCCATCGGTACGCAAGGAGCTGATCAGGCCCTGCTATTTTATACCTTAACGTATTCACTGGCAACGATTTGTGCTTTTGGCGCCTATATCACGGTGGCCGAACAAAGTGGCGATGGCTCCTTTGCGGCTTTCAATGGATTGAGCAAGAAGCAGCCCTTGCTTGCAGCAGTAATGGCACTTTCAATGCTCTCACTGGCTGGTATTCCACCTTTGGCCGGCTTTTTCGGAAAGTATTTTTTGTTCACTGCGGCGTTTGCCAAATACCCCTGGCTTATCGTTCTGGCCGTGATCAATTCGGCGATTTCGATTTATTATTACTTCAAAATCATCATTGCGATGTACTTCTCAAGGGAGGAAAGCATTGGAGAAGTGGTTTTGCCCATGGGCGTCCGTTGGGCCGTAATGCTGGGTCTTTTGCTCATCGCCCTGCTTACACTCGCCCCCGGAAGTATATATGGTTTGATCTAAACCTTGTTTGCGAAACAACTGTTTTAGACCCCCATTAGACCTCGCAGGTTTTTATAAACCTTCGAGGTCTTCCATTTCTAAATCATTCATTTTCAAACAGATGAAACCAACTAAAATTTTTGCGCTCTCCGTATTAGCAGCCTCAACAATGCTGCTCGCCTGCAAAAATGACCCCAAACAGGCCGCCTCCAGCCCATCGCCCGAAACCACCCTGCCCACTCCCCCACCCTCGCCCAAGCCAGAGGTTTACCTGTATGCAACGTCGGTTGACAAGCTCAATCTCCGTGACCAATCAAATAAAAACGGCAAGGTCGTCACGCAATTCGCTGAAGGAGATTTTGTGGAAGGCAACGGCGAAGTGTCGGCCAATAAAGAAGAGGTGACCCTGCGAGGCATACCTTACAACGAGCCATATTTCAAGGTAACAAGTACCACTCCTGAGCAACACAATGGTTGGGCTTTCAGCGCGGCATTGGTCCCTGTTTACGCCGGACCACGTGCCACCAGTCCAGATTTGGGTAAGTTGGTACAGTTTTCCTCCTTCCTTAAAACACTGAATGTCAAGAAATTGAACAGTGGAAAGAAAGCCTGGGAATATGTTTCCCAGAATCTAGGCAATGCTCAAGGAACCCTGGCCGACGCGACCTTCATTTTGCTCGAACGCTTCTTGTTCCGAATGGAAACAGAAGGAAACTTCTACGAATTGACTGAAAAAAACAAATGGCAAGACTCAGATTATGAGGCGATTGGCAACGAAACTTTCGACATGAATAAATATCCGATTACAAAATCGATGGCTGAAAACGGCTTCCGTTTGGAACAGGGAGAGGGAATGATTTACCCCATTGTGGATTGGGAAAAACTTGGTGCAGCATTCGCAACCAAAGTGACCCCGCCCATGAAAAACTACCTCGAACAAATTATCGCCGAGCAAAAAAATCAAATGTGGAGCGATGGCGGCATTGTGATCCCGCTGGAGCAAGTAGCTGACCGCGCGGATCGGTGGGAAAAATTCAATAAAGCCAACCCGTATTTTGTGCGCAGCGAGGAAACCAAACATTCACAGGACGCCTTGCTTTTCATGCTGATTTGTGGCGCTGACAACACCCCTGTATTTGCCGGGGAGACTGAACCCGTTTCTGAAGATTTCAAAAAGGTGTGGGCATACGTTGAGCAGAAATATGCTGGTACCGAACTTGGTAAATCTGTCAAAGAAATGGCGGATTTGGTGGCCGCCGAAGGTGGAAAAAGGACCAAGAAAGTGGAAGCCTTGATGCAGAAGTATATGACGGAATGAGAGGGGTGGAACACGGATGACGCGGATTGGACACGGATTTTCTTTGTCCGAAAAAAATCCGTGTCTAATCCGCGTCATCCGTGTTCCACCCCTCTTAAACGCCTAGCAATAGCATCCGTCCAGGCAGTGGAAGCCTTGATGCAGAAGTATATGACGGAATGAGAGGGGTGGAACACGGATGACGCGGATTGGACACGGATTTTCTTTGTCCGAAAAAAATCCGTGTCTAATCCGCGTCATCCGTGTTCCACCCCTCTTAAACGCCTAGCAATAGCATCCGCCCAGGCAGGCGAATCGTTGAGGCTTTCCACCAAATCCAAACGCTCGCCACCCATTTTCAGAAATTCTTCCCGGTATTCGATGCTGACTTCGACGGTAGTTTCCAGACAGTCGGCAGTAAAAGCGGGGCAAAAAACGAGCAGTCGTTTTGCCCCGCTTTTTGCTAATTCTTCCAGCACTTTTGAAGTATAAGGCTGTACCCAGGGATCACGCCCAAGGCGACTTTGGAAGCAAATTGTATATTGTTCTGGCTTCAAAACCAGTTGACGCACAATCGCTTGTGTAGTGGCATTACATTGGGCGGAATAGCAAAATTGATTGACGGGTGTAAGCGTTTTGCAGCAATCCGGGCTTTGTAAACAGTGATTGAAGGCATCTGCTTTTCTCAATTGTCGCTGCGGAAGTCCGTGATAACTGAACAAAAAATGGTCGTACTGAGCGAGGTCATATTTGCGGCTATTTGCCACAAAAAGATCAATCATCGGTTGCCAAGTCGGGTAGGAGTTGACGAATTCTACTTCGGGGATGATTTGTTGTCCAGTAAGCACTCGCATTACTTCCTCGTGCGCCGATCCCGTGCTTGCGCTCGCATACTGTGGGAAAAGTGGAAACACCTTTATTTTGCTCACTTTTGCCTGCATCAACTTCTGTATAGCCGACTCAATGGAAGGGCTTTGATAGCGCATGGCCAATTCCACAACGTATTCGTTACCAAGCAATTGCTGCACTTGCGCGGAGAGGCTTTCGCCATGAAATTTGAGCGGCGAACCTCGCTCTGTCCAAAGTTCCTTGTATAATTTAGCCGATTGCCCAGAACGAAAAGGAGCAATGATGCCGCGCACAAGCAGGTTGCGAGAAATAGGGTTGATGTCAATGACACGCGGATCAAGCAGGAACTGCTTCAAATAGCGATAAACTGCTGAGCGAGAAGGTTCGTCGGGAGTACCGAGGTTGATAAGGAGTATGCCAGTTGGGCCTTGTTTCATCAAAAAATGTTTATTAAAAATGGGTCACTTCAGTGCGCGCGTTTCTGCTTTTCGCCCATTCATACACGCCAAACATCGCCGCTGAAAAGAACAAATCTCCCATTACAGTATTGCCCAAAAACGGAATTCCCGCCGTAAAACAAGCCGCAAGTCCCGCCGCAGTTTTGGGGTACATCCCGCTTTCAGCCCAAACGCTGAAATTGGTGATAAGGAAAAAAATGGCCGAAGCGGAAAGGCTTGCCCCAAACACGCGGATACCACTTGCTTTTTTACCCAACAAGCCAAAACCAGCCAACATCACCATTGCAAATGCCGCATATATCCACCAGGATGTGATGAGCTTGAACTGACCGCCGTACAATTCGCTATAAATCACGTTGTTGATAAACAAATCCGTGAGGAACAACGCGACAAACGGTACCGCGAGCATCAGCCATTGGCGGTTAAAATAAGCTGCGCCAAAAAGAGCAATGGCCCCTAAAGGGGTGAAATTATGTGGGTGTGGAAGCAAGCGCGTCAGAGCAGCTAAGGCGATGAGTGCAAGTGCGAGGCGATATTTCATAATGTGGTGGATTTGTAGATTTTTTACCCGCCGTAGTCCCGAGACTTCGGGACGAAGGAGGGGGAATTCGAGAACCTCAAAATCGGGGCGAAGATAGGGCGAACACCCTTCCCACAGTGCCGTTTTTCCAAAAATCAATTTGCTCAAAATTGCATTGGCGTATCATTGCAGACTATTTGAGGGGGTTGTATCAAAAGTCAAGAATTGGGAAGGCTCAGCATTTACTTAGCATCCGTTGAAATCTAAAAAAATCCGTGTCTAATCCGTGTCATCTGTGTTCCCCTCGCACACGGATGACACGGATCTTAAACAAGATAACCATTTACAAAATAAAAACAAAATCATGCGCAAAACTTTATCGCTCACGCTTTCGCTTTTCTTAGCCCTTTCAATTGCACACGCCCAATCTTGGCAACAACACGTTGATTACCAAATCAATGCCGACATGAACGTGGCCAAACACCAGTACCACGGTACGCTCCGGCTGGCCTATTCCAACAACAGCCCCGACACACTCTACAAGACTTTCTGGCACCTGTATTTCAATGCTTTTCAGCCTGGCAGTATGATGGACGTTCGCTCCCGCACCATCGCAGACCCGGACCCCCGTGTGAGCGACCGGATCTCTAAGTTGAAGCCTGAAGAACAAGGCTGGATAAAAGTCAACTCGCTGAATCACAACGGGAAACCAGTGAAATTCCTGATCAACGAGACCATTCTTGAAGTCACCTTAGGTGAAGCAATCCCGCCAGGTACCACCACTGTTTTTGAAATGGATTGGGACGCTCAAGTGCCGCTGCAAGTGCGTCGCAGCGGTCGCGACAGCCGGGAAGGCATTGATTATTCCATGGCACAATGGTACCCCAAACTTTGTGAGTACGACGAGCAAGGCTGGCATGCAAATCCCTACATAGCCCGGGAATTTTATGGGGTATGGGGCGACTTCGACGTGAAGATTTCGATTGATAAAAACTACGTTGTTGCGGCAGGCAGCTACCTTCAAAATGCCCAGGAAGTGGGCCATGGCTACGAAAGTCAAGGCGCTCCATTGAACCGCCCAGCAAGCGACAAACTGATTTGGCATTTTAAAACACCAAATGTTCATGACTTTGTCTGGGCTGCCGACCGCGATTACACGCAAACCTCTATCGTGGCCGACGACGGCTCAATCATGCGTTTTTTCTGGCAAAAAGAAAAAGGTTACGATGAGCAGTGGGGCAAACTTCCAGGCATTATGAACCGTGCCAGAACCATTATGAATCAACACTTTGGCAAATACCCTTACCGTGAATACTGTATTATTCAGGGAGGTGACGGCGGTATGGAATATCCCCTTGCCACACTCATTACTGGCAACCGGGGCCTGAATTCGCTGGTGGGTGTTTCTGTACACGAACAACTCCACTCTTGGTACCAAATGGTGCTGGGCAGCAATGAAAGCCTGGCTGGATGGATGGATGAAGGTTTTACCTCCTTTGCCGAAGACATTGTGATGAACGAACTCGCCCGTGAAGGTTTGCTGCCCGGAAAAACAGTAGAAGAAAACCCTTTCGAGGGAGCCTTGGCTGGCTACACGGCGCTTGCTACCAGTGACAACGAAGAGCCTCTGACCACCCATGCCGACCATTTTCACACCAATTATGGATACAGTCTGGCCGCTTATGTAAAAGGTGCGGTGTACCTGCTCCAGATGGAGTATATCATTGGAAAACAGGCTTTTAAAAAGGGGTTGCTGCGCTATTTCAACGAATGGAAATTCAAACACCCCGACGCCAACGACGTGACCCGGGTTTTTGAAAAAGAAAGCGGCCTCGAACTTGAATGGTTCAAAGAAGATTGGGTGAACACCACCAATACCATTGATTACGCCGTGAAATCGGTAGAAAGCGAAGGCCGCAAAAACACCAAAGTCGTCATTGAACGTATCGGGCGCATGGCGATGCCCTTGGATATTGTGGTAACTTATACCGATGGCGACCAGGAGATTTTTTACGCGCCACTGGAGGGAATGCGCGGCGAAAAGCCCGCTGAGAACAAAACCGAACGAACGCTGCTGCCCGACCACCGCTGGGTAGACCCAACGTACGAATTTGAAATCCCGGAAAAAATGAAGAAAGTCGCCAAGGTGGAGATTGATCCTTCGCACCGTATGGCGGATGTTGATTTGGAGAATAATGTGTGGAAGAAGCCGGATTGAGTGGCAGAGTTTTCATCCTCCCTGCCCAGGGCAAACGCATGAAAATCAGGAAGTAAGAAGGTGAAATTCCAAATTTTATTTGATTGACGAATGGCGAGTACATGATTGACGATTGTTGAAGTGCCATCTCGCTTGGTATTGGTGGTCAAACAAGACAAGTATTATTCCCATTTCGTCGATTTTTCGCAAAAGCCACAACACTTAAGCGCAACGCCTACTTCAACAATCTTCAATCATGTACTCGCCATTCGTCAATCAAATAAAATTCTGTGTTTGGAGATTTAATCTTCAAATTTATATGCGTCTGCCCTGGGGGGCAGGGACCCGCCAAGCTTAGGTTGCCAGCATTTTTCTCAGGATGAAAGGGGTATTTCCTTTAATCTACCCGAGCCGCCAAACGCGGAGCATCCCCCTTTGAAGGGGGGCAGGGGGGATGACACCCGAGATTACCTTCTTTCTCCAAAATTCAAACCTGCGCCCCTATCTTTGTGAGCGCAGATTATGAATGAAGAAGAACCCAACATAAGCACACTACAGGAAGCAACCGCTGCTGAACACGACGATCACGCACAGGCTGCCCACGAATCGCCCGCCATTCCTGGGGGGGAAGAAGACCGTGTGATTATTGCACGTTCTTATCGCAACCTGCTAAAATCCCTCAAAACCAGCCTCAACGCTGAAGACCACAACAATATCCGTGCAGCATTTGAACTCGCGGCTCAAGCCCATCAGACCCAGCGTCGCAAATCCGGCGAACCCTACATCACCCACCCCATCGAAGTAGCCCGGATTTGTGTAGAAGAAATCGGGCTTGGCCCCACCGCGGTCATTTGTGCCTTGTTGCACGATGTCGTGGAAGATACCGATGTGAGCCTCAAAGAAATCCACGACCAGTTCGGCGACAAAATAGCCCGTATAGTGGATGGCCTGACCAAACTCGATGGCCTACACGATTCAGAAAGCCCACAAGCCGAAAACCTTTCCAAAGTATTGAAAGCCATGCTGTTCGATGTCCGCGTGGTGCTCATCAAAATGGCCGATCGCTTGCACAACCTGCGAACCATCAAAAGCATGGCGCAGCACAAACAGCTCAAAATAGCCGCCGAAACCTCGTTCATTTATACCCCTTTAGCACACCGGTTGGGACTTTATGCCATCAAAAACGAGTTTCAGGACATTTGTTTTAAAATCACGCAAAAGGAGGTTTACCACGATATAGCCTCCAAACTTTCCGAGTCCAAGCGTTCCCGTCAAGTCTATATTGATAAATTCACGCTGCCGCTTGAAAAATCGTTGAAAGAGCTTGGCATCCCTTTCGAGATCGTTGGAAGGCCCAAGAGCATTTTTTCCATTTACAATAAAATCAAAACCAAGCACGTCCCTTTTGAGGACATATACGACCTATTCGCGGTTCGGATCGTGCTGGATGTGAAGGCGGAGCAAGAAAAAAGCGCTTGTTGGCAGGTCTATTCTATAGTAACCGACACTTACGCCCCCATCACCCAACGGATCAAAGATTGGATATCTATCCCGAAAGCAAATGGTTACGAATCGCTGCACGCCACAGTAGTGGGGCCAGGAGGTCGCTATGTGGAAGTGCAGATTCGTTCCAAACGCATGGACGACATCGCCGAACGGGGTTTTGCTGCCCACTGGAAATACAAAGGAATAGAAGGAACCGCCACCCGTGCCAACAACTATGAAAACTGGTTGGGCCAAGTACGCGAATCGCTCGAAAACGAAGAGTCCGGCAATGCTGTAGAATTCCTGGCTGATTTTCAGAGCAATCTATTTGCAGAAGAAGTCCACGTTTTTACCCCAAAGGGCGAAATGAAAATCCTGCCCGACGGCGCCACAGCGTTGGACTTTGCCTTCAGCATCCACTCAGATATCGGTTGCACCTGCCGTGTAGTGCGGGTGAACAACCGCATTGTCCCTTTCACCTACCGCCTTGAAAATGGCGACCAGGTAGAGATCATCACGGACAAAAACCAAAAGCCGAGTGAGGATTGGCTTCAATTTGTCGTTACTTCAAAAGCCAAAAACCGCATCCGATCCGCCCTTAAAGAGGTGAAGCGCGAGCAAGCGGCTTATGGCAAAGAAATTTTAGAGCGCAAACTCAACGCTTTTAAAGTTCCGGTGGAGGAAAACTGTGACTTGCTCGCTAAATTCTATGATTTTCCCAACCGCATGGAATTTCTCAGCGCCATATTTTTGGAGCAGGTGGACCTTCGCAAAATAAGCAAGCGATTCCGCGCAGATGGCATCCATCTAGTTGAAAAACAAGACGTTGCAAAAAGGTTGCCCCGCAAACTCAAGGCTCCAAAACTGAATCCAAAATCAATAAGCAAACCCGAAGTGTACCTCAATGGAGAACCTGGCAACTTGTATAAATACTCCTTTGCCGGTTGCTGCAATCCCATGGCGGGCGACGATATTTTTGGGTTTATACTTGTGCAGGGCGGCGTTAAAATCCACCGCGCAGCCTGTCCAAACGCGGATCATCTCTATGCTCAACACGCTCACCGTATTCTCCCGGCAGAATGGGGCAATATCTCCAAAAATGATTTTCTCGCCGAAATTATTATCAACGGCATTGACATCGGCTCAGGGGTTATCAGTCAACTGACCAATACGTTAGCCGACTTGGGGATCAATATCCGTTCTTTCTCTATTTCAGGCGAAGGCGGCTATTTTGAAGGGCGCGTGTCTATGGTGGTGGCAAATACCGACCACCTGCAACAGGCGTTGCTGGCACTCAAGAAATTTGACTGGGTGAATAGTGCCACCCGGGCGGAATGATTTTGGATTTACGATTTACGATTTACGATTTTGGATTTACGATTATTTTGATC
>CAZPTQ010000168.1:0-11125 GCA_964589365.1 uncultured Saprospiraceae bacterium
GAAGAAACGCCCGACGTGAAGGCCATTCTCCTGGCGCTGGCCGACCTCGACGAGCGCAAAGAGCACATCATGGCCATGGACGCTCTGCTTCTGGCGGCACAGGCCCAGGACCCGCACGTCACCCAAATATCCCTCACCGACCCGGAAGCCCGCATGCTGCCCATCAACAACGAGGGTATGATGGAGGTGGCCTACAACGTGCAGTCCGCCGTGGACGACAAACATTGCCTCATCGCGCACTACTCGGTTGAGAACCAAAAAGATGTGTACCTGCTGTCGCCCGTGGCCGTCGAGGCCAAAAAATCTCTGGGTCTTGGCCAGAACGACCCGCTCAACGCCCTTGCCGACAAGGGCTATCACAGCGCAAAGGGCTTGCACGAGTGCGCGGAAAACAACATCACCACCTTCGTTGCATTTCCCGAACAATCCTACGGAGACCGGCCCAAGGGGTTCCAAAAGGCAGACTTCAAATATGACGAAAAGCAAGACGCGTACATCTGCCCTGCCAAAAGGGCGCTGAGGACAAATGGCAGGTTGCACGAAAAATACGGGAGGCGAGGGCATTTACAGATGCGGTACAAACTGTACACCATCAGTTTCAACACCTGTCTGGCCTGCCCTTTCGCGCACAAGTGCCTGTCGGAGGCAAACCTCAAGCGCAGCCATGGCCGAAGGATAGAGCGCAGCGAATACGAAGAAGCTGCCAGCGCCAACGGCCAGCGCATCCTGCGCCACCGCGACATGTACAAGCGGAGGCAGGCCATCGTGGAGCACCCCTTCGGCACGATAAAGCGAAGTTGGGGCTTCACGTACACCCTGCTCAAAGGAAAGGAAAAGGTGAGCGGGGAGCTGGCGATCGTCTTCACGGCGTACAATCTGCGGAGACCTATATCCATTTTGGGCGTGGCCGGGCTTATTGAGGCCGTGAAAAGCCGTTTTTCGGGCTTTTTGGCACGTGAGCACGGGTTGGAGCGTCTTATGGGGGATTGCTCCACGCTCGCTTCGTGGCGCGTGAGCGGAGGGCTTGCACAGGTTCGGAAGTGGACGTAATTTGCAGGCCGAATTATTTCACTCTCAACTCCAACTGCTTATTTTGTTGGAAATATCCCTCCAATTGAGGTTTGATACCTTCAATAATCAAAACCAGCTCCAGTATGATCCGGTGTCAGCTTGCTATATCATTGGGCAATTCCATCCGGAAACAAAAAATAAACTTTTTTCAATCGCCTAATAACAATTGTTGATCAGGCTAACCAGTTACAAATTATGTTAAAAAGATTTACAACAGCAGACAAACTGCTCATGGCTGCGGCCTTTCTTTCGCTCATTTTTTCGGAAATCTTGTGGTTTCAAGGAGAACATGAAGCGGCCATTTTTATCGGTATTTGGGTGCCTTCCATCTTGTGTTTTGGTATTTATTTAAAATGTTTAAACAATTCTAAAAATGATTAGTCTTTTACCTTATTTCGCTGGCTTCATCACTTTATTATTCGGATTGGGGTTTTATTTAGGACTACAAGAGATCAAAAAGTACAGGAAGTGAGTTTTTTAAAAAAAATTGTAGCTTTCAAAACCCGCTGGCAAGGTGTCTTCCGAGCAACCACCAATCTTAAACTAAGGAACGGTTTTGCTCGCTAGAGTCTCTGCTGTTATCGGTTTTCTTAAATAGAGCACATTTTTGCTGTTGGGGGACAACTCCCGGCTGACAGTGCATTTCAGAATTACGGTCATTTCGGAAACCTCCGAAACGCTATATTTAAGACTCTTTCTGGCGGAAGCTGTCCGCACCAAGTGTGCTCTGTCTGAAAACGGTATCAATATTTCCACCTGAATGTCAACACAACTTTTTTATTTGAAGTAATTCTCTCTTCGTGAAAGCAAAAAATAGCATATCAATTGCGCTGTTATTTTTAACACTGGTCGTTCATTCCAAAGACTACAAGGCGTCTTTCTTTGGTATAGAATCAAATGGCACCACACTTAATACAAGGTCAATCCAAAAGGCAATAGACCATATACATAAAAATGGCGGTGGCCGCTTGGTATTTGATGTGGGGAGGTTCGTTACTGGCACCATCTATTTCAAATCGAATGTCACGATTCATTTGGAAGAAGGCGCCGTTCTGGCAGGCTCCTTAAATCCTTTTGATTATGATCGTCATCGCTATTGGAGTGCGCTTATATTTGCTTATGATCAGGAAAATATTGGAATAACAGGGAAAGGAGCAATTGATGGCCGTGGATACCAGCTGGCTCAAAACATTTTAACCATGATTCACAAAGGGATTATTGAAGACAAGGAATTAAAAAATGATCGTGCCCATGAAGGTCTTCGTCCGCAAAACATTTACTTCAAAGGGTGTAAAAATGTAACGATTCAAGGGATCATTATTAAAAACCCGGCGAGCTGGAATCAACAATACGATCAGTGTAAAAACCTGCTTATTGAGCATATCACGGTTGACAGCAAAAACTACTGGAATAATGATGGATTGGATATTGTAGATTGCGACAGTGTTATTGTAAGAAATAACTATTTCGATACTTCCGATGATGCCATTTGCCTGAAATCGCACAAAATTGAATTTTTATGTCAAAATGTTAAAATTTACAATAACACAATTCGCTCCAGCGCAAATGGAATAAAGTTTGGAACCTATTCACTTGGAGGCTATAAAAACATTGAGATAACAAACAATACTGTTTTTGATACCTATCGCTCAGCGATATCGTTCTCTGTTATGGATGGCGGTATCGTTGACAATATAAGGGTTGATAGTTTGATAGTATTAAATACCGGAAATGTGTTTTTTCTCAGAATTGGCGAACGCGAACCAGGCTTAAAAGGCAGCATGAAAAACATCAGTATTTCAAATGTTTATGCAGAAATAGCTGCAACAAAAGCCGATGAAGGATACCCCTACGAAGGGCCATTAGAAGATTTGCCGAGAAATATTTCGCCCGCGTCCATTGTTGGAATGCCAGATGCTTTGATAGAAAATGTTGTTTTTAAAAATGTGGAAATACATTATCCTGGCGGTGGCAATCCTAAATATGCAAAAGTGGGATTAAATGAATTGGAAAAGGTGCCAGAACTTCTCGCTGAATATCCTGAATTCTCTATGTTTAAAGAGTTGCCTGCCTGGGGATTTTATATACGTCATGCAAAGGGGATTACATTTGAAGATGTAACAATAATCTGTACAAAAGAAGATTACAGAACTGCCATTGTGCTAGATGATGTTCATGGCGTAAATTTCAAGGGTTTGAAAGTAAAAGAACCGGGAAAAAAGAAAGGGCCGGTTTTTTCGCAGCGTTCTACTGAGATAAAATTCAAGTAGGAATAATAAAATAAACCGCGGAGGCGCAGAGCGTTTAAATCAATTCTACGAGTCTCTGCGGTTCATTTTTCCTAAGGCACCTACTTAAAAATCATACAAAGCAGCGAATCGCCGTGTCCATTTATCTTGCTTCAAATTCAAACTTATTCACCTGAAGCAAACATCAGATAAATGAAACCAACTCGCCGCCTCCTAATCCTCCTTTGCTATTTTCTGAGTTTTTCCATCGGCCTCGCACAAAATGCCCCTGACTTTCTTTGCGGGTTTGACGACTTGCTGAAATCCACAAAAGATATTGGTAATCAATCCTTTGAGGAGCAACTTCGTTTGCATTTGTTGCAAAAAAAGGGTTTGGATGCTTCGCAAAAAGATATGTCCGGGCCGCCATTTATCGTGCCGGTAGTCGTGCACATCATCCACGACGGGGGGACAGAGAATATCCCGGATGCACAAATTTTTGCAGCCATTGACCACCTGAATGCCGGGTTTGCTGCGCAGGGGTATTTCGCCCAACAAGGCGCAACGGTGAACACCCAAATACAATTCTGTATGGCCAAAAGAGACCCCGATGGCAATGCAACAAATGGCATTACCCGCACACAATCCCCGTTGACCAACATGGTGATGGAAACGCAAGATATTCAAACAAAAGACCTAAGTCGTTGGAATCCATTAGATTATGTCAATATCTGGGTCGTCAAAGAAATTACAAGTTTGTCGCTCGGCTCAGGGGTTGCGGGTTATGCTTATTTTCCAAGTTCGCACGGCAGTCCTCAAGATGGCATGATTTGCGAGGCAAAATTCTTTGGCACCAGCCCCGCCGAAGATGCTGTATTGATCCACGAAATGGGACATTATTTTGGGCTTTACCACACTTTTCAAGGCGGTTGCCAAAACAATGATTGCACCATTGATGGCGACCGCGTTTGCGACACTCCACCCGACAATGCAACCCACACCACTTGTCCGTTCAATTCTTGCTCCACTGACGTAGCTACGGGAAGCCCGTTTATTTCGGATATGGATGATTTTACGGGAGATTTCATGGATTACTCGCCGTTTCCCTGCTATCATTTTTTCACAGCGGAACAAGCGGCTCGGATGCAGGCTACGGTGGAAACAGCTCGGGCAAGTTTGTTGGATTCAAAAGGATGTTTAGACCCCTGTACCCAACCCATCGTTGCGTCTTTTTCAGCGATTCCAAACCCGATTTTTGTCGGGCAAACGGTTGCTTTTACCAATAATTCAACAGGCGCGACCAATTACTTCTGGTCAGAAAATGGTTTGGAGTTTGCTCAAACCCTGAACGCTTCAAGGGCTTTCAACGCGATTGGTTTGTTCCCGATCGTGTTGACAGCCAACAACAATGACCCAAATTGCCAGGATACTGCGGTAGTAAATATCATGGTCGAATGTGACATGGATGTCCTTTTTTCGAGTGCAAATCCCAGCGCTTTGGTAGGTGAATCCGTGCTATTTACAAACCTGACTATGGGTGCAGCACCCATAAGTTATGAGTGGAGCATCAATGGCCAGCTGGTTTCCACGACCCAGAACCTGTCTTTTTTGTTTATAAATCCCGGGATTTATAGTATTCGGCTCCAGGCAATCGGCTCATTCTGTACGGAAGAACACAACATAATTTTTGTCGTGAACAAGCATTGCGGACAAACTGAATCCATTTCCACCTCCTACACTGCAACAAACAGGAACTTTTATACACAAGACCTGGCCACAATTCCAGATGGCAGCCTGTTGCATTGTGGGGTGCAACTATCACGCCCTGCAGTTACTCGATGGGATGCGGCGGGCAATGTGATTTGGCATAAAGTAACAACCGATAATGGCGGATTTTTCGACATTGAGCCTTTGCCAGACGGTCAATTCTTGTTGACCGGGCAAGCAGGAAACAAGTTCTTGGTGGCAAAAATTGATATTGACGGCAATTTTTCATGGTACAAAAGACTAAATTTACCAAACAACAACTTTCCAAACGGCGATGCAACCGATGTAAGTGCGGCAAGCCCCGATGGCTCAATAGGTCTGTTTGTCTTGCATGGCTTTGATTCCCATTTGTTGAAAATCGCAGCTGACGGCACTGTATTGTGGGCAAAACGGCTCAACAATGTGCTGGGAATCGGCGGCTTGCGCGTAGCAACGGATGGCACCGGCGATTTTTTGCTCAGTACAACGGGTCCGTTTGGATCTGCTACAAATGGGCTTACTGTGATGCGGTTCAGCCAAGCCGGCCAATTTGTGAACGCTGTGAAGTATACTTTTCCATCAGAAAATTTCCAGGGGCATACTTACGAGGATTTGAGCGTACACCCTGAGGATGGTGGCTATTCGCTCTTTTTCACCGGCTTCGTCCCAAATGGCAACACGGTCGGGCACAAACGCCTGGTACATTGTGCTGCCGATGGCTCCGTTTTGTGGGCGAAAAGGTTTGAAACTTCAGGTGGATTGTTTAGCATGTATGCTCTTTTTCGCCACTTGCCAGATGAGCAGGGTTGGTTGGTGACCGATTATAAATCAAATGCCAACCATATTTCTCAGGGCAATTACCTGATGCACATTTCAAATGACGGGGAGCCTCTCTGGCAACGGAAATACGGCACAGGTGGCCTTTTTGATGAGTCTATCGTGGCTTCCGAGTTACAAAACGGTTTGGTAAAAGCAGTCTGGGAGGCTCCAAACAACAGTGAATTGCGTCTCCTTAATTTGCCGGATTCCGATATTCCATTGGCCTGTTTTCCAGACGTACCCCTCACGGACGTTACCTTTCCAATGACGGTCTTGACCGAAAATGTGGTAGTAACGAGCGTAAATATCAGCGTTTCACTGGATGACATACCGCTTGTTCTGGCAAATGAGGTATTGACGGCAACCCCGATTTGTGCCGCTATTTTGCCATGCCCCGAAATCTGCCAGAACGAATTGGACGACGATGAAGATGGTTATGTGGATTGTTTTGATACGGATTGCGATTGTTTTGATGCGGACACCTCGTGCTTGGCAGATCCTCTTATCAATAATTTTTCTGCAAAATTGGCATGGGAAAGTACTGTAAATGAGGTTAACGTAGGGGCTGTGCCAATAGTCGCCAACCTCAACCCGCAACAAGACAGCATCCCGGAAATATTGGTTTTCCCTTCCTCAACTATGGCCAATGTGATCGCTGTTTACCAACTTTTGATTTTTAAAGGCGATGGTTCCAATGCATCCGCTCCAAACAGATTGGCCATCCCGGAAGGGATGGATTGTTATCCTGCGGCGAATGCGGTAGTGGCAGATTTGGATAATAATGGCATCCCGGAGGTCATTCTGATAACACTTGACAGCAAAATCAGGGTTTTTACAGATTTCGACCCCGCCGCGACTCCATGTATGAAACCCTGGGGGGTGTCTTCTCAAGATGCTTTGAGTGCAAACTCACGGGCCTACGTTGCTGATTTTGATGGCGATGGAATTGGTGAAATTTTTTCTGGAAACGATGTTTTCAAACTTGATCTGACAAACCCCGCCGCCCCCATATTGACAAAAATTTTGAATGGCAGTGGCGCAAGCGGTTTGCTGGTACCCTATTCTCAGACGGAAAGCCCTACCGCCGCCGACCTGCTTTCCCGAGCCGATTGCAACGGCGACCCAGATTGCGATGGACTTGAGATTGTAGCGGGCTTTCAAATCTATTCGATAGACATGGATCTCACCGATGGCGATGGGTTTGAAATAAAAGTCCAGCGCGATTTGAATTTGCTCAATCCAAATCATGCCGTTAGAGATGGATACACATGTGTTGCCGATCTGGATCTCGATGGTGTTCCTGAAATAATAGTCAGTGGCCGACGCGACAACCTGGCCGGGTTCTACGTATGGAACAAAAACGGCTTTGTCAAGGCCTTCAATGGTTCGGGTGTTAATAATATATATGGGATGGTCTGTGTCGCAAATGTATTTGACGACAAGACTGCCGGCTTTGTGCAAGATTTTCCAGAACTAATTGCCACTCAAACGAATGGATTAGTGTGTTTTAATCTGCAAAAAGCACTGGCCACGCCTGCTCAAGCCTATTGGTGGTCGCTGTTGGTCGAAGATGACTCGGGCCTGACGGGGGCCTCCAGTTTCGATTTCAACGGCGATGGGCTTTTAGAAATCGTTTATCGAGATGAGCAAAACCTGCGGATTATGTATGGTGGCGCAGCGCCATTCCCGCCGGGAGTGGATTCGGAACGCAATTGGTATAAGGCCCTCGCGGGCAGTGGGACTTATGATGAATATCCTGTGGTGGCTGACGTAGACAACGACGGTGAGGCCGAAATTGCTGTGACCAGTTTTTTATTCGGTGGAGTCAACAACCCATGGTCGGATTTTCGTGGGCGACTGCGCATTTTTGAATCAGACAACGGGAAATGGATGCCCGCCCGCCCGATTTGGAACCAGTACAATTATTTTGGGCTGAATATAAATGACGATCTGAGCGTCCCAAAAACCCAGCAAAAGCATTGGCTCGAAATGGGCGGTATTGGCTCTGGCAAACGACCGTTCAATACCCATTTGGCACAAACTTCCTCTCTTAACACATTGGTTACCAACAAAACAAAAGCCCCAGATGCCATCGTAGAAATAGACTCAACGCATTGCCAAGCTGATAGCTTTATGGTGTATTTGAATCTCTGCAACCTTGGCAGCGCGCATTTATCAAGTGGCACTCCCATCTCGTTTTACAATGGAGATCCTACCACGACTCCAGCGCTGCTTTTGTTTCCGCCCATTTTAATCAATGAAGCTTTAGAAATTGGCGCTTGCAAAAACATCAACCTGAGCATTCCGGCGGCCTACAACACAACGATTTACGCGGTCGTCAACGACAACGGAACGGTACCTACGCCTTTCAATTTAACCGCAAATTTTCCCTCCACGAATCAACCTGAATGCCATTATGAGAACAACATGGTCTCATTTTCCATCCAAAACCAAACGCCGTTGCTTGATCTTGGCCCCGATATTTCCCTGTGTAAAAACTCGGTCGTCGAACTTTCGGCAAATCCGAATTTTCAAAAATACCGTTGGCAGGACGGCTCAATCGCTTCAATGTTCACCGCCTATACCCCTGGGAAATATTGGGTGGATGCCTTTGATGCCTGCGGTTTTCGGCAAACGGATACCATCAATATCGTGTTGAATACGATCGCGACGCTTGATTTGCCAGATGAATGGGTGGTTTGTGAAGGCGAACCCATCAACATTACGGCTTCCGGTTTTTCAATTTATACCTGGACGCCAGCAGATTCGGTGAGCTGTTCCAACTGCGCTTCGGTCAACATTCTGGCAATAAAATCCATCACCATTCAGCTCACTGCGGCAGAGGGCGATTGTTTTGTTTCAGATTCGGTTAGGGTCAAAATCAATCCAAAACCGATTGTCCAGTTATTGGCAATAGATGGCGATTGCGACACACCCGCGAGCATCACCGCAAACGTGTCTGGGGAGGCGCCGTTTGAGTTTCTATGGTCAAATCTTGACACCGATTCTGTGATAAATGTATCACAATCAGGAACATACACGGTCGAGATAACAGATACAAATGGATGTCAAACCATTGATTCAGCTGCCGTTTCGAGTACAAATTCTTTGAATGTTTCGGTCTTTACTGCCGAACCTTTGTGTGCTAATTCCCAGACTGGTTCAATTGATTTGACGGTCAGTGGAGCTTCGCCGCCGCTCCAGTATTTGTGGTCAAACAATGCTACAACGGAGGATTTGTCCAATGTGTCATCCGGCACTTATAGTGTGTTGACAACGGATGCGAACGGTTGCACTGCCACAATCGCTGAAACCCTGACAGACCCGCCAGCCATCCTGTTGATCTTGCAAAAAACCGATTTGAACTGCCCCGGAGACTCAGGTCTGATTGATTTGTCTGTAAGCAGTGGCACGGCCCCGTTCACATTTTCTTGGTCAACTGGCGAAACGAGTGAGGACATATTTGTTTCACAACCAGGAACTTACACGGCTACAGTTTTCGATTCAAATGGCTGTGAAACTTCTGAAACGACCAGTATTTCAAGCATTGGCGCCCCTCCAATTTTAAATTTGACGACCGATACTTTGACTTGTCAACAAACGAGCGGGGTCATTTCAGTAAGCTCCAATTTGCCAAACACTTCGTTTTTATGGAGTGGTACGGATGGTTTCTCCTCCACTTTATCCGCTCCGACAATTTCACAAAGTGGGACATTTACCGTTACCGCCACCGATCCCTTGGGGGGCTGCACGGCAATTGGAGCTATCATTGTGCCGATTGACACAAGCGCGCCGACGGCAATCGTAGCAGCCAATATTCTGGAATTCCCATGTGGTCAGGCCACCATTTCAATTTCGGCAGCCGGTTCCTCGAACGGTGCCAGTTTTTTAATTGAATGGACTGCCACGAATGGGGGATCAATTTTGAGTGGCGAAAACACGCTTTCTCCAAGTGTTGGGAGCACTGGTTTGTATGCGCTTTTGATCACCAATTTATCCAATGGTTGTTCTGCATCCAATTCGATTGAAGTCGTGCAAGCAGAAATGCCAACCGGTGTAGCAATGGCAGATTCTGTCCGTTGTTTTGGAGAAACGAACGGCTTCGTGCAGGTGATTTTGACTTCTGGCGGCACGGCACCGTTTCTGTACTCCATTGACAATCAAAATTTTAAATCAGAGCCTGTTTTTGAAAATTTGGCTGCGGGTGTTTATCTGGTTTACATCCGTGATGCGAATGGCTGCGAAATCTCGACTGAAATTGAAGTCGAACAACCCGCCCCGATTGCTGTTGGCTTGACGGGCGATTCCTTGATCTTGGTGGGCGATATGGCAAATTTGCAAGCAATAGTGAGTCCAGTTAATTTTGTTCCAGCGCAAATTGAATGGACGGCAAATGGGATTGATGTGTTGAACAATCAACTCGAACTGTCCGTACAAGTGCTCGATAACACGCTTTTTCAGATTGAAATTTCCGACGAAAATGGTTGCTCTGCTTCTGATGACTTGTTGCTGCGTGTGGATAAGGGGCATAAAATTTATATTCCGAATATTATTCATCCAGAAAATTCTATTGGCGGAAACCAGATGTTCTTGATTTTTTCAGACTTGAATGTGCTTAAAATCGAGACTTTAAATATTTTTGACCGTTGGGGCAATCAAGTTTTTTCCAACCAGAATTTTCAACCCAACGACGAAAGTCAGGGCTGGAACGGTACTTTTCGTGGAAAACCAGTAGCGCCAGGGGTCTATGTGTGGGTAGCGAAAGTGGTTTTCAAAGATGGAACGGAAGAAATTTTGAAAGGGGATTTGACGGTTGTGCGATGAAAGGCTTGGACATTCCAAAATAGTCTTATACATTAGCGCTACCTAAAATCAAACCCTAAGCAGTATGACTGCTCGTCCAAATGCTCAAATGATCAATGCCCCCTGATTGCTTCGCGTACCTGCGCAAGTAGTCAGGGGGCAATTTTTTTGGGGCTGCTTTGAGCGTGTTCAAAAAAAGTGTGGCACACCTCTTTTAGGTGTGCCACACTTTTCCAAGATTTGTTCTCCGATTAAAAAATCTGCTGCTTCCAAATAACTTTTACAAAAAAACCTTACCAATGAAAAAAGCCCTATTCACCGCTGCAATCTTCTTTTCACTGATTGCAAACCTTCTCGCTCAAGACCTTAGATGCGACACAATCGCCGAATATGATGATTTGATCTATCAGATTGATATACGCCGGGGAGATAAGCCGGAAACTCTTAATGACATTCCT
>CAZPTQ010000169.1:0-11113 GCA_964589365.1 uncultured Saprospiraceae bacterium
TATTGTTCTATAAACGGTGTCGGGGCTACGCCCCTTTTATACACACAAATCCTTATGTCAACGATATTGCCCTTTAGGGGTAAGGGGTGTAACAAGCAGTTGACACAGTTTTATGAACACTCCCGACACACCAATCACCAATACACCAATCACTAATACACCAATCACTAAACCACCAGCTCCCCATACAAATCAAATTCCTCCGCTCCTGTAATCCGCACATTTGCAAAATCGCCCAGACGGACGTAATTATTTTTGGCGGGAACGAGCACTTCGTTGTCCACTTCTGGCGAATCGGCCTCGGTGCGCCCGATAAAATATTTGCCTTCCTTACGGTCGAACAAGGTGCGAAATACCTGTCCAATTTTTGCCTGGTTTTTACGCAGCGAGATTTCCTGCTGCACTTCCATGAGCCTTTGAGCGCGTTCGGCCTTTATTTCGGCAGGGATATCGTCTGGCAGATCGTAAGCGCGGGTACTTTCTTCGTGGGAGTATTCAAACACGCCCACGCGCTCAAATTGCTGTTCGCGCACAAAACCCAACAGGCTTTCAAAATCTGCCTCCGTTTCGCCAGGATGGCCCACAAGGAACGTGGTTCGGATGGCTATTCCCGGCACTTTTTCTCGAATTTTTGCCATCAAATCCTCGATTTCAGCACGGGTAATTTGGCGGCGCATCAGGTTTAGCACGTTGTCACTGGCATGTTGAAGCGGTATATCGAGATAGTTACAGATTTCCTTTCGCGCTGCAATCGCATCCAGCGTTTCTAGCGGAAATTTGCTCGGATAGGCATAGTGCAAACGAATCCATTCGATGCCTTCGATATCAGCCAGCGCGTGAAGCAAGCGCGGAAGTTCACGGGTTTTGTAAAGGTCCAGGCCGTAATAAGTCAGCTCTTGCGCAATGAGCAGGAGTTCCTTCACACCACATTTTGCCAGGTTTTTGGCTTCCATGACCAATTCTTCCAAGGGCCGACTGATGTGCTTGCCACGCATGAGCGGAATGGCACAAAAAGCACATGTGCGATTACAGCCTTCGCTGATTTTGAGGTAAGCGTAATGTGGGAGGGTTGTGATTTGCCTCGAGCCTAGGAGCTCGTGTTTATAATCGGCTTCGAGGCGGGCGAGTAAAGCGGGCATTTCAAGCGTACCGAAAAAAGCGTCAACTTCCGGGATCTCCACCTCCAGGTCATCCTTATAGCGCTGAGAGAGACAACCCGTAACATAAAGTTTGTCAATACCGCCCTCGCGTTTGATGTTTGCGTATTCTACAATGGTGTCAATGCTCTCTTTTTTCGCTAGATCAATAAAGCCGCAAGTGTTGACAATCACCACATTGGCGTCGCTTTCGTCCTTTTCGTGCGTAACCTCGTAGTCATTGCCACGGAGTTGTGTAATGAGGTTTTCGCTGTCCACCAGGTTCTTGGAACACCCCAGCGTGATGACGTTTATTTTGTCTTGTCTGAATGTTTTTGTCTTCATACACGTATCCCGGAACTCCGTTCCGGGAAAAAAGAAAAATCAAATGTTTGCAATGCGCCACCGGAACAGAGTTCAGGTGTAAGAAAACGGCGGCAAATGTCGGTAAATAATGGTGAATGAACCTTCTTAGGTTTCAGAAAAGTGTGGCACACCTAAAATAGGACTTTGGCAATCAACATGGTTGGCGAGGTGTGCCACACTTTCTTGAACCTAAGAAGGCTGCTTTATCCGCTCCCGCAAAAGTGATGAAAACTTCTGCTCCCCAAAATTATCAGGATCCACCCGTCCCATAAATGGTGCTGAGCAAGCGTCTTTCGTGAGGTAAATCTTCCCTTCCAAATCCCAGACCAGCGTGTCCAGTTTTTTTACTAAATCAAAAATCTTAGGCGTGCGGGGGAAATCCAATGCAAGCGAATATCCTCGAATTGGAAAGGAATGCACGGCTTCAACCGGACGCTCGCCATGCCGTTTCAACACTGTGAGGAAAGGCACTTCCGGGCTTTTGCGAATGCTAGCAAGTACTTGGCGCATACCCTCAAGGGCATTCTTTTCAGGAAGGCAAAACTGATATTGAACAAACCCTCGCTTTCCATAAAACCGGTTCCAGTTCTGAAGTGCATCGAGGGGATAAAAATATTTATCCAGCGTGACGACCTCTTCCGCGCTACGTTTTTTGTTGAAAAAGAAGTGATTGTGGGCACGAATGCTGAGGGGATTTAAGAACCAGGAAGGTGCATAAAATGGGATATTGCGTTTTGGGGCTTCAGAAAACACGAGTGGCGTTTCCGCTGCTTCCAGATGCTCCGCAAAAAACACGGTACCCCGCCAATGGGCATTCGTACAATCTATCCAGCCGGCAGCATAGGGCCATGCACTATTTTCCTCAAAAGCATAGAAAAGGCTATCCAAGTCCTTGGCAAGCACCGTCTTCTGCCGCATCATTGTGGAAGTTATTCTCAACAGACTGAATTTAGACGAAAGCACCACGCCGGTCCATCCCATCCCGCCGCAGGTCTGCCAAAAAAGATTTGTGTTTTCTTTGCGCGAACAGGTTTTGATTTCGCCGGTTGCAGTCATCAATTCAAAGGAAATCAGGTGCTTAGAAAAACACCCTGCCATAGGGTGGTTTTTGCCGTGAACATCGGAAGCAATGGCTCCGCCCACTGTGATTTCCTTGATGCCGGGTGTGACTTGAAAAAACCAGCCTTTTGGGACGATCATTTCCAACAAATCACTAAGCAACACACCCGCTTCACATTCTATTACCCCGTTTATAGCATCGAACGCCAGCACCCGATTAAGCCGTAGGGTAGAAATCACTTTGGGAGCGAGTGCCGCGTCGCCATAACTTTTACCATTCCCTCGCGCGATAACCCGTTCGTTTTCAATAATATTGGCCCGCACCCCTACCCTATCGGACGGTTCAAAAACCTCGGCTTTGAGGCTTGGATAATTGGCCCAGCCAGAAATCGAGCGCAGCAATACTTTTTTCATTTTTTAAAAACAGGCCAACAAACATTTCGCAAAAGCAAGGTGTCGTTCAAAACAAAATAGTTTGTGGGGTTTTGAGAAGACTGAAGCACAAATGGCGCAAGTTGACGACGATCAATTTTTTGCGCTGACATTTCTTGTTGTACAATTAAAGGGTGCAAATGAAAGATTGTCAATGTCAAAGGCTCCGCTTGAGGTTCGAATAGAAGACTGATTTTGGCATAAAACGAATCGCTTGCGTGGCTCTCGTCGAACAAGTCAGCAAAATGGAGGCCATGTAATCCGGCAATCTTGGAAAGCCAGATTTGGACACTGTCGTTTTGGTACGTTCGTACACCAATAGGGCTTTCCCAAATACCCGTAGTGTCGTTTTTTTGAAAAAGAAGGCTGTCCCTGTTTTGCCCAAAAATGCAAAAGCCTCGAACTTTAGACGGGATAAATCGCACAATTGTTGGATTGCGAAAATCCTTCAGCCTTTTAGAAAAAATATTGCGCAAATGGTTGTTTACCAAGTAGATACCCTCGTGTCTGGGTAATTGAACGTAACTGGCAGCCAGGCTGTTTTCGATGGTTTCCCAGCCAATGGTCAACGTTTCGTCTGGGGCATTGTCCTGAACAATAGAAATGTGGATGGCCGTGGAAGATGCAAATCCAAGCGTATCAGGCATATTGGTTTTTGCGATGCGGATGGAGCGCAAATCGGTTAAAGTAGCCAGCATTTTTTGTGAAACATCAGGTGTAAGATTTACGCTTCTGTCACCCTGTTCGGCAGACCAACCAGCGTCACCACGCAAAAGATACAGGATGTCTTGGCCGGGCAGAGCGACATGTATCTGTTGTACCGCTGTCGTGTCGAGCCTCAACAGATTCGTCTGAAAAAATTTGGAATTCTGCCAAGGCGCGCGGCGGATGGCTATACCCACCAAAAAGGTTAGAAAAAAAAGTAGGACGAGGTGCTTGTTTTTCATACATTTTAGAATCCACAGACAAGTCGCCGAATATCTTCAAACCAGGTTATACCAAGCAATTGTTTCACCCGGTTGTAGTCTTTGCAGGCTTCTTCGCGGCGGTTCTGGTTCATGTTGGCCGTGCCACGATAATAAAGCAGTTCGCAATTGTCAGGTTGAATCAAGAGGGCTTCGTTCCATTTTTGAATGGCTTCCTCGGGTTTATCCTGCTCCATTAAAGTCGCACCTTCGTCAGCCAGAATCATGGCGCGATCAAAGTTTGCATTGATTGTTTTGCATCTTTCGGCATCGGATTTGAAAACAACACGGAGTGGCAGCGTTGTATTACAGGCCTTTCCGGCGTATTCGGCAGGAATCCACAATCCCGCCGAGCGCCGCGCGAGTCGAAGTGCCTCGAACTGAAAATCCATGCCTAAGTCGTTGAAATCCAATTGGTTTGAAATATTTATCGAGCCATCGGATTTGATTACCGTAGCCATTTCAATTACGCCTGTTTTGCAGCTGTCTACCCAGGCTTTGGGGTAATCGAGGCGGTTGACCAGGAATTTCAACAAAGAGTCCATCCCACCCTGAAAGTCTGGAGATTTATCCAAAACTGTATGTATGGTATCACCTTCCATCGAAACATAATAGGGCAATGCTTCCTGCAATCGGAATCGTATGGGCAGGGCATGTCTTAAGCGCACCGGTTTGCCAGAAAGCACTGCTGGTTGCCAACGAAGGCCTGCTTCATCAAGGGCTTGCAGAACCCGTAGTGCCTCCGCACCACAGCCTCCGCCAATGTCTTTGAGGATTTGGAGCTTGCTCATGCGACCTGTGCTTGGTTCTACAACACAGGAAACCACTACCGATCCTTGCAGATTGTTGGTGCGCGCTTCTTCCGGGTAGCGGATGTTGGCGGCGAGAATACTAAACAATTGGGTTTCGGCGCAGCGACGGATGCTATCGGCATTCCCGTTCCAGCTTGGATGCCTTTCCGGGATGCAACTTTTGAGCAAAGGATACGGCATTACATCTGCGACGTTGTAAATCGTAGTGTCCGAATCGGTTTGAGCAATGAGAAAAAGAGCGGAAATGGAAAGGAAAAATGTTAATGCAGTGGATTTCATGTCGAAAAATGATTCGGCGCGAAGGTATTGCAAAAGTTCGGCACGGTTTTTTCCGTTGCTATTTTACCTTTTATTTTACTTACCACATAGTTCAATAGACCACATAGATTTTTGACTGGATGAGTTTTTTACTATGTGGTCTACATGAACTATGTGGTAAATAGAAAAACAAAAAAGCCCTGCCGCGTTCGGCAAGGCCTCTTAAATTGGATTTTAAAATCCCATGAACAATTCTTCGGTTTTCGGAGCAAGCCTGTCTAAAGCGGAGGCAGACAACCTCAACGGGGGTTCGACACGCGAACAGTTCCGTTTTTGATTTTGATTGTAACAGGTGTGCTCATATTGCTGCAAGAAATTTGGTGACAATGAATGATATTCACTTGGAATTCGCGCTGGGGTTGCAAATTGTGAAGTACTACTAATCCCGTCCTTCGCGACGAATTTGTCCCGTTATAATCCCATGCGCATTTCCTACACGGAAGGGGCCAGCCATCAGGGTTGGCCTTTTTTTATAGCCAATCGGGAGTGCAAACCTCGGACGAATAGTGGTTGTTGCCAACTACAATTTTGGGGCGTTGTGAACTATTGGTTTCCTCATTTTTATCTTGATCCTCTAGCCCAAGGAATCCTGTTCTATTTTATAAATTATTGACTAAAAACAAGTTAGACAATAATCCATTTCTTCAACTCCCAGTTTGACAACCTCGTTTTTCGTTCGCTTTAGTGAATATTAAAATTGAAAAAAAGCCTAGGTAGCTATTCCTAAATTGTCAAGCATTTGACCAAACAGAGGAATTGAACAATCCCTGCCAACTTATTTACCTTTGCCTGCCATTTATGAAAAATCTCCTCATTATCGGCGCTGGCCGTTCAGCCACCGCGCTCATCAATTACATACTAGAGCAAGCAGGGTTGCACAATTTTTTCGTCACTGTATCTGATGCTGACATCGAATTGGCTCGCCGCAAAGTGAACGACCATCCACATGGGCGCTCCATTTGGCTCGATGCCTCCAAGCCAAACGACCGCCGGGAGGTCATTGCCCGTCACGATGTAGTGGTGTCGCTGTTGCCCCCACAAATGCACCTCGAAGTTGCGCAAGACTGTATCACGCTCGGCAAGCACATGGTCACCGCCAGTTACGTCAGTAAACAGGTGTTCCGCCTTGGCGACGAAGCACGCCAACGCGCCCTAGTGTTTATGAACGAGATTGGCCTTGACCCCGGCATTGACCACATGAGCGCCATGCAGCGCATACACCAAATCAAAGATAAAGGGGGGGAAATCACTGCGTTTCACTCCTACACGGGCGGCTTGGTGGCTCCCGAAAGCGATGACAACCCTTGGCATTACAAGTTCAGTTGGAATCCACGCAATGTGGTGTTGGCGGGACAGGGCACGGCGCAGTTTCTGGAGGATAACAAGTTGAAATACATCCCTTACCGCCGCCTTTTTCGGCAGTACCGCCTGGTAAACATACCCGAGATGGGAGAATGGGAGGTATATGCGAATCGAGATTCATTGCTCTATCGAGAGGCCTATGGGCTGCAAAACATCCGCACACTTTTTCGCGGCACTATCCGCCACCGGGGTTTCTGTGATGCTTGGAATGCCCTCGTCCGCATTGGCCTCACGGATGCGACTTTCCCAATCGTTGACAGTGACAAACTTACCTATCACGACCTGATGGAGGCTTTTCTGGGAATCAGTCAGCACACAGGGTCGGTAAAAGACCGTATGGCTAAAATGATTGAAACAGAGCCTGATAGCGATATTATGCAGAAATTGGAGTGGCTTGGTCTGTTCAGCAAGCGTCGTATCAAAGTAAAGGACGCAACCCCATCGCTGATCTTGGAAAACCTACTCCTGGAGAAATGGACATTAAGCCCTCAGGACAAGGACATGATCATCATGCAGCACGTTTTTGAGTACGAGTTGCAGCGGAATAAGCGCAAATTGACCTCCACGCTTGTTATGAAAGGCGATAACAGTTCAGATACCGCCATGTCGCGACTGGTCGGCTTGCCACTTGGAATTTTTGTCAAACTGTTGATGCTGGGCAAAATCTCCACTACCGGGGTCAATATCCCCACCATGCCAGAGGTATACGAGCCTGTAATGGCCGAATTGGAGGAATATGGAGTGAAATTTATTGAACAAGAGGAGTAGCAGGGTTGTTGATGCGGGGATTTGGGGATTTGTTTATTCGAATGGCCAAACTTGAGTGCTCGAATAAACAAATCCCCAAATCAACAAACACAATCTTTCCCATGCTCGGTTTCCGTTTCACAGACTATAAGCCCGACCCGAATCAGACTACGTTTGATCGGCTGTTCAAGATTTTTCAGGAGCTCATGCTCTACACTTCTGGCGATGTTTATGAAGCATTGGCATGGCTCAACGAACTCGACCGGGAGTACAAACTCACGACCGAGGAGTATGGAATGGGCGATTTCATAAACGAATTAAAGGAAAAAGGCTACATCCGTCCCGATGGGGATGCCGAGGGCGGTATGGGCCCGACCTCAAAACTTGAAATCAGCCTGCGACAAAAAAGCCTTGACGATATTTTTGGCGACCTCAAAAAAGCCAAAAGCGGTCAGCACAATACAGGCACTATTGGGCGCGGCGACGAGCACACTGCCGATGTAAAGCCCTTTGAATTTGGCGACAATCTGGAAAATATCGCCATTACAAATTCACTTCAAAACGCTTACATCAACCACGGTATTGACGAGTTTCACCTGACACAAGAGGACCTGGAAGTACACGAGACGTATTTCCAGAGTCAGATGTCGTCCGTTTTGATGATTGACATTTCACACTCGATGACGCTGTATGGGGAAGACCGCATCACACCCGCTAAAAAAGTGGGGCTTGCGTTGGCAGAGTTTATCCGCACCCGATTCCCAAAAGACACCCTGGATATCATTGTTTTTGGAGACGACGCCTGGCCCATAGAACTCAAAGACCTGCCCTACCTCACCAATGGGGAATACCACACCAATACGGTGGCTGGATTAGAATTGGCCTTAGACATATTGAAGAAACGCCGCAACCCCAACCGCCAGATATTCATGGTCACGGACGGGAAGCCCACCTGCCTTAAAATCGGGAAAAATTACTATAAAAACTCATTTGGCCTCGACCGGAAAATTATCAATCGCTGCTTGAGCCTTGCGCTTCGCTGCAAAAAAATGGGGATTCCGATCACCACCTTTATGATCGCCCGCGACCCCTACCTGATGCGTTTTGTTGAGACGTTTACGCAGACGAATAATGGCACGGCGTTTTATTCCAGCCTTTCGGGGCTGGGGTCGTTTGTGTTGGAAAATTATAAGAAAAGGAAGAAGAAGTGAATGAGATCAGTGCTTCGCCACCAACCCAATCTTCCTACCCTCCTCCAACATTCGTTGAAAAGCAGCCTCATAACTGTTATCAATCTCCCCTTCCAGTATCGCCTCACGCAAAGCAGTTTTGATAATCCCAACTTCGCGTGAAGGTTGAATCTCAAAGGTTTGCATGATAACTTCGCCTGTAATGGGTGGTTGCCAAAGGCGTAAACGGTCGGCTTGAGTTACCAAGGCCATGCGTTCTTTCAGGTATTCATACCCCTCAAGGTAACGACGCATTTTCTGCGGATTCTTGGTGGTTATGTCAGATTCGCAGAGTTTCATCAGATCCTCAATATCTGGCCCTGCATCGAACAACAGCCGGCGCACTGCCGAATCGGTCACCTGTTCTTTCGTCAGCGAAATGGGACGCAGGTGCAGCAACACCATCTTCTGCACAAATTCCATTTTTGAGTCGAGTGGCAAGCGCATCTCTCGGAAAATCTTGGGCACCATTTTCGCGCCCAACCATTCATGGCCGTGAAAGGTCCAACCACCTGCCTCTTTGTCAAATTTTTTTGTGGCGGGCTTCGCGATGTCATGCATCACGGCTGCCCAGCGAAGCCAAATGTTGTCGCTGCGACGACACAGGTTATCCAGCACTTCTAGCGTGTGGTAGAAATTGTCCTTATGACCGCGCCCGTTGCGGTCTTCTACACCCTGCAACGCGACCATTTCCGGGAAAATCAATTTAAGCAACCCACTGTCGAACAGCAACTTAAAGCCTACTGAGGGCTTGTCAGTCATCAATATTTTCTCCAATTCCCCGGTGATCCGCTCCTTGGAAATGATGTGTATGCGGCTTTTGTATTTGGCAATTCCGTTGAAAGTAGAAGGCTCAATCGCAAAATCCAGTTGGTTTGAAAACCGAATAGCACGGAGCATCCGCAGCGGATCATCCGAAAACGTCTGTCCGGGATCGAGCGGGGTTTTGATGATTTTTTGCTCGAGGTGTTCGAGGCCGTTGAAAGGGTCAATGATGTGTCCAAAGTCTTCTTCGGCGAGGCTCATGGCCAATGCGTTGATGGTGAAATCGCGACGGTTTTGGTCGTCCTCCAAAGTGCCTTGCTCCACATCAGGCTTGCGACTGTCAGGGCTGTAACTTTCGCGTCTGGCACCCACGAACTCATATTCAATGCCCTCACAGCGCAACATCGCCGTGCCAAACCGGCTGTACACGGCCACTTTCGGCTTGGGCACCAGTTGCCCTGCCACAGCTTCTGCCAATCGGACCCCATCACCAACGCACACAATATCAATGTCTTTGGTGGGGCGCCCCAAAAGACGGTCGCGCACATATCCGCCCACTACATATGCCGGAACACCCAGTTCGAGGGCACATTTGCTGACAATATCTAGAACCCTGCGCTCGTCGGGGTGTATGGTGAAAAACATGGAAATTTTCTATTTTGCCACTAATTGCACTAATTTTCACTAAAATAAATCTATTCTTTCGATTCTGCAAATCTATTTAGCCACTAAATGCACGAACTTTCAACAAGGCATTCCAATTCGTGAAAATTCGTGCAATTAGTGGCTAAATCCAAATTGGAATAAACCTCCTCAATCTCTTCTAAAATTGCAAATAAAGTGGCTGGTTCCATTTCGGTCACAAGCCTTGCGCGGTAAGGCTTGATGTCAGGTAGACCCTTGAAATAAGGCGCATAATGTCTGCGCATTTCGAGCACCCCGAGCTTTGGGCCTTTCCAGGCAAGACTATCGCTCAAATGCTGCCGGGCGGCATGTACACGCTCATGGATATCGGGGGGGGCAAGCAATTCACCTGTGGCAAAAAAGTGCTTGATTTCACGAAAAATCCAGGGGTAGCCGATGCTGGCACGCCCGATCATGATCCCATCCGGGCCAAAACGGTTTTTGTAATCCAGGGCTTTTTGCGGACTGTCCACATCGCCATTTCCAAAAATGGGTATATGGATGCGTGGGTTGTTTTTAACCCGAGCAATCCATTCCCAATTGGCCTCGCCCTTGTACATCTGGGCGCGGGTGCGGGCATGGATGCTGAGTGCCTGAATGCCCACATCCTGCAGACGCTCAGCCACTTCCATGATGTTGATGGTGGAATCGTCCCAGCCAAGTCGGGTTTTGACCGTGACGGGGCGCTTAGTGGTTTTCACAACTGCTTCGGTAAGTTTCACGAGCTGAGGAATGTCCCTGAGAAGACCTGCACCAGCCATTCTGCAAGCTACTTTCGCTACCGGGCATCCAAAGTTGATGTCAATTACGTCAGGGTTCTTGGCCTCAATGATTTCCGCGGCTTGGATCATGTTTTCCAGTTGCCCACCGAAATACTGAATGCCTACCGGACGCTCATAATCGAAGATTTCTAGTTTCTGAAACGTCTGTTTTGCCTCGTGTACCAACCCGTCTGCTGAAATAAACTCGGTGTACACCATGTCCGCGCCCTGCTGCTTGCAGAGTTTTCGGAATGGCGGGTCGCTTACATCCTCCATGGGGGCGAGCAGGAGTGGGAATTCGCCAAGTTCTACGTTTCCAATTTTGACCATGGGGCAAAGGTCGGGAATTTTGTCATTAAGTCATTGGTCATTAGGTCATTGGTCATTGGGTCATTGGTCATTGGGTCATTAGTCATTGGGTCATTGGTCATTGGTCATTGGTCATTGGTCATTAGTCATTGGGTCATTAGTCATTGG
>CAZPTQ010000170.1:0-11084 GCA_964589365.1 uncultured Saprospiraceae bacterium
ATCGCGGAATTTTATTTCTTATTTCACGAAATCCTATAAGGTTTTAAAAACCTTATAGGATTCAATTGCAAGAAATGAAAAATATTATTTCATTAAAAAAATTGCGAAATACCTTTTGACACAACCCCACTTTCTTGAACAGAAAATTTGTGGATAACTTTTCCCGATCAGGCCACCTCTGTTTCCCCCCCTAGGAACGGTGTCAAAATAACTTTCCAATTTGATGCCATTATTTTGACACCGTTCCTTAAAAGGAATTTTGCACCTCTTTACTCGCCGAAGTTTCAACGAAGCTGGGCCATCCGTCATAATTCATAGTTCATCGTTCCAAAATGTCCTACGCTCCCCGTATTGCCCCAATAGTTAACATCCCCGCCCGCAAAGTCGAATCCGTCATTGAACTGCTCGAAAGCGGCGCCACCATTCCTTTCATCGCCCGATACCGCAAGGAAGCCACAGGTGAGCTTGATGAGGTTCAAATCGCTGATATCCAGGATGCCTGGAAAAAAATGTTGGAGCTCGACAAACGCCGCGAAGTCATCCTGCAAAGCATCGAGGAACAAGGGAAACTCAGCCCCGAACTCCGTCGCGCCATCGAACAAGCCGTTACCATGACCGAATTGGAGGATTTGTACCTGCCCTACCGACCCAAGCGCAAGACCCGCGCCAGCATGGCCATCGAAAAAGGACTGGAACCGCTGGCCAAACGCATTTTTTCACAAACAGACAATAGCGGTTTGGCGAACCTTGCCACAAGGTTTATTACAGATCAGGTGCCTACTGTTGCGGACGCGTTGCAAGGCGCCCGCGACATCATTGCTGAATGGGTGAGTGAGGACCTGAAAGCCCGCGACAAAATCCGCCGACACTTTGCACGGGGCGCCGAAATCGCCGCTCGATTGGTTAAAGGAAAGGAAGAAGAGGGTGCTAAATACCGCGACTATTTCGAGTGGAGCGAACCACTGGCCAAATGTCCCAGTCACCGATTATTAGCCATGCGCCGGGGTGAAGAAGAAGGTTTCCTCCGTGTAAGTATCGCGCCAGAGGAAGAAATGGCGGTGAACGATTTGGACAAAATTTTCGTCACGGGTTTTGGCGAAGCCGCCAACGAGGTGCGTACAGCCGTGAAGGATAGTTACAAACGCTTGCTTGCGCCATCCATCGAAACAGAGTTTCGAGGTACCTCCAAGGAAAAAGCCGACACGGAGGCCATCCGTGTTTTTGCCGAAAATCTGCGCCAGCTTCTGCTTTCTGCCCCGCTTGGGGAGAAAAGAGTGATGGGGGTGGACCCTGGTTTCCGAACGGGCTGCAAGGTCGTTTGTCTCGATGCGAACGGTAATTTGTTGAAATACAACACAGTTTTCCTGCACAGCCCCTTTGAAGCACAGGCAGAAATCGAACATTTGGCGGAAAAATATGCCATTGAAGCGATTTCAGTCGGCAACGGCACGGCTGGGCGCGAAACCATGGATTTCTTGCGAAAGATCAATTTCAGAACGCCCGTCGAGATTTTCCAGGTCAACGAGGCCGGAGCCTCCATATATTCCGCCAGCGAAGCCGCACGGGAGGAATTTCCAAAAGAAGACCTGACCGTGCGCGGCTCCGTCAGCATCGGGCGAAGGCTCATGGACCCCTTGGCAGAACTCGTGAAAATTGACCCCAAAAGCATCGGTGTGGGCCAATACCAGCACGACGTCAACCAAACCCAACTCAAAGACGGCCTCGACCGCACGGTGGAAAGTTGCGTGAACGCAGTGGGCATCAACCTGAACACTGCGAGCAAACACTTGCTCACCTATGTCTCCGGTCTCGGTCCGGTGCTGGCTAAAAATATCGTGGAGTACCGCGCCGAAAACGGGGCCTTCACCAAGCGTTCCGAGCTAAAAAAAGTGCCACGCCTCGGCGACAAGGCCTTCGAGCAATGCGCTGGGTTCCTGCGCATCCGAGAGGCCAAAAACCCGCTCGACAACACTGCGGTTCACCCTGAACGCTATGCCCTTGTGGAAGAAATGGCCGCCGATTTGGGCTGCAAAGTCCTTGATTTAGTGCAAGATAAAGAAAAACGCGCCAGCATTGACTTGAAAAAATACGTCCGCGGGGACGTGGGACTCCCTACGCTCAAAGACATCCTCAAAGAAATAGAAAAACCCGGCCTTGACCCTCGGGGCGCAGCCAAATCCTTTGAGTTTGCCAACGTTCGCTCGCTCGATGATCTTCACCCCGGCATGATCCTGCCGGGCATCGTAACGAACATCACCAATTTCGGGGCTTTTGTGGACATTGGCGTGAAAGACTCAGGTCTGGTGCACGTCTCGCAATTGTCCGACAAGTTTGTGCGCGACCCGATGGAGGTGGTGTCGCTGGGGCAACAGGTGACGGTGCGGGTGGTAGAGATTGATTATGGGAGGAAAAGGGTGGCGTTGAGTATGAAAAACCTCTAAAACTCCACCCATACCCCTAATCGAACCCCATATTTAGCTGCACCCGGATGTTCGAGGTAGCTGAACCGCCGAATCAAATCCACCCGAAAAATTTTGAAAATGTTGGTGATGCCCACACCGGCTTCTATATAAGGCTTGTCTTCCAGGGTGTAGGTGATAGGCGTACCGTCTGGGAAAGTGGGGAATTTTAACAGGCCGGAATTCTCACTGGGCCGGTTTTGCGCTGATACTTGGCCGTAAAGTATCTTGAATGAGCAGGTTTCGCGGAGTTTGAGCCTCCGCAACAGGGGTATTTTGTTCAGGAAAAACCCGCCAAAATATTGCTCCACCATTAGCGTAGCGTAGCGGTCGCTGACGAATTCCATGAAGTTCATCAAGTTGTATGAAAACTGCTGCGTGAAATACGTCTGATTGCCCCGGTGAATGGTCAGCAAGGGGAACGGAACCTTGCCAAAAACGCCCCCCGCTTCCAAATAGCATTTGTTGTAGCCGAAAGGTGGTGTGTTGCTGAATTTATTAAGGCTCGCCACCAATTCGTGATAATCATATTCGCCGCTCGCGATCCCTTTGAAGCCTTTGGAATAGCGCAGCGTAGTCGTGTAATTGAAATCTACCACCGACCGGGTGGTACCGCTTTGATAAAACGTTTCGCCTGGGGAATAGCGCAGTTGCACAAGCCCTGAGGTTGCTATCACAGGGTCTTGCACCAGCCCCCCACCCTCGGCTGGCTCAAAAAAGAGCGCGCCTGCTGGACGAAACTGCCGGTTTTCAGCCCCCACTATGATTGAAAAGTGATTCTGATACTCGCGCTCATATTGCGCGTTGAAACGGTCGTAGTAAAAAAACTTGTCGTTCGCACCGCGCACCACGGAGTTGGCAAAACTAGCGCTCTGACTCGCCTGAAAGTTTTGGACCGGAAGCACCACGTCGTGCAAATAATTAACGCGCAGCAGGTTGTTGGGAAACTTATTGAATTCAGTGCCTTTTAGGCCATACGCGCCCCCAATACTGTATTTCCAACGCAGGTCGCGCAAGCCGTAGCCAGCCCAACCCTCTATGCGCCAGCGTTTGCTCATTTTAGGTCCTGTACGCCCACCGAATTTCAAGCGCGTGCCTTCTACCTCGTTGAAAGAATAAAACGAACTAATAGGGCCAATCTGAAACTTACCCACATCGGCATGTGCCCCAAAAAGCGCATAGGCAATCTTGGTGCTTACTTTGTAAAACCGTGTTTTCCGCAGACTGTCCATGTTGACATAAGTGGCAGCTTCGGCGGTGTTGAGCGGAGTAGGGCGGGCTGTTTCCCAGTAGTCGTTATCCATCACCATAGCATTGGGCAAAGTCACGGTTTCCGAATCCTTGCCTCGCATCACAGAATCAGGGAGCACGGGGTTGATGCGTGGGTTGCGGTGCGTCACGAAGCGTTGCGCTACCATGCCTACACCACGTTTGTTCACGCCAAAGTGCATCCGATAGTCTTCCGTGGACATTACCCATTTGCCCGAGGGCAGGAGTTGGAAATCTTGTTCTACCACCAATTCTTTCACCCAGTTTAAGTTGATATTTGGGTTGACTGAAAAATTGACCCGCGTAATGGCATAGCTACTGTCGAGCGCGATGTAGAGGTCGCCCTGGAGCAGCATATCCATTTTGTTTTTGGGATAAAATTCGAGCCGAACGATTTTTTTGCCCGCTTCTTCAATTGTATCGGCAGCATAATAGCGGTAAAAAAGCGGCGCGCCATTGGCGATCGGACTCATGAACTGGTCGGAAAGCATGTCCACATAATTGTCGTAGATATCAACCTCTTTGTACAAGTATTGCAATCCCTTGTCCATACCATCATCGTCTATCATTTCGCCAAATCGAACTGATTTTGATGCCTTTATGTATTTTTTCCAACGCTTTGGGCTAGATTGACTGTAATAGTCCATTACGTTTTCCTGTAAAAAAATCGGGGTCACCGGGAGGCCGCCAAGCTTGCTGGTGTCAATGTTTTCAAACACAAAATGTATGGGACGAAGTAAGCGGCTAGTTTTCAGGTTTTTGTTGAGGTTGCTGAGGCCCAGGAAGATTTTCTCGTATTGCTCGTCCTGGTAAGAGGCAAGGTCCGCAATGTGGTTTTGGTCGCGGTGGGCGATGACAAGTTCGATGAGATCTACCACTGGGTTGTCTTTCCGCTTGTATTTTTTGGCCTTAATCGTAACCTCTTCCAATTGCTGGTCACTGGGTTCCAGGCTTACATCGAGTGTCTGGTCCTCCCCTGTCTTTACGGGTAGCACCTGGGTTTTGTACCCGAGATAGTTGAACTGTATTTTGGTAATTTTTTGCTCCGTTCGGAGCAGATAGAAGCCGTTTTCATCTGTCCGGGTGCCTGCTGCAAAGCCAGGTGCAGCGACACTCACGAACGCCAAACCCTCTTGGGTTTCTGCATCCGTGACTTTGCCCTTCACAATGGTGAAAGTTGTTTTTTGAGAAAAAATTTCGGTAGAGGGAATAGAAAAAAATAAAGCGATTAATGCCCAAATAATGGAGCGCATGTGGAGTAGTTTTTATTTCGATCTGCAAAGATGCTCATTTACCCCTAACAAAAACTTCCTAACCATGTTCAGCGCGTAAACCCCTGTAAGTTGAATATTCTTGGCCCGGTCTCTCCCAAAAATATGTTTGGCAACTTGCGTGCGCTGTCCATCGCTCACGGCCATCCATACCGTACCCACCGGTTTGTCGGGCGTGCCACCTCCAGGGCCGGCAATGCCTGAGATGGCCAGCGAAACATTTACACCAAGCGTGGCTCTTGCTCCTTCGGCCATTTCTATTACTGCTTCGGCACTTACCGCGCCATAGGTTTCCAGGGTCGAGGTTTTTACACCCAAGAGTTTGCTTTTCATCTCGTAAGAATAACTCACCACCGAGCCTGGAAAGTAATCGGACGAACCAGGTACCAAGGTGATCAGGTGCGCTACATAGCCGCCTGTGCAACTTTCTGCTGTGCCAAACTGCTTTCCTTGCTGACGGAGCATTTTCCCTACCACTTCCTGCAAAGTCTCTTCTTCTTCTCCATAAACCAAATCGGGGATGAGCGCAAATAGTTCGGTTTTTTTGGCATCCAACTCGGCTGCCAGGCGGGCATCCGCATCAGGACTTACTTCCCCTGGCCAGTTGCCTGTGAGGCGCAAGCGGACTTGGCCCAGCGTGGGCAGATAAGCAAGCTTGATATGTGCCGGGAGACTGTCTTCAAAAACTTCGATGCGTTTGGCAATGGCGCTTTCGCCCTCGCAGGCGGTTTGCAAAGTTCGATGCGCAATGGGCCGGCTGGGAAATTGTGCTTTTAAGCGGGGCAATACCTCGTGGGTCATCAGGTATTCCATTTCGAATGGTACCCCAGGCAAAGAAATATACACCTTGCCGCCGCGCTCAAACCACATCCCGGAAGCCGTCCCGACTTTGTTGGGAAGTATTACGGCTTGGTCTGGCAACATAGATTGGCCGCGCACCACTTCAACCGGGATTTCTCGACCAATTTTCTGGAAATAGGAGGCGATACCGTCATACACCTCCTGATGAAAAACCAGTTGGCAATCAAACAATTCCACGAGCGTGGACTTCGTGACATCGTCCTTGGTAGGGCCGAGTCCGCCAGTCATAATCACGATTTGGGCTGTAGTGGCGGCATGTTCGACACCGTTGAAAATGGCCTGTCGTGCGTCGCCAACGCTGCTTTTTCCCAAGACAGCAATGCCGCCGAGGTTGAGTTGGCGGCTCATCCAGGCCGAATTGGTGTCTACTATTTGGCCGATGAGGATTTCATCGCCTATGGTAAGGAGGTGTGCAGTCATACGAGTGGGTTGAAATTCCGTCGCAATGAACGCACACTTTGGATAAGAGTTTTTATGCAGACACTTTTTTCCCCATTGTTTGCGCCCGCATGGCTTTCACTTTTCTTGCAAAATAAAACTGCAAAGGAACAAGCAGGAGCGTAGGGCCAAACCATTGCGCCCACCAGGGAAGAAAGTGCGCGGAATTCACCGTGAACGCCGTAGTAGAAGCCGTGAAAGCTCCCAGCATAGTGCCAAGGTGAAGTTGCATCCAATCGAGCGGATGCAGCGAAGCCGGATTGCTAAAAGACTTCCAGTTCACTCTGGTGTCGGATGCACACATAAAGCCAAATACCCCGAAAAGTATGGGGAAGGCTATCATAGTTCCTGCCGCAAAATGCCATGCAGACATGCCCAGCATATACACAGCATTCAGCCCGAGCAATACGGTATAGCCCCAGTCAAAGGGTGTGACCCGCCCGCCTTTCATCAGGAAAATGCTGCGCACACCTCGGAAAATTCCCGCCAACACCAACAATGCGATGCCCAAAAGAAATTGGAAAAATACTTGATCCGGGCGTTTGAAAAAGCCGATGATGGCGGAAACAACCACGATAAGCATGGCGTAATAAAACGCTTTGCCTACGATACGGTGCTTGCGTGGGTCACGGAAATTGTAAAAGATAGCGATCGGACCGGTGACCAGGGTGGATGCTCCGGCGACGATGTGGATGTAGTAACTCAGTTTGGAAAGAAATTCGAGCATGGCTGTATAAAATTTTGTTGGGGCAAAGGAAAACCCATCCAAATTATGGTGCCAGAAAGAGGGCTGAATCGCAAACTTTAGGGGCAAACTGCAAGCGAGTGGGATGAAACGCAAGCAAATTGGGGCGAAATGCACGAGACAACCCCAAACTACTGCTCTCTGCCGTTTCAATCGCGAAAGAGTGGTGGAAAGCCGACGTCAAAGGTTTGATCGAAGGCGGAATCGGACAAGCCTTGGTAGATTCTTTGCTTGCGGCCATTAAAAATAAAGACTTGGGCCAAGTCTCAAAACTCGCCGTATCATTGCGTCCTAATCTAGAAAGGATACATAGGGTAATCGCTTGAAATTCAACAAAATAGCGCGATTTGATGCAGCCCATTTACCTTTGAAAATACCGTGATCGGCATTTATGCGTAGAACTATTGACATCCTCTCGGCTGGAGAACTGTTGGTTGATTTTGTCACAGCAGAATTTGTGCAAACTTTGGATGAGGGCACACTTTTCAGGCGAATTCCCGGCGGTGATCCCGCAGTATTGGCCATCAACATGGCTCGACTTGGCAATAAAGCAATGCTGGCTGGCACGGTTGGGAACGACGACATGGGTGGGGTACTGATCAATTACCTCAACCGTTTGGGTGTGGACACTTCCTGTGTAGCGCAAGTAGAAGAACCAACCACACTCATGTTGGCTACACGCTCTGCTACAGAATCCAACCATCAAGTGTACCGGGGCGCAGATTCGATGTTGTCTATTAGACAGTTCCCGTTTCAATCATTTGAAAATATTGGAGTTTTCCACACCACTTGCTTCGCTTTGAGCAAAAACCCTTCGCAACACGTAATCCTGCAAGCTGCAGAACGTGCACAACGAGCGGGCTGCCTAGTCTCAATAGATGTCAATTACAGCGAAAAAACCTTCCCTGACCGCATTGAAGCCAAGAAAGCAGTGTCCGAAATTTGCCGTTACAAAGCATTGGTTAAAATAAGCAATTCGGACTGGAAACGGCTTTATGAAGACAATGCCCCTTCTCCGGAAGCGGTTATCGAGCATTTTTTGAAAATCGGCGCCTCGCAGGTTTGCTTCATCAGCGAAAAAGGCTGCTGGGCTGGCAACGGCGATGAAATCCACGCGCTCAGCTACAACCAAAATACCTCAAGCGCTGGCGACGCATTTTTAGCAGGCTACCTCACTGCCCGGCTCGACGACAAAAGTTTGCTCGACGCTGCCACCGTTGGCAAACGAATGGCAGAACTAAACCTGCCCCTGACAGACAAAGTGGATCGAGAACAGATTTATGCTGGACTGGAGTAAATGTGGCCAATACCTTTGTTCTAATTACATTATCACCTTGACCACATTTCAAGCATGGAAATCACCACCACACTATCCTCTGCCACGCTGATCGAACTTGAAGACCGCTTCAACGCACACAACTACCACCCCCTCCCGGTAGTGCTTGAGCGTGGCAAAGGTGTACATCTTTGGGATGTAGAAGGCAAACAATACTATGATTTCCTTTCCGCATACAGCGCTGTAAATCAAGGCCATTGTCATCCGCGCATTATTGGCGCATTGGTGGAACAAGCGCATAAACTGACGCTAACCTCACGCGCCTTTTACAACAACTTGCTGGGTGAATACGCCGAGTTTTTGACTCAATATTTTGGATACGAACGCATCCTGCCCATGAACACAGGGGTGGAAGCTGTGGAAACTGCTATTAAACTCGCCCGCAAATGGGCCTACCAAATCAAAGGCGTAGCAGAAGGGAAAGCAAAAGTTATTTTTGTTTCCGGCAATTTCCACGGACGCACGTTGGGCGTTATTTCTGCCTCCACCGATCCCGACAGCCGCAAAGGCTTTGGCCCTTATATGCGCGGTTTCGAGGTGATCCCTTACAATGATCTGGCCGCCCTCGAGCTCGCCCTGCAAGACCCCAATGTAGCGGGCTTTCTTGTAGAACCCATACAAGGCGAAGCAGGTGTGAACGTGCCGGATGAAGGTTACATCTCCACTGCCTACGACCTTTGCAAGTCGCACAACGTGCTTTTTATCGCTGATGAGGTGCAGACAGGAATAGCCCGCACAGGTCGCCTGCTTTGTTGCGATCATGAGGCCGTGAAACCCGATATTTTAATCCTTGGGAAAGCTCTTTCCGGGGGCGTGCTTCCAGTGAGCGCAGTACTTAGCACCGACGAAGTGATCCTCACCATCAAACCCGGCGAACACGGCTCCACATTTGGCGGCAACCCGCTCGCTTGTGCCGTTGCTATGGAAGCTTTGAAAGTAGTAGAAGACGAACAGCTCGCCGACAACGCCAAAGAGTTGGGCAAAACCTTCCGCTCGCGTATGCGGGTGCTGCAACAAAAACGCCCAGACCTCATCTCGTTGGTAAGAGGCAAGGGCCTGCTCAATGCCGTGGTAATCAACGATACAGAACAAAGCAAAACCGCCTGGAATATTTGCCTTAGCATGGCAGAAAACGGCCTACTCGCCAAGCCAACACACGGCAACATCATTCGTTTCGCGCCACCGCTGGTAATGACCGAAAGCCAACTGGGCGATTGCTGCGACATTATTGAGCGGGTGTTTATGGGGTATGAGGAGTAGTGTTTTTCGGTGGTTTTACGAGACAACACCATACAAACTGGCAACGAAATCCTTCGTATGGCCAAGCATTTGTCTGCATTGGATTTGCATTTCAACACCTACATCTCGGCTCATCCCACTACTCTCCAAAAACTAGAGCAGTCGGATTATATTTTTTACCAAAACGTACGACGAGAGGGCGTCGAAATATGAGCAGCTAAACCTTCAAATTACTACAACGCGCCGCAGACTGTCTTTCAGACGCAGCGGCGAATCTTCAACTTGATCGGCTTAATGTGACCGTCAACCGATCTTATTACTGTATTTTTGACTGCGCAAGGGGTCTTTTATCTGAAATGTCTTTGCAGCCAAAAACCCATCAACGTGTGTATGTAAAGTTCAATGAGCTGTTTGTAAAAAACATTAAACAACCCCTCGGAGTGCCAACTCGCACTTTCCGAGGGGTTTTCTTTTAAAAAAAATCCAGTGTTAATGTGAATTTTGGATAGGTTTCAGAAAAAGCCGCATCGCGGCGACATTCTGGTTGCTTCCATCAAACATATTTTTTTTGCCCGCGCGATGAAACCACCCACCCATCTATGGCCGAGGGGCATCTACACAATATAACAGTTAAGGCACAAGAACTTTTTGTTAACTTGCGTTACGTTGCAAACACTAAAATACTATTTCGTATGAAGCGGCCCCATCTTTGTTTCGCAATCGCCGGACTGTGCTTCGGCGTATCCCCCAGGGGACTTGGACAACCTGTAGTCAGCGACACTTCTGCTCCAAAGCAGCAACACAGTACTTGTCAGCGCTGTAAAGCCGCAGATTCCCCCGACACTTCCTGCTCGCCAACCAAACCTTTTGCTAGGCCAAAGCTGTTGCAGGGACTTCGAATCACAGGCGGCCAACTGACCATTCCGTTTAAAATTCGGCCCAAAGCAGAGCATGGCACTTTTCGCCTGACCACCGATGTGACCCTTGGGGCTTTCATCGGGTTGACCAAAAAACTATCGGAGAAAAAGGATCATTACATCACCATTCCTATAACGGCGGGGCTTACGTTTGTAAATATCAATGACAACAATACTTCCATGGAATTTGCTGCCACAGCTGACCGCGGGACCGACGTAGTGCCTGGCCTCAGTTGGAGTTCAGGGATTCTCTTGCAGTTAGATCAGTATAATCTGGGGATTATATTTGGGAAAGATTACGCAAGTGAAGTGGGCAACCAATGGATTTATCACCGAAAAATGTGGTGGTCGTTTGGGTTGGGGTTTTCGTTTACAAATTAAAAAACAGCAAAACCGCAAAACAGGAGAACCGCAAAATTTAAAATCGTGCACACCAAACGATCCGATGTCACAATTTTAAATTTTGCGGTTCTCCCGTTTTGCGGTTTTGCTGTTTAAGGAACGGTGTCAAAATAACTTTCCAATTTCAGGCCAATTATTTTGGCGTTA
>CAZPTQ010000171.1:0-10944 GCA_964589365.1 uncultured Saprospiraceae bacterium
CTTCGCTGACTACCGCTTCGAGCTGTTTTTCGTTGAGGGCGTTGAGGTTGGTCATTTTATTGTAGAAGTGATTGCAATTTATGGACGGGCATTAGTCGTTCTGCTTCTCCTTAGAAATCGCTAGAATTGAAATCAACAAACCCACACCAACTACCACATCAATAAAATTCCACAGTGCGCGCCCCAACGATATTTTTATTAACGGCTGAAAAAGAAGCGCTAAAGCAATGTAGATAAATGCTTCAGAGTTTTTCCCTGATCCGTTTGCTTGCCATGCGAGCCATACGAATCCTATCATTGCCACAAAACGGACCAATTGATAAAAGCCATAAGGCATATCCGCCAGGCACAGGAGTAAAAGTAGCGCAAGGAGTATTTTGATATTTCTTTCCATTGTAAGATATTTAAGAGCTTCGAAATTCTTCACCTAAATCTTAGCCAGACTCCCAAATGATCAGAAATCATATTTGCCTCCTCCAAACTAGCACATTGAGGTACAAAATCTAGTACTCCAGAATCAATGGCAGTCAATTTATTTGAATCGTAGAATATATTGTCCTTTTGATGCATGAGGTAGTTGCCGAGCTGATCAGGTGATTTCTTCAAAGATGTTTTGTTGCCAGTAATCGCAGGTAAAAACCCCATTTTTTTCAAGGGATTAAATACGGTATGATTTTCAGGTAAATTAAAATCCGAAGCAAAAATCAGTATGTCATTTGGAAATTGGGACGGGTAAAACTTGAAATACTTCACTTCGGTTTCTGGCTGGCTTTCTCTGGGTCGAGCATGAAAATTGATCAATGTAATGGTTTTTGTGCCAAAAGCAAACCGGGCAAAAAAAGGTTCTCGCTCTATTTCAGCATCATAGGTCTTCTCTAGCCAGGAATTTCCTATTTTTTTAACTTTTTTCGTGTTCCAAATGAAAGCATATTTTTCAGAAATGTAAGGCGATGTGCTATTGGTGGGATCACTAATGGAATATTCCCACTTGCCATTAATATTAAGTTCTGCTACTAAACGGGCTACGGCTTGTGCCCCGCCATAACCCGCTACTACTTCTTGAATACTAATTAGGTCGAAGTTTCGAATGTTTTTAGCGATGAATGAAATCTCAGCATCACTTTTTGATTTGCCTAAGTCCCGGATATTCCAAGTCAGTAATTTTATCTCATTCTCTCCAGGAGTAGAGAAAAATGACGTCAGGCATAGAAATGAAATTAATAGGTAAAATAACCTATGCATTGGACTTTAATGTGAAAAAATCTCATTTATCTTATTGAATACATGGAAGTTAGCATCCTCTCTTTGAAAGAAAAAAGGGTCACTGATGTTTTTGATGCCCATCGTGGAAAACCATCTTTTCCACTGGGTTTTCAAAATATCAAAATCGCAGTTTTTACCACACTTTCGTTCATTGATCTCAAAAAGATAAACTTCAGTATTGTTCAACCTTTCTGGAACAGGGGGTATCCTTAATTTTATGCTATCTAAACTAGCTTCCATGGTTATTCCGTTTTTCCAACAATTGCATACTTGGGCTAACTGATAACTAGACCCAGTATATAACCGATCTTCTGCCTCTAGATAACCATCTGTAATGATTAAAACCACATTTCGATATTCTTCAAAAATATCTGACTTCCTGATGTGGTACTGAAGTTGACGGTTAAAATAAATATGATAATCAGCACCCAATGGCTTTTTCAAAGCGAGCAGATACAAACTATCTATATTGTTTTTAAATACGTCAACTTTTTTGACAAAATAGTTTCTGTTGCCAATTTCACCAGATGTAAATGGGTCAAAAACTAAATTGTCGGCAATCGACCGAAAGTTACCCCCGGCTTGATCGCCATCAGTCAAATCAACGATCAAACGATCTTTTGTTTTTCCCTTGAATTTAACTCTCTTCTCAAACCCATCATAAATTGCCTGTAGTATTTTTTTATCATTCTCAACTTGATTCGGGTTGTTCAGGGTATCAATTATTCTTCTTGACAAATCCGGGACGAGTATCAAATTGATAAACTTTGGCCTTTGTGGCAAAAATTGCAATGCCTTGGCTACCTGAGCCGAATCAGGGGAGAATTGCAAGACTCGATCTTTGATCGGATTTGCAAAGGTTGAATCATGTAAATTTGGGTGGGAATTCCAAAGCGTCTGCAATTCCTCTACGCTGTTACACTGAGGTAATTTTTTTAAGGCGATAGCTAACTCCGAAGGTCTTGTGATAAAATAAATGAATATGGTGAAAATTAGAAAAAAGCCTATCAGCAAAAATGATATCAGGACCGTGGATGATTTTCGTTTTCGAGTCATTTTTTTGATTTTATCTTTTTATTTTTGATTCAAACCACTGATCTTTCTCTGCCATACTTTTTTGCATCATCTCGGTACAAAGCGGTTGATTGTCTTTGTTTAAAAGGCCTATGTAGCCTAGCCAACCGCCCATAAATTGACCTACATAGCTGTCTAATACATTGGGATCAATGACCAGCTTTCCTGAAAGAATCTCATCTATTAGTATTTGCAGAGCAGCTTTGTTTTTTTCTAGATCTGCAATTTCATTTTTTAGTGGTAATATACCTTCGTGTAGTTGACTTATTTCGGCTCTGAGTTTTTCAATTTCACGTTTTAGGCTAATGATTCTTTCTGGCTCGGAGATTTCTTTGTATTTGTTCAATACATAGTGCAGTAATGCCCCCCAAATGAGATAAACGATAAATCCAAGCGCCAGGACGATGTAAAAATTGATGGCTTCAAAGACAAATTCAGTTTTCCATTCCACTTCGTGTAAGCCAGCCTGATATTCGAGCTGATATATATTTTGAGTGATTTTATATCCAATCAAAGCATCCGTTAGGAAGGTAAACCCAATAATCATTGAAATGAAGAAATATTTCCTTCTTTCAAGAGCATCATGAATGAGAAACCCCAGTCCAAGAAAGATTACCGGGAAAAGAATTAACATCGCTACGACTCCTCCACCTTTATTGGAGGCTTCCATAAATACATTGGGATTTATAAAACCGGTTGTGCCTGGTTTCACGCCAAATAGCGCAGAATATCCGGTAGAAGAGTAAAAAACAAATAAATACAGTGTCAAGAGAAGGACAATAAAAATTCCGATGACAAATGGTACTACTCCGGTAGCTGCATCCTTCGACTCCTTGATGTCAGAGATTTCAGATTCTTTGTGTTTTATGGACTCCTCTGTAGCGTGGATGCGCTGCTCCTTTTCAATTATACCGTTGCGTATTTTTGAAATAGCATTTTCAATATCTCCAATTTGATGCTTTTTGCTATTCAATAAATCATTACTACGAGTCTGGAGATCTTTTTGATCACGGACATATTGTTCAAAAACAACATTTAGGGGTTCTCTTAGTGCAGACGCGTTGCCATTACAAGCAGCCCCTTGTTGAACTCCAAATTCTCTTAGTAAGATTGAATTTCCACCATGTTTGATTTTTAGGTCTTCGCTCATGTTAAGTTGGTTTTAGTGCCTGACGTAAGGCAAGGCTTATTTAAGCAGCTGGTTTGTCTAAGCCGAGGATAAAATAGAATGTTTCGGGATTCTACCCAATATAGGATACAAATCCCGTACCAGATTCTAAATGGCACTAACCGTTTCTTGGAAATTATGGCCTTTCCCTAGGTGTGAAGCAAAATATTTTCAATTTCGAGTTGATAATGTCCCCCAAAGTGTGTCATTAAAACAGAAAAGGTCTTCATCTTAGTGGTCGCAAAACATCACTAAAAAAGAAGACCCGATGCAGTTAAGCTAGACACAAATTTCAGCACTTTTAACGGAAGTTGAAAGCCAGTATGAGGGTTTCAACAAAGTTTTTTGATAAACTGTCGGGTCAATCCTCATTTATTATACTTTGTTTCAGCGAGGAACTACGATCGTTAGTTTTTATTTGGCTTAGTCAAAATGGACACACAGTTCTGCTATTTCAGCAATCTCCTCTTGACTATAAAATATATCATACTGTTGAGGGAACTTTTTGCAATCAATGGTGCCAATCCGATCAAGAGAATAATGATATTCCTCCAGATCCCAACGAACAATGCACTCTACATTATATGGTTTAATTCGAGGGTTTTTGTACCCACGCAAGTGATAAGTAAACAATATACTGCTTGAATATTCCAAACGATTCAACTCGAAGTTTCTTTTTATATCCGAAAAGGAAGTCACAGAAACACCACCATTAGCATGCCCAATCCACAGATCCTTCCTGATAAATAGGTCATCTAGTTCTGATAGCGCATCCATTATCTCTTGAATTGCGGGCTCAATGCTCAAAGAGAAAACTTGTTTGACAGTTTCTGGAGATTTTATTGCTCTAAAAGCATCATTTTTTGGCTTTTCATCTTTCAATTTTTGGATCTCGGCTTTCAATTTATTCATAAATTTAAAATTGATAAAAATTCTTGTACCAGCTTCTGCGCATAGCTAGCTGTTTTTTTAGTGATGTTTAGCGACTATTAGGATGAAGGCCTTTTTTGTTTTACGGGTATACTTTTTGGGACATTATCAGACCTAAACCTAGCGAAGCTCTAAAATACCTAACAAGTCCAGTTCGATTTCTGACCAATGCTTGGTTAAATCAAGCATACATATATGCAAGGTTGGACAAGCTAAAGGTGTTGACAAGGGTAATGTTTCAAAAAAGTGCTGTGGGTTTGGGTTACCTGTACAAATGCTTTCTCATTCGTTTCTGCCCATTATTTCCTGAATTGCATTCAACTTTGACGAAATCTGCTCATTCTCTGCCTTTAATTGATCTACTTGAATTTTAAGCAATTGAATTTCTGACAACTCTTTTTCATCAGGGTTTTCCTTTCGATATTCGGTCCAGTTTTTGAATTTTGACACATTCCGGAGGGAAATTAATGCGGTTAGAATCCCTGCTCTTCTATTGCCATATGTGCGAGTTTGGGTCTCTCCATAAGGATCCATTACGCTGCATTCAATTTTTTCCTGAACATAGTCACTAAAGCTATAAACTCTTACATTAAAAAGTCTCCAATCGTTAATTATAATACCATCAACCTTTAGGCCTGCTTTGTTATAAAACTCAACGCCGTAGGCATAGTTACTGTAGCCGTTGTTAAGCCTGCGCCCTTCTTTTTCAAAAAATACCGACAAGGTTGCGGCCTCTAAAGCAGAAGAAATTGAAACGTGTTCGCTTAGTTCCAAATTATCATCTACTGCAATCCAAACTGACTTTTCAACTTTATCCATGATGCAATATGTTTATGGAACAAAAGATATTACAAATTTAGTGACATATCCACCGTGCATTTGCTAAGGCTTAGATAACCAGCCCAGGGTGTTGACTCCCCAAAACTCAAACTTAATACCCCCATTCCACATGACTAACCGGCAACTGATTGAGCAAGTCCTTCAAATGCCGCCAATTCGGCAAAAAGGCATCCATATACGCCACAAATCGGCTGTTGTGGTTGCGCTCCAGCAGATGAACCATCTCATGCACCACAATGTATTCCAAGCACTCCCGCGGCTTTTTCGCCAATTCAAGGTTTATCCAAATCCGCCCTGCTTCCCGACTGCAAGTCCCCCATTTGGTCTTCATTTTCTTGATGCCAAATTCAGCGACCTGAACCCCCATTTTTCCTTCCCACTTGGCGATGAACTTCGGAACGAGGGCCTTCAATTGATCCCGGTACCATTCGTGCAGAATCATTTCTTTCTGCTTGGTATCCATGGCTGGCCGGACTTGCATCAGAAGCGTTTGATGCTTGATGGAAATGCTGGGTTTGCTTTCCGTTTCCACCACTTTCAACAAATACCTTTTGCCCAAGAAATAATGGCTCTCCCTCGTAAGGTACTCTCTGGGTGCTTCCCGTTTCTGCCCGCGCAGTTTTGCCTGCTGCTTTTTGATCCAACTCAATTTTGAAATGGCATACATGCGAATGGTTTCTAAGTCCATTCGTAACGGTGCCGCAATCCGCACCCTGCCTGCGGGTGGATAGACACTCAAGTGAATGTTTTTGATGTCTTTAATCTCTACATCAATGATGATATTTCCCAAGTCAATTTGCTGCATCCTAATAATCTCGTTGCTCTTTTATGATAGCAAAAATCCGTTCTACTTCATCCTCGCTTTTTAGCAACTTAAACAAGGCTCCTTGAATGATGGCCTCCTTTTTCTCATCCCCTTTCCAATCGGCCTGTTTGTTGTAGCGAACCGCTTCATCACATTCCATGGCGAGGCTCTCATTGTGGGAAAGGTTGTTGTACAACGCCCGTTGCGCCGAGGTTTGAATGGATTTGGGCAGGTCGTCCCGCACCAGATTACTCACCCGCTTTGCCAAATCAGCCATCCTTTGGAGAAACTGTTCATAGCTGATTTTCTTCTCCCGTAGTTCAACTATGATGGTAGTGAGCAGTTGGCTCATTTCCTCGAAGTAAGCAGGGTCAATCAAATGTTCCCGGATGATTTTCTGCCGAACATTGTTCTGAATGGTTTCTGCCACCGCTTCTTGACTGTTTCGTATGCCTGCTGGCAATTTACTGATGGCCTCTGCCATGCCGGAATTGATAATTAGGTCAAGCAAGGACTGGTTTTCAAATGGGTCAATCCTTTGGCTGTCATCGGCCTGTATGAAGGTGTCAATTAAGAAACGCATATCGGCCTCATAAGGCTTCATATCCAGTGTTTCAAAGCTGGCATTACGGATGATATCACGCAGCCGCAAATAGTTATCTAAGGCTCTCTTGATACCATCAATCTCTTGTTGGGTGTAACCCGCCTCTTGGATGTCAGCCGCAATATTGGCATAAGCTCGAATGAGAACGACCATTTGCTTGTAAAGGGATGTCCGCTTTACCTCATTGGCCTTTAGGTCTTCCGGGTTTTCTGGATTTCCGCAGAAGTAGCGGATGTAATCGAGATCGGTCTTGGGTGGCGCCACATGCTCACATACCAAGGCGATTTCCTCGAGTGCATTGTCAAGCCGTTCTTTCGCCTTTGCAACACGATCCTTGAGCATTACATCACAATCTTCTTTCGTGAAATGGTCGTAATCCAGTTCCGAGGTATAAACTTGAATGGCCCCCGTTCCATCTTCATTGACCAGATTGTTGAACAAGTCTTTGTAGTCCACGATATACCCAAAGTCTTTGTCATCAGAATCCAATCTGTTTACCCGACAAATGGCCTGAAACAAGCCGTGGTCGCGCATACTTTTGTCAATATAGAGGTAGGTGCAAGACGGGACATCAAAGCCCGTCAACAGCTTGTCAACCACCACCAGCAATTTCATTTGGGCAGGCTCTTTCGTGAATTTCAACTTCGCCTTGTCCTCGTATGTCTCCGACTTTGATTTTTGCGGTTCTGCTACCACATCCTTCAATTTATCGGTGTAAATGTTATAAATGTATTGTTTTTCCGTCTCGGTATTGGCTCCGGTGTCTTCTGTTACCACGTCCCGGTGGGAGGGATTGTAGGAGGTAATTACAGCACATTTGCCCTTGAACTCGGTGCCTTGAAACAGTTCGAAATACTTACAAGCCTCATAAATGCTGCCGGCCACCAAAATGGCATTGCCTTTGCCATTGCTCAACCTTGGTTTTACTGAAAAATCCAGCACAATATCATTGGCGATCTGCTGCATCCGGTTTTTGGAACTCAAAACCTGCTGCATGGTTCCCCACTTTTTCTTGAGTTCCGAGCGTTGAAAATCGTTCAATCCTGCCGTTTTACTGGCAAACCAAGCGTCAATTTTTTCCTGTGAGGTAATGCGCTGCTCGATGTCACGGGCCTCGTACATCAAATCCAGCACTACTTCATCCTCCACCGCTTCATTGAACTTATAGGTATGGATATACTGTCCAAACACCTCCAAACTTGTTTGCTTATCCTGCTTCAACAAGGGCGTTCCGGTGAAACCAATGAACAAAGCATTGGGCAAAAGGGCTTTCATCACCTTGTTCAGTTTCCCGCTTTGGGTGCGGTGGCATTCATCTACGAACACAAATAACTCCCCGACCGTTTTGGTTGGGTTGTTTTTCAGTTCTTCCACAAAATCATCAAAGTTCTCGACATCGCGCTTGCCAAACTTATGTACGAGCGAACACAACAACCTTGGCTTTGCCTGACCCAATTGCTGCATTAAATCCTTTCCGCTGGTGCTGCGGTAAATGTCCTCGCCGACATCATCAAAAACACGTTTTATCTGTTTGTCCAGTTCATCCCGGTCAGTGATGATAGCCACTCTGGCGTTGGCGTTGTTTTCCAAAATCCACTTGGCTAGCAGCACCATCACAATACTTTTACCACTGCCCTGGGTGTGCCAGATGATGCCGCCCTCCCGGCGACGGATGAATTCCTGTGCAGATTTTAGACCGAAATATTGATGGACACGGGGCAGTTTTTTTCGCCCACCATCGAACAAAACAAAGTCGTACATCAATTCCAGCAGCCGTTGCTTGTTGCACATTTTCAGGAGATACTTATCTACCTGATACATACCCTCATCGCTGTCGCCTTCCTTCCATTTCAAAAAGAATTTTGCCTCTGTGCCAATGGTGCCGTAGCGCAGACCCTCGCTGTCGCTGCCTGCAAATACAAACTGCACGGTGGTGAAAAACGACTGAATCCATTCTTTACCTTGGTTGGTAATACTTTGCGTAATGCCATCGCCGATGGAAATGGTGCTTCGTTTGAGTTCAATGACTCCAATGGCGATCCCATTGATATACAGCACAATGTCAGGCCGTTTCTCGCGGTTGCCCAAAACGGTCACCTCCTCCGCAATGCCAAAATGATTGGCTTCCGGGTTTTTCCAATCTATGAAATGGACGGTTTCATAATTATCTCCAGCATCTGCCTTGACTTTTGCCCCGTAACGAAGCAGTCGGTAGGTGTTTTTGTTGTTGGTGTATAAATCCTGATTGAAGTTGCTGGCGGTAGTTCGCAGGGCCGAAATCGCACGTGTCATCAGTGATCCATTGTAACCTTGCTCCATTAGAAACGCCCTCAAAAATGTTTCTTCAATATTGTAGTTATTGCGGTGTTCTCCCCAATGGCCTAAATAATCGTAGTGCAATTGCTCCTTGAACAATTGGACGATGCGGTTTTGGGTATGCCTTTCGGCTTGGCCGATGGTTGAAAAGGAATGCATTATGTTATTTTTGACTTTGGAGAAGAGGATTTAGAACAAATTTTGGATGTTTTCGTTGACAGGTTGCGCTATTTCAGCTCCCCGTCAATACCTTTGCCATATCAATCACATGAATATTCCCAAAAAAATAGATCCTGAACGGCTCAAAGATACAATTGTTGAGATTCGTTTCAAATCGGAAGTCCCGTTTGAATACCGATTGGGCTTCTGCTATGAAGTATTGAAATCAATGAGTGTGATTCCTATGCCTTCTTTCAACGCACATTCAATCGAACTTGATCCAACCAACTTTTTTACACTTGATTATCCTAAGAACCTTTTTGAAGATGATGCTATTCGGCTCAGAATCACGGATGATCGTTTGATCTTTAACACCAATGGCAGATATTGCGGATGGAAGGATTTTGGCCAATCCATTCAAAATATTGTGAAAAAATTGTTCTCAGAGGGTTTATTGGGGGAATTTAACTGGGTTGGATTGCGTTATGTGAGTGAATTTGAGAAAATACAGATTTTTGAAAAATTGATTTGGGATTTTCAATTTGACTGGCAGGGTGTCAAAAGTATAAATACCACATTTAGAACAGAATGGGTTGATGAATCTGACCATGTAATCGTCAACCTTGTCAATAATGTGCAACGAGAAAGTGATTTTTATTCGTTAATGGATATAGACATAAATTATGCCATTGAATTGCAATCTTCTACTCCCGTTGAAACCTTATTCGAGCACATAGAAAGGCTCCATGTCAAGGAAAAAACTGTTTTCTTTGGTTTGATGAAGCCTGCTTTTTTGGAACTTCTAAATCCAATCTATTAAAATCATGCTATCACCTCCCCCTTCCCCTCCAGCGTATGTTAATGTTCAGGATGTAAGACAATGGACTAATTCATCGTTGCTCAACAATAGAACGGGGTATTCTCCTGCTGGACAAACAGGAAACATCCCTTCCAATCTGAGCACACAGCAAGTTCATAGTCTTGATCAAATAGAGCAAAAAACCAATACTTTGATCGCCCAGATTCAACGCACAATAGATCAAAAATTCAAAAAACTAGAAACAACCCTCCAGCAGAGGTTGGAAGTGGATCACGTTTTGTTTGACAAAATAAACGTAACGGTACTTCGCCAATCTTGTGCTCTTGTTGCACGTCAAATGCTGATTTTTTTGCCTTCTCGAATTGCTGTGGATGTCACACCTGATGCGTCTGTTATCTACCAAGCGCATTATGGCGATTTACATTTCTATTGGGAGTGCTTTTTTGATGCCTCCGAACCCATACCATACGCTACATTGAATGTTACACATAATAAAACGATACACTTTAGTAAAGGAGGTGACTTTATAGCCATTCAAAAGGATTTTCAATCCATTATTACTCCCTTGTTCAAAAAAGTCTTTAGAAATCACTAACTTGTTATCTTTTACATGCTTTACCCCGACCATTTGCTTCCAAAAGTAGAGTACCGCTTAATAGAATGGCGAAAAGAACTCTGCGAGCATTATGTGTTGCGTTCAGCACCTTCTGCTGACCTAATTGATCCTGATACGCGTATGATACGCGCCCGGTTTGTAAATGACAACGGCCGGGAACATCTTCTTGATTATTCCACGAATCTAATCGGTATCTTCAGGCCAAATGATGCCGCTATTGAATGGGAAAAAAATGAGCGGAAGCCTTATTATACAAGCACTTGGACAAAGGCTGAAATAGTTGAACCACCTAAATCATCCGATTTTTATATTCGAGAAGACCTTGGCTATTTTTTCTACGCTATTGATA
>CAZPTQ010000172.1:0-10850 GCA_964589365.1 uncultured Saprospiraceae bacterium
GCATGGGCTACGTGGCCGCGCTTAGCCGGCCATGTGAGACCATGCAGGGTTAGTGCCATATTTATTATTGGGCATTACGGAGTGTTATCGCGCTGTCTTGATAATTTTTCCAGCCTTTGCCCTACCTGCCTTTCCTGCGACTTCCCAGAAGTACATCCCCGGCGGCAAAGTATCAGTGTCAATATCCGTGCTGCCAAAGGCCAGCGGCTTTTCGTATACAAGCCTGCCCATTTGGTCGTAAAGATGAAATATTCCGCTGTCCAATTGCGGACTGCTGACGGTCAAGCGTTCCTGAAATGGGTTGGGCAAGACCATTATTTGGCTTTGCAGGATTGGATTGTGTGTTGTCGAAATTCCCAACTGTACCACCTGACAAAAAGTATCCGCGCTGTACTGGTTGCTGACCACCAAACACACATTGTAAGTTCCTCCATCCATGTATGTATGCACCGGGCTAGTATCCTGGCTCACCGTGCCATCCCCAAAATCCCAATGCCACTCGGTTGGTTCATAGGAAGAAAGATCCGTAAAGGTGACTTTCAGCGGCGCAAGTGTATCCTCCCGCTCCCAGCGCCAGTTACAGAGCGGGTGGTTGTCGAAGCCGAGAGTATCGCATTCGGAGCCATCTATGGAGCCGAGGCGGAAATTGGGGAAATTGGGTATGGAATAGTTGTTATAGTTAGGCAGATGGATGGCTCGCTGCCGCACTTGACAGGCAACACCTTTGCGGTCTGGGTATTCGATGATATGGAGGAAAGGAGTACTGAATGCTGTACCGATATATATTTTGCCATCTGGGGCAAGTTGAGCAGCCGAGAATGTGGTAGCAAAACTAATCTCATGAACATACCCGTCCCATTCCGCCACAAGTGTCTTGGAAGCGGCTATGTCTGTTGATTCAAGGTCGTACTGAAAAACATAACTGGCATTTATGGCGTACAAGAAGCGGGAGTTTGGAGAGATAGCGCAGCCGGTACCGAAGCCCCAGTTTTCGTACTCTAAATGGATTGGGTTGGAAAGTTTTCCTGCACACCGGTCAAAGTCATAGATATAGAGGTCGGTTGGGGTAGTAGTTTTTACCCCATTCGCTCGCACATATTTTGTGCCATTTGGCGAAAATACAGCCTGGCCTAAGCCATCAATAAATGCAGACCCACAGGATTGGGTATTTACAATTGAAAGCCCCGAGGAATCTAAAAGTATGGTATAGTATTGGTTTGTATAGGATTCTGGAACTAATATCCACCAATCACGGCCATTAGAGTGCTTTATTCCGGTAATTTGACCATATTCAAGAGTGTCTTGTATAATTTCTATTTTTTTTTCTGTTATTTCATACAATCCGCTAGCATTTATTTTGGATATAACATTTTTGTAGATTTTCCAGCCAGCAGCAAGGACGTCCAGTCCAAAATTCTTAACTTCTGATACTATTAGTAGAAATTTATCAAATTTCTGAGGCCAAGGCAAAATTAAAGCGCCTTGAGGCATCTTGGCGCCATATAAATCTGAGCTATTTAACCCACCACCATTAACTATTAACTGATGATCCTCGTTATACAATCTTTCACCATTGGAGTAAATTAGTAGATTGCCTAAAGTATCGCTGATGCTTGAGTTACACAAATCAAAATTTAGATTTGAAGCCTGGTTATTCACAATTGAAAAGTGGTTTTGGTTGTCAAACCTAAGGATTGAGATACCAAATGAATCGTTCGATGGTGTCTGATTACCTCCTCCATACCCCAGCAACCAAACACGGTCTTCGTATTGCGCAAAAGAGATATTGCAAATAAAAATAGCAAGAGCGAATAGTGAGTAATTCATGGTGCGCAAAAAAACGGGGGGCACTGAGTCTGCGGTGCCCCCTTTGGTGTGAGTTTTTAATGTAGAACAACAATCTTGCCTACAGAAACAGATTGGTCTTTTGTGTTTGACCTGTAAAGATATAGGCCATTTTTCAAGCCAGCAGTACTGATGTCAATGGAGGTTTGGTCTGCTTTTACGGAAATCTCCAACACTTTTTGACCTGTTGTCGTGTACATTTCAAACGTTTTTTCTATACCATTTGGAGCAAACCCGCTCACCATAATGATTTGATTTGCGGGATTAGGATATACCGTCAAAACATTGATTCCGCTTATTTGCCCTCTTTCATTGCCACGACCTTCACTTACTGGCGTACAGTTGATGGCGTCATTCCAGTTTTGATCTGCTCCCAATGCTGTGAGAAAGCCCCTCGCCTGATACACCGCAAAACCTCCGGACAGCGGGCATTGTGCGGCAATCAGATGGAGGGCCGTTGCATCGGCAGCAACAAGTGAACTTCCTTCCCAAAGGTGATTTTCTAATATTACACGGTTCAAGGTCTTTTCATTCGCTTGTGGCACAAGATAAGTGCTTAAGCTTGCATTTGCGTTCAGCAAAGCACCGATTTCATTTGTCTGATTCTGCTCCACCCCCATTAAGTACGAGCGGTACAGATTTACTTCTTGGGAAAGTTGATCTGCTTTGTTTTGCTGTTGTTGTTCGGTGGCGGCAGGGTCTTGACGCAAAACCCGCAATTCTTCTGACAAAATGCGGAGATGTTCAATGGATTGGCCAATCTGCTCGCGGGTATAGTTGTTCCTTCCAATCAAATCGCTCACTCCTTGCCTTAGAGCATCGAAGTGATCAACGGGGCTGTTCTCTGCGGATTGATAAAAGGCCGCAATGTAGCTGCTTGTATTTGCTAATTGTGGGGCTTGTCGAAGCCGCTCGTACAGCCTTTGCTGGGTCATCCAATTGTAGGCATCGCTGTATTGGCCGAGTTGGTAGCCGCCAATGGCGGCAAGGTAGTCTCCCTCCGGCGTCACGCGCGGCAAATCCCCGATCTGTGGGTAAGGGCAGTTGCAAAGCGGTTGAGGTGGGCCAGGTAGAAGTGCTTGCGGTACAAACCAGGGTACGCCTGGCATTCCCGGCTGGTCTGCTGCTGTTGCAAAAGGCGGGATTAGGGCAGGTACACTAATAAATCGAGATAATGGAATAAAATTTTGGTCATCCGACTCATGAAACGCTCCCGTATTTCCGGCAAACCACCTGTTCCTGGCATGGCTTTGTGGGCTTATGTCCGCGCTTTCCGTCAGCAGCAAGCCCAAGGGCTGGCCGTGTATTTGTGAATAAGTGAAGCTGGTGCCCGTGCTCGGCCCGTCGAAGGTGAAGCCTACGTCAGAAAGGCCGTCCACGGTATTGCAGCAGTAGGGGTTGTCGCTGAAGGCATTGATGAAGCCAAAGCCTGCTGTCCCATCGGGGCTGCCATTGCCTGTGTCGCTCTTGGCAGTGTTGCCCAGAAAGTAGCAGTTTACGTTGTTCTCGCCGGACTCTCCTTTGAAAAGGTCAAAAAAAGTGTTGCCGTTGACAAAGATATCGCGGCAATTGCCCAGCGACAGGCCCTTTGCGACGGAGGGTATCAATGGCTTGACCGTGTTAGCAGACACCTCGCCTCGCCTACAAAACGACATGGCAATCCCAGCAACGTTAAAGGAGGTGTTACAAGTTGCAAGCGATATATCGTTGCCAGAAACCAACAGTTTGGAAGCGGGCTGCCATTGGTTCAGGTCTATGCCGTGGCCACAGGAAGCAAGGGTGTTGCCCGTTATGGTCGCGGATCGGTTTGTGCCAAAGTCGGCTTTTATCGCCGTTGGTATCGTGCTGGCTGGCTCGGAGGGGCTGAAGGGTATATCGGCATTGATGTGAGTCTCATTGTTGACAGTTATGTTGCTCCGTTCGGCCCGTAACCCTTGGTGCACCCCGCTGATTTCGCAGCTAGATATGTTTACGTTTGCGCAGTCTGTAGCCCTCACCCCGTACAAGCAAAAATTGAAGTCCACTCCAGGTGCTTGCCCCTGTGGATAGAGGTAAGTGATCAGGTTTTTAATGGTACACTGATTCATACTGAAAAGGCTGTTGTTTGCCACTATGCCATTGCGGAGGCCATCGAACTCATTGTCTTTCTGGAAATCAAAGGTCTTGGCCACATCGTTAAGGTAGGCCGCCGCAAAGGTCCTCTCGCCCGGTTCCGGGATTTGTTGGTGGTTCGGGTTGCCGACCAGCGTATAGGGCGGCAAGAGGGGAGCAGTGCAGGTGACCGTGTTGCCCGATATTTTCGGCGTGTACAGTCCGTTCAAATTGGGGGAGACTTCCGGGGTATAAAAAGCAGCGAAATTGCGGTCGAAGACATTGCTAACAACCCTGATGCTCGCACCAGATTCGGCACGTATGGCCCACTGTGCGTCATACACCTGGTTGTCTTCAGCACCAAGCCGTCCAGAAACAGTTATGCCCCGCCACATGTGCTCACAGCCTTCGATGGTGTTGCCAAAAAGGTTTAGGCCCGTGCCAACATTCAGCACTATTTCTGCACCACGGTTCATGATAAAATGCGAGCCTGAAACGGTGAAGGTTTCGTCTACGATGAGCCGCCCGCTTATGTTGAGGCAGACATTTTCTAGAAACGGGGGTATGTTCAACATGGAAAGTTTGTTCGAAGAATTCATGCTTGTACCAACATTGTAAAAATCTGTGTTAGCCGGGCAGTGACAAGTGAAGGGGGCTGGACAATCCATAGGTGTGACACTTCCCACCGCAAAATAAGTGCCATTAATGCAGGATGTCGTGGCAGGATCAAAGGACATGCTAAGGGGGAGCGGCTGGCCAATTAGGCCTGGGTCGCTGCCCACCTGTGCGGTCAATTCGAGGGTTATACACTCACCATAAGGGATTTCGTCGGCCAGTACAGGGTGCGAGAGTGAGGGAAAATCTGCGTTTGGCACATGATTTAGCCCGGGAGGCAGTATTCCAGTGACCAAGAATTCAGGACTGGAGAAAGTGTTTGGCAAGCATGCAATATTATTGCACACTACGATTTCGAACGTTACCACTTCTTCTAGGCAAGGGGTTGGTTGCCCGACGGAGGTGTTTACCTCGAAAGTTTCCAGGAAATTACTTGAGAGTTCTACTTTGACATCATCTAGATACCAGTATGTTTCCAACCATCCCGGAAATGTTCCGTTTAACACACCACTTAAACACATAAAATTCCAACAAACATCTGAATCGTTCTGAAAAGGCAGGGTGTAAGTTTTGTATATAGGGGTGGTCGATTCGCTTGAAACAATGGACTCAAGATATGAAGGGCTATCAATGCCTGGGTTTGTGTAAAGGTTCACATTGTTAATGGGGCTACTTTCTGTGAATTCCACCTTGATTTGTGGGTTGTAGCCAGCTGTAATGCAAGTGTTTGAAATCATTGCCCGCAGGGTTACCTGCCCCTTCATGCCAGGAAAAATGGTTTCACACAAAGGGAACATTATGCCCTCCGATTTAGATATATCTTCTTGAAGCGTTGTATACAAGCGGATTCGTTTAGTCCCATTTCCAGATTCAAGAAAAGTGTTGCCACAACCTCCAGCATTAGGATTTGTAGGTGTTGTAACAAAATCAGGTGTGTTTGAAAACGCAGGATCGTCGTTTAGTTTAAAAGCATTTGCACCAGTAGAGGGATTCGTAGATAATGCGAGGTCATTCGCCATTTCAGCCCCACTCCCAAAAAGTTCAAAATCCCAGAATTTGTTGATCTGACATGGTTCTAAATCCTGGCATGCCAAATTAATCGCTGGGTTGGTCACAACAACACCCACGGTAGTCTCATCACAGATCCTTCCATCACATGAGGTGATTGTATAGCAAAAGGTATAAGCGCCGAGGGCAAGTCCGGTTATATTGAAAACGTCGTCTACTGGATTGGGTATAAGCAGCCCGCTGTGACTGCCGCAATTTGGCTTATAGGATAGGGTGGCATCAACTGGAAAGTCGTTGGAGAGCAAAGTGCTGAAGTCAATGTCGATCGTCTCATTTAAGTCTACAAAAAAATTGCCATCTTTTGCCGCCAGGGCTATACAAGTGAGATCACATCCTTGGACATTGTACCCAAGTTTGCACAAAATGGATATTTCAGAAGCGGTCAAAGTTCGTTGCAACCCATCAGTGCCTTGGGGTATATTAAAGTTCATTACGTAATGATCCGTACCGCAGGTGCGATCTAAATGGCTCAATACTTGAAGAAAGTCGTCAGGGTCTTGCCCAAGATACTCCCCATTCACAGGCGGAAGTTGCGCAACATCGAACCGTATATTGTCTGTCCCGCAATTTTGGTCCCAAATAATGTCCGGCATACCCGGAAAATCATCCGTGTTGAATTTGTAATCAGCACAACATAACGGCTCGCCGCCGCCAGGTATCGAAAGAATTAAATAGTCCCCTGTAGGGTTTCGAAGGTTTAAGTCCCATGGCGTGTAGAAGTTTGTGACTGGATCGCCTGAAGGAGAAATTCGAGATGCGAAGCCAAGGGTATGTAATGCTTCATGAAGGATAACTGTGTAATAGTCCAACTGACTTGGACCGATGTTTCCAGCAGGGCCGATATAAAAATTTGAAATAGCTGTGTTCACATTAATACTAGCATGTTGCGTATTGCTACTTAAGCCACCTAAGTTCAGTTGTATGTCAACAACGCTATACCCAAATCTACAATGCGAGCTAAAATAAGCCGTGCCCGTACCTACAACATCAGAGTCCAGATTAGGATCTTTTTTGAAACGAACAGTAGCTCGTTCTCCAGAAGGGGCCTCAATTATTTCCGATAGGTAAGTAAAAACATCGCAAATGGTCTCAATTTCATCTGTTGAGAACCCTCCATTGCCGGATTCAAAAATCAATTTAAAATCCTCAGTCAGGCTGCAACTATTTTGTTGAATATTCAGGTTTCCTAAATCTAAATCATTTTCCATATAACCGTTACCAAAGCGGTCGTAGTAGTCATAATGTCGGTTAGGGTCACTTCCGTTTTTGAATGTTCCGCATATGAATTCTGGGTTTTGAGAAAGGGCCGTAGATGATAATAACAGTAGCCACAGCCAAGCAGAAGTAGGTTTCAACAGGTGAAATCTCTTAGTTTCCATAATTTTGCAAATGTTTGATTGGTCTTATCCAGTTTGTTTCCCAGTCGGATAAGTTCACTGGGGGCTTTCGAGATCAGGTCTGGAGGTGGCGGGTGCAACCGCTGCCTCTTTTTCTTTAAAACGAGTTGAGTGTGCGAGGTGGCTGACTTATTGCGATTTATTATATTTATTATTGGCACTAACGTTACGCTTCCCGAATGTGCAACGTTTAGGAAGCATTTTCGGGAAGCGATTGTTCAGCGCGCATTATTCTATTTTTACGATTTTTCCACTACTCACTACTCCTGATTGTTGAATGGAATAGATATAATTGCCAGGTTTTAATCCGGAAAGGTCAATTCTACTAAGCGGCTGGGCAACCCTTTCTTGAAAAACCAATTGTCCGAGCAAGTCAAATATTTTCAGTTGAGTACTTTGGTTGTCAATTTCAGGAAAGTTGATCCATAATTCTCCCTGTGTCGGATTTGGGTACATAGCGATATCACTGTTGGCCAATACCGTTTCGATGGCATTGTTTGTAGAGTCGCACTCCACATTCGATATCCGGTAATGCGGAAAATTGGGAATGGTGGCAAAGTTGTAAGCGGGCAGTTCTACCCCACGCTGCACCAACTGGCAAGACAATCCCGGACAGTTAGGTCTTTCGATGACGTGAAGGTTCAGGGTGCTGCTGGTGCTGGAGATGTAGATTTTCCCGTCCGGAGCAAGGGCAGACAAGTAAAAGATGGTAGCAGAGGGATTGTAAGTTCCATCCCACTCGGCCACCTTTATCTTGCTGGCTTCAATATCCGATGCATGAAGATCGAACTGATAGACCCGTTTGCGAGCACTCAAATACAAGAATCTTGAATTAGAAGATATCGCCGCACCAGCAATATAGTTGATGGTGTCATTGGGGAATGTGATCAATATAGAATTGGAAAGATCGCCCGTTGCATTATCAAAGTCATATATATTGAGGCCATTCCATGCGTTAAAACGGATATACTTTTTTAAGTCGGGTGAGAAACAAGCTTGAGCCCCTGAATCGTCATCACTCCAAACATGGCCTGCGCATTTGAGTTGAGCGGGTTGTACCCCTTCGGCGGTGACTGGGACAAGAAAATAACAGTTGGTGTGCGACTTGGGTACGATGACCCACCAGTCCTTGCCGTTGGCATGCCGGGCGACTGAGATGTTGCCCCGGGCGAAAGTATCTTGAACGGCAATTTGATTTTTTATGGTGACCCTACCATTCCCGGAATCATAGTTCATATTAATCACTTGATAGAAAAGCCGCTGTGGGGCCACCCCAAAGTAATTGGTATCCAGTAAATATGGTTGATCCCAGTCCAAATTGAATACATAAAATAAACTGTCCTTTTCCGGCGCGGGTAGCGCTATCACACCTTGACGAATAGGGCTGCCGCCGAAAGGGCAGAAAAAATTCTGAACCTGTCCGGGGTTGATGCTATCGCCGTTGAGCATCACTTCACCTTGGGCGTTGACGATTTTGCAGCCGTTGGAATAAAAAAGTAGGTTGCCGTCCGCGTCGCTCATGCTCGTGTTGGAGCCTTCCATTTTTATATTTGTCTGTGTAAATTCAATACCTGAAAGTGTAGGAGAAAAAGTGAGTTTCAGCCCCTCACCAGAAGAATATCCGCCCAAAAACCAATTGTAATCCCACTTTTCCTGCCCCCAAAGAAATGGGACTGAAAACAGCAGCGCAAGTATTGTTATCGAAAATTTGCTCATGGCTATATGATAAAAAGAGCAGCCAGCCGCATATGCGACGGGCTGCCTGTAGGTACGAAAGAAATTAGTTGGATTGGACGATCAATTTTCTGAAGACGCAGGTACCGTCCTCTTTGTCAAAGCGCATGAGATAGACCCCGGTAGGAGTGCCTTCTTTCAGGTCAATTCTTGATTCCTGTCCCGAAAAATACTGCCGTAGCCATACCCGCCCCGAAATATCGAATAAGATAAGTGTACCGGACATTCCACCCGGATTGCGAAGGACGAAGGAAGTACTTGTCGGGTTGGGTGAAACGCTCATTACCGATGCTTCCCGAATTGGGCCAACGACATTCCTGTTCTCGATCTTTTGCGCATGGTCCAGGTATTCAGAGTATGGCGCGACCAAGTTTTGTTCCGGAGTTTCAGGTTCCGCACATTTTCGCAGCATACCTGTTGCTGTATACACAGCTGGCCCGCCGTGCTTGGGGTCTTGTTGTGCAATAGTTTGCAAAATGGAGACTTGAGCCTCGGTGAGTTCGCCCGACTGTTGCATGAGCGAGAGTAAACGTATATGGTTGACCGTCCTCTCATTGGCCTCATATGTATCGGTTGTCGCTATGGACTGGTTCAGATTGTAGGCATTCTGTAAATTTACAGCCACTTGGCTCACGTGAATGGTGTGCAAACTGTCGTAGGCCCAATGTCGGCCATGAATTTGGAAGATGAGATATTCCTTTTGCGATTTGAGTGTCTCGGTCAGACCCTGTTGCTCGATAGCCTCGTCCACATCAGCCATGGCTTCCATCAGTGCGCTGATATCGGAAAGTGCCTGTGCGCTTGGCGCGTCAACGTTGATGCCCGCTATCAATGCGTTTTCGATCGCAGTATGCACCGCGTAGAATTTGCCGACCGTAGTGCTTTCTTTGCCCGTTACAAATACAGGGAAAGACGAGTGATCGGAGGTAAGTGCGGGGTTGTTTTTGAACTTGTGGTACAGATACCGCTGCAGCACCCAGCTCATGGCGGGGGGTCATCAGCCGGGGCGACGAATGTGCCTTGTGCGATCCTTCTATCTAACTCGTCAGTACCTCCATCAGTGAACGCTTCGTTGCAGCCTTCGGAGGGTGTGCCGGAAGGATCAATGTCGAAAAATTGATCCATATCATCCGGCTCAATAATGCGGGGATGAAAGGGATTAAAGCAGGGATCGGACTCGTTTGAGCAGGTGGATTGAGGTGTGTGGACAATGAATTTGTTAATCGATGGGTCGCCCTCGCAAAGGGCATGAAATTCCGGCTCTACACCGAACAGGTTGTGCCATTCGTTGCCATTACCACCATTAATATTTGACTGAATTCCAATTTGAGTATTGGCTCGCATGTACAATGCTCGGTCTCCTGCAAATTCAAAAACATTGCCTGTAAGGATTGTTCCAGTACATATGCCTGCAAAATGTGCTCCTGTTGTTCCAATTCCAAACCCTTTAAATGTGTTTGAGCAGTATTTTGTATTTTGAAAAACATACACAAACAGTACCTCATGTAAACTTTGTACGTCGTAGTTAAATGAATTTGAAATTACTTCATTCCCCATGCCTAGTGTATTCCCACCAAGTTCAATTCCTTCATTATGCTGTGGAACTCCTATTGTTCCGGGAGGAAATGTGTGGACCGCATATGAGGTAAAGGTGTTCCATTTTATGGAGAGATTATTTTTGTCACCAATAGCTGCTTTTATTCCGGAAGGTCGCAAGTTCCCTTCCCCCATTACATTTGATACTTTAAATGAATTGCCCCAAATTTCTGTCGAGCTGCTTGAGGGGAAGGTGCCATACAAAAAAATGCCCTCTGAATCCTTTGCCCTAAACCAAAATTTACTATCGCTGATATGAATTTTTGTACCTGCTTCTACTGGTAAAATTGCTTCAAGGTGAATACCTATCAGCTTGTTAGAAGTACCCTCCATATCGGCTGCTACAGAAATGTCAATTAAGGTTACATCAGAATTTAGTGCGAAACCACCCAAGCGAATACCTTTTCTATAGTCGCTTGTGGGGATGTTGGACAGTGTGATAAAATCTGTATTTTTTATGTTTACTGATTTGGCTTTTTCAATATTTATACCATTAAGCTCACC
>CAZPTQ010000173.1:0-10821 GCA_964589365.1 uncultured Saprospiraceae bacterium
ATTTTATAAGTTCCGTAAGTTCACCAGCAAAGTCGTCACTAATGCAGGACAAGTTCGCCCCGCTATCGAAAAGGGTGTAGAGGGTTTTGTCAGTTTTTGATCCCTCGAACAAAAGCGGAAGTTTTATGACGGACATGGTGCGGATTGTTTTTTTGTTCAAAGTTAGGTCAAAACCGCCGTTTGCGTTATGCCTACTATTTTTTCTTGAAGTTGGTTTCTTTGAAATACGGAAATAACAGAATTGCCGGAGGCGAGAACAAAACAGTCATCATAGCAACGGAGACAAAATACGACCACGCGCCACAATACCAAGCAATTACGCCTGCGCCTAAAGGCCAAAAAACTCCTATGAGCAAGTAGGCGAAATAGGCCCATTGCTCTTTTTTCGCCAAGCCATAACGCACCACAAAATAGACCGTTAGCATACTCAGCACCGAAAGCCAATCGAAGAGCAGGAACATCAAATTGAACAGCGGTCGGGCAGCATCAGGCATGTCCGGCGTACCGTAAAGGTCGTTCATAATCATACCGTCCAAGCCGTGCATTGGGTCGAACGATAAAAAGTACAGCATGGGTACACACATTGCAGTCGCGAACAGTGTCACGAATTTCAGGTAATTGATGGTGGCATTGAAAAGTTTGTCGCTGTTCATAATTGTTGGAACGTTAATCCCTCCATGCCTCCCTCGGTTCACTCATGGCCCAAGCCGCTCCTGCGTTTTCAATCGCGTTAAACATCGGTAACCACTCGGCCGGGCCAGCCGACTGGGTCAAAATCTCGTGACGGCGCATTTGCAGAATAATATCCAGGGGATTTATCAATATCGGACATGCTTCCACACAGGCGTTGCAGGTGGTACAAGCGTGGAGTTCTTCGGGAGTTATGCGATCAAAAAGCGACTTGCCGTCGTTATAACTTGCAACTTGCTGCTTGCCGCTTGCCACTAGGTAGCCCACTTCCTCCGCCCGGTCGCGTACGTCCATCATCACCTTGCGAGGCGAAAGTTTTTTGCCCGTAATGTTGGCGGGACAAACGGCGGTGCAGCGTCCACATTCGGTGCAGGAATATGCTTGGAGGATGTTTTGCCAGGAAAGTGAAAACACGTCGTTGGCCCCAAATTCGGGCAATTCTCCCGAAGCACTTCCATCAGGCGCGGATTCCCCACCCTCTTGGGCGGCAAGGGAAGGTAACCCCATCATTATTCGCACTTCCTTCTGAATTTCAGGCATATTCTCCATGTGGCCTTTGGCTGTAAGGCGAGCGTACCAAGTGTTGGGGAATGCCAGAATAATGTGCAAATGCTTGGAATATGGCAGATAGCAAAGGAATCCAAACACCGTGAAAATATGCAGCCACCAGCCAAAACGTTCGACGGCAATGACCGAAGCATCGCTCAAACCACCAAAAAACAAAGGCCCAAGCCAAGTGCTCACGGCGAAATTACCCGTGAGATGATAATCCTCTACTCCTCTGGCCTGCAACACTTTATCTCCTCCATTCATGCAGAAAATTCCCGTGATTAGGATGATCTCACCCAACAAAATCAGGTTTGCATCGCGGGACGGAAAACCTTTCATCTCTGGTTTCCAAAAGCGGGGGACGCGCAGCAGGTTTCTTCTGGCAAGAAAAATGACCGTAGCCACAAATGCGAGCACTGACAGCACTTCTATGGTACTGATAACGAAGGTGTAAAACCCTCCGAGGTACGGCGCGAAGAATCGGTGGGTGCCAAAAATGCCATCTACAAATATCTCTAGCAACTCTACCTGGGTGATTACGAATGCGACGTAAATGAACAAGTGCAACACGGCGGGCAGCCAGTTTTTGAACATTTTCTGCTGTCCCAATGCCACTAGCAGTACGTTGCGCCAGCGTTGCCCGGCTTGGCCGCCTATTTTTTCGGGCTTTCCAAGTTGGATGTTCTGCCACACCCGGCGGAAGCCTTTCCAGGCGAACCAAGTGGCCGCGCCTGTCACCAAAAGGAAAAGGAGAGACTGAATCATAAAAATTTCGTTTTCGGGGCGCAAAATACAGCGCGATGGTTGGACTTTTGCATATGCAAATACTTACCGACCAGCAGATCCGCCAAAAAATCCGCCGAATCGCCATCGAAATTCTGGAACGCAATTATGGCGAACCAGAAATCATCCTGGCAGGGCTGAACAACAACGGCCTCGGTTTTGCCAAACTTTTGTTGGCAGAATTGCAAGCAGTTGCAACCAAAAGCACCATCCTTACGCTCACGCGCATCCGGCTGAACCCTGCCAACCCCGTTGAATATGAACCTGTTGTGGAATTGGCCGAGGCTGAATTGCGCGGCAAATCCATCGTCATTGTGGACGATGTGGCAAACACAGGGCGCACAATTTTTTACGCCGTGCAGCCGCTCCTGAAAGTAGTGCCCAAAAAAGTGGAAGTGGCGGTACTTGTGGATCGCCAGCACAAGTCATTTCCCGTGAAAGCTGATTATGTAGGATTGTCCCTTGCCACCACTATGCGCGATGACATTGATGTCCGTATTCGAGAGGTAGCGGAAATGGCGGTGTTTTTGAGGTAGACGGGGGACAGAGGACGGTGGACGATTAAACCATGCAACCGTCTACCGTCCACCGTCTACCGTTCTCAGCTTTCTACCTCGAAACTGATTTTCAGGTTTACACGGAACATCTGCACTTTCCCGTCCTTCACAGTCACACTTTGGTTCTGTACATGTGCAGAGCGGATGTTGCGCACAGATTCGGAGGTTTTTGCAATGCCTTTTTTTGTGGCATCTTCCCAGTTGGTGGGTGATTCGCTGAGGATTTCAATGACTTTCAAAATTGCCATAATGGTGTTTGTTTAAAATGTTCTGGCAAACATAAGAAATCTATCGCACCCTATACGCCCACACCCCGTTTCCGTTGCCAACCACCAGCATGTTCACGCCGTTCAAAAGGCCAAACTCGAATACCGTGTTTCCCCCAAGCGGGAACCCTGCCATCGTTTTTCCTGCTTCGTCCAACAGCCACACTCGCCGACGCTGCGGGTCCACAAGGCCAATCCTTTGGTTCTTTGGAATAAATATCTGGGGCTTTCTATCAGGAAACTGGGCTTTGCTAGAAGTTGCGATCACCCCTTTCCCCCAAGTCCCTATCCGCAAACTTTTCTCGCCCAAGACGGCCCATTCAAAGCTTGCATCGCCCGTCAATTGACCAAAGCTCACCAAGCTCCCAGGCTTGCCCACTTGTTGCGCCGACACCTTGCCTTGCAAATCGCAGGCGAAAATCTTGCCCGCCGTGTTGGCGCAATAAATACGCGGCGCAGGCGCACCCAAGTCTACCTTCATCGGACTGGTGAACAGCCAGGTTTTGTTTTCCTCGGCGGTTTCCTTTTCCAATAGCACTGGCTCAAAACGCAGTGCTCCATCCCGACCAAAAACAGAAAGCAAGCCACTCTCGGTCAAAACGGCCAAATAATCCTTTCCCTTGTGCTGAAAATGAAGGATTGGTTGCCGAACAGGGTTTTCGCCCCTCGTTTCCTTTTTATCTACCGTAGTTTTATCCTTGGCGAAGGCCGGGATCGCCACACCATTCCAACCCTCCAATGGTCTGCCCAAATGGCCAAAACCGTAAATTTTTCCATTGTCACAAACCACGAAGTAGTTGAATTTTGTGCTTTTGTCAAAGTCAACCACCGTTACGGCATTGGTTGCAGGAGCAGGCAATTTGAACGGAAACCCTTGAACATCACGCCCTTTTTCGTCGAGTGTGAAAATTTGGCTGGCCGTGCTGAACGTATAGCATTGCATGCCATTGCCATAAAAGTCTATGCCCCGGATATCGGAAAAAATCCGATCTGGCAATGGGCGGCTCCAGGAACTTTCGCCATTTTGAGCATCGAGGCAATGCAGGTTGTTTTTCAAATCCTGGACAAGTACGAAGATTTTGCCCTCGGGCTGCTCCACAAGGTATGGCTGTGTGATGACAGGTGCGACGAGCACAGACTTCCACAATATATCCGTCTCAGCAAGCGGTTGCGAAAGGGCTTGACTGACCAGCACGGGCTTCGCCTTTCGGCCCAAACCAGGCAACCATTCTGCCGCAATAAATCCTGTTTTTGCAAAAGTAGCCTCGCCCTCAATGCCAGAAATATTCCGCAAAAGGCTCGGCAAGTAAGCCGTATTCAACAGGAACGATGCAAAGCCTTTTTGGGTGGCTTTTTGTTGCAATTGAAGGAAATCGGTATTTGCTGCAAGGGTTTGATTAACAAGGTATTTGTCTAAAAAAATTTCGAGGGATGAGCGATCCGGGGCGAAGACGGCAAAGCCATCCACGAAGGTGCATACAGGGTTGCGAAATGCCTCGTCGTCGTTTAATAGTGGTTTCAACAAGGATGAACTTTGGAAACCAAACATTTCAAACATCTGGTATGGGCCGGAAGCAATAGGCATCGTGCCGCGTTCTTTACCAAAAGCACGAAGCTTGCTGACGGCCAACGCGCTATCGCGCACCGAGAGCAGTAGCAGACGGTCGCCGGTGAGTGAAGGAGAGAGCGGTTCTGTGACGGCAAATGCGGCTTCAGCCCCTACCCATGGAAGCACGTATTGTTCAAAATCGCTGGCACGGCCATCCCCGATTTCCCTGAAAAATTCAGGAATATGCCCCAAGCCCACCCTCGCTAAAAAGGCCGTATTGTCAGGCAACACATTGAAAATTGAGTTGGCAGGCGTTTCGCCCCAACTGCTGAGGCTGCTGAGAAAACCGTTGGTTTCAGCCAATGTCTGCATTTCCTTTCCGTCCCAGGAAAGCCCGAACCACGCTACGTTTCGCGCCAGCAAGTCGGGCAATCCACGCCAGCGCGGGTTCATTTGGCTCCGCCATTGTTCTGCGAGAGCTGCGGGACGGAGATGCAGCCGTAGGGTGGCCTCTGGCAGGTCTGAGATATAGGGTCGGTCGGCCCACCAGTTATGGGTATTTTCGAGTTGGGCAAGCGCATCTTCTATCAAAGTCGCCCGGCGTGAAAAGAGCAATAGTCGCCCGGAAACAGCTACTTCGAGGCGTTCCGTTTTGGATAGGTGTACGTTAAAAATGTCGTTTCCGTGGAATTGGTGCGGGAAATATTTAGGCGTTAATTTGTTGGTTTTCAACACTCTCTCCAAATCAAAATCCTCGTCCAGTTCAAGCGCAAAAAGGGCGTGGAGACTGTCTGCCGGATGTAGCGAAAAGGCGGCAAGGGCCTTGTTTTTGGCAAAAGCACGAAATATGTTGGGGTCGTGCTTGAATAGTTGCAGCGCGGCCTCCGTATCATCAAAGCACCTGTCAAAAAGGGAACTGTGCATCACTTCCCTCCAATGTGTGTCAGGGGTTTTGTCGGTCAGGATTTTGGCACGGAGCAAGCCATTACATTCCAGCAAGAAGGACGTTTGGGCGGGCAGGGCGCGGAATGCCCCAACATTTCGTGGCAAAAAAAGGAAGAGCAGGAGTGCCGCGATGAGGATGCTGGCAAGAGCAAAGAGGAGGCGGTGGGTAAGGGGGGCTATCTGCATAGGCCGACTTAAAACGGAGGATTGTATAGCGTCAGTCCTTCAATGAAATTAAAGTCGGAGCGATTGAGCGTAAATAGTTCAACTCGTTGAGTTGGTGCAGTGGCCGCAATTAGCGCATCCGGGACAGATATCCCTTTGCTCTTATAGCCAGGCATTAATTGTATGAATGTCTGAGAAGTCGTTTTATCAATATGAAGCAAATTGAACCGACGAATCAAATCTCTGGTGGAAGCAGTCTCTCGCTTCCGCATTCCAAAATAAATTTCTCCGACAGAAATAACTGAGATGGACAACCTTTCAAATCCAAGGGCATCTAACTCCCTGACAATACTTTGGTTACCATGAAAATGCTCAATGAGAACACCTGTATCACAGAGGATTATTTTTTTCTTTGCCATGCTTTACGGCGAAGTTTTTTGGCATCTACTTTTTTGCGATTCGACCAAATACCTGCAAAATCAGAGGGTTTTTCTGAGGGCGTAAATGCCCCTAGAGTGACTGAAGCACCCGTTTGTGGAACGTCATCTGTAATGCCATTTACCTGCTCCACATAATCAATGGTTTTCAAAAAACTGGTCAGAACCTCCGCAGATCGGCCTTTTTTTAATTTGACAACAATGGTGTTCATACAATACCTAGTAATTCAAGCACGAAAGTAAGATTTTTTAGTGCAAACTGCTTTCCGTATTTAAGATGGCTCTCTAAAACTACGAATTTTTCTCGAACCTTGTACGCTTCACCCCAACCATCAACAACGGCATGCCACTTCAGCCCTACTTCCTGAAAATATTGTAGAGGAAGTAATCTTCAGCAAATAAAAAATGACGCATGACAAAAAATCCTTTCCTCCGCATCGGCGCGCTACTTGGCGCATTGGCCGTGGGCATCGGCGCATTCGGTGCGCACGGCCTCAAGCCACACCTATCCGACTACCAAATCACCATTTTTGAAAAAGGGGTGCAATACCAATTTTTTCATGTGCTGGCACTTTTGGCCGTGGGCATCCTCTTGCATCAAACGCCTGAAAACCAATGGCTGCGACGGGCAGGATGGTTTTTTGTAGCCGGAATTATCGGATTCTCCGGATCGCTGTACTTGCTGGCTTGTAGCGATTTGTTGGCGTTCCCCGTCGGCTGGGCAGGCCCCGTTACGCCGCTCGGAGGCTTGTGTTTTTTGGTGGGATGGGGGATTTTGGCAGTAAAAACATAAGTCATCCCTGATTTTTCAAACAAAGAATTAACCGCAAAACAGGAAAACCGGAGAACAGGAAAATATAAAACCATACATTTTGATCCGAAGATGGCCAATATCTTCATTTTTCGAGGTCAATTTTCCTACGGTTTTATATTTTCCTGTTCTCCGGTTTTGCGGTTTAACTTGTGTGCGAAATTCCGGGATGACCCATGTTGCTACTACTCCTTCACCAATTTCCCGCTCTTGCGCCAGCCTTTTCCGCGTAATTCCCAGACGTAAATTCCTGCTGGGAGATTATTCATCGTCAATGTGGCTTTATCGCCCGAGAAATTTTCCCTACGAAGCAAATTTCCTTTAAGGTCAAAGAGCCTGACTTGTGTGTTGTCAAGGTTTTGCCCAGCAATACTGAACGTTGCAAGGTCAGGGGTTGGATTGGGTGAAACCTGGACCAAAACTTCCTTTCTCGGCTCATGGCTTCCTGATCCTGTCCCAAAGTTTGCCGCAAACATCCCGTTGCCGTGGGTTGCCGCTACTACATAGCCGTCGGAGCGGCGCACATCCACATAATCCACCCCAGTGCTGCCAATTTCATCGGGGCCTTCAAGTGCCCAAACTGTGCCGGCTTGACCCGTTGCGTGGAGCCTCAGGGTATCAGCACTGTACAAACCGACACTGGTGCCGCAGAAATACTTAAGCGAACCATTGTCCATAGGCAAAATGCTAACCCAACGGAGCGATGAGCCAGCACCACTGCCCGCCAAATTTGATTCGAGGTTGCCACCCACTTTTTTCCAGCTCGCACCTGCATCTTCGCTGAGGAACATGCTGTATATACTGTAATTGGTATATACCAGCACCACCCGGTCAGCATTGGTAGGGTCAATAGCCAGGCAATTGATATAGGCATCTACGGATACAGTGTCAGGCGAAGGCAACGCAGTGAAGCTGGGTGTTCCGGTGTGCGCATTGTCCACCCTGTAAACTTTGTTGTTGGAGGTGCCGAGGTACAGGCGGTTCGACGGAGCGGTTTCTGAAATAGAAATGGCCGAGAAAACGCCTGTTGTTAGCGTATCGGGAAACTGCGTCCAGCCCTGTGAGATGGGGTCCCATTCCCCGGTGAGCGGAATAGAGGCGAGTTGGTTTTGACGGAAAACTTTGTTTCCCGCCGGCAGGTACAGGAGGTTTGCGTTGTTCGGGTCGAGTACCAAGGGGTTGATAAATAAATAATCGCCGGGTGCTGGGCCAACGGGATCCACACGACGGAAACCAGTAATAGTCCCGCTGTTGTCAATGGCACATTTAACCACTTTCACCCCATTGGATTGAACAGACAAAAGGTAAAAGGCTTTACCTGGCGCAATTGCGCCATATGATCCGTCGCCGTTCACCGTTTGCACCCAGGGCGCATGAGGGTCAGAGGAATTGACAAAAAAGTTGCCATTGTCCTGCAAACCACCGATGAGCGTATTGTCGCCGGGGGTGCTTTTATCAATGATAGCGGTATAAAATTGCGAGGTGATGTAGCCGTAGTTCAGGTACGACCATTCGACAAATGGTGCGAGACAATTTTCCGTACGGTGAATGCCCCCATCGCTGCCAGTAATCATCACATTTGGGTCGGAGGGAAGAAACACCACCTCATGCAAATCCGGGTGGTGGTTGGGGTACAGTTCAAAAAATGGGAACACTGTACCGATTTTGTAACCGCCAATTTTGGTTGTGTTGTTGGCCGAAGCAAAGCCATCGGTGCTGCGCCAGAGGTTGGTGCCGCCGATGACTACCGTGCCTGTACCGGGCTGCACTTTTACGACCAAGTCATAGCCACCCTGAGCGGCGCATTGGTCAAATTCAGTGCCCGTGCTTGGCAGGTTAGCCGAGCGGTTTTCCCACTGCCCCCCTACCCCTGAGCCATCGCCGCTTACATAAGTAAATTTAAAAAGACTTGTCCAATCGTCCGATCCGATGTAACTGGTGTAATGTCCGCTTCCGGGCGTTGTCCCAAAGAAATATACTTCGTCTTCGTCATCCGGGTTGAACCCTATGACGAGACGATTGTAAACATTGGGCATGAAAGCAGGGGTAATGTTGGTCCAAGTCGTTCCGTTGGTGCTGCGCCATATACCTTTTTGCGCCCCATCGCTGCTGAGGCTAGCGTAGGCTACGCCCGTGGAAGTGACGGCAATATCGGTATAGTATGAAAACGGTTGAGCACTGGCACTGCCTCGCACAACTGTCCATGATGTGCCTCCATTCGCGCTGCGGAAAATTGCACCATAGGTGGCAGCATACACCACATCCTGGGTGGCTACGGGATCCGTCGCAACACGCCACACGCCTTGCCACACATTGCTGAACAAGTGCGGGTTGCCTCCGGCCGTAGCATTGACAGGAGTCCAGGTATTACCACTATCAATGCTCTTGAACATCCCATCGCCGAGGTAGTATGCACCAGGAGCAGAAGACGATGCGCCGTAGAGTTCGCCCGAAGTGTAGTACCAAATGTTGGTTTTTCCGGCTCGGGTGTCTTGGGCAATACCGGTGCAGCCTGGGTGGGCGTTGAGCGGGGTTTTGCGCGCCCAAGTTTGGCCACCATCTTCGCTGAGCCACATTCCACCCGAAATACCACCAGCAAGCAGCCGATCTTCATTTGTCACGTCTATGGCGAGTGCGCGGGTACGGCCGCCCACGTTCCAAGGCCCGCGCGACATCCATTGGCCGTTGCCCCCGCGCTCCGCCACTGCTTGTGGTAGCGTGGCGGCATATTGACGTTCAAGGAATTGGATACCTGCCGGAATTTGCCCTGTGGCCGGATCAGCGAAGCGCATACGTTGCCATTCGCGACGACGTGGGCCGTTTTCTTCTGAGGCGCCTCCGGGGATTTTCAGACCGCTGGAAAGAGGTTTCTCTTGGTTTGAAAAATAGAAAAGGCCGCATGCGGCAAAAAGTAGTGTTGCAAAAACAGGTATGAATCTTTTCATGGAAAAAAGTTTTAGGCGGGAAAGGTAAAAAGGGTCGTCTAACTTTCTGAAAGTTTGTATCGAAGAATCAGATCAGAGAAATAAACTTTTGTGGAAACCGCAACTGATTAGGTGGAACACAGATGACATGGATGGGGCACAGATTTTTTGTGCAATCCCCTAGAAATCTGTGCAAATCCGTGTCCCATCCGTGTCATCCGTGTTCCACCTAATCAGGCACTAGAAAACCAAAATCACTTTTAAGTGTTTCAATGCTAAATTTTAAAACACTCAATTTATGTCCATTCGTATCATTCCAATAGAGCAACAAGGCCAAGGCGCGTTTAATGGCGGTGAAATCGTGGAAAACAAGCCCATCGGATTTCCGCAAGACCATTCGAGCATTCGGCCATACTCCAACCTTTTTTACTGGGCGCACGCCCGCGCCGTCACCGACAGCACTATCGGTCTGCATCCGCACCAAGGGTTTGAGATTTGCTCCTTTGTGCTCAAAGGCGAGATCCGGCATTATGATACCAAACTCCGCGAATGGAGGCCGCTCTCTGAAGGCGATGTTCAAATCATCCGCGCTGGCAACGGCATCAGTCACTCCGAATGGTTGGGGAAAGGCGGTGAAATTTTCCAAATCTGGTTTGACCCAAATTTGGCGACAACGCTTTCAAAACCTGCTAGTTATGACGATTATCGCGCAGCAGAATTTCCTGAAAAACAAGTAGGCGGATCTCGGGTAAAAACACTCATTGGCCCCGGAAGTCCGTTTCAAATGGATACGCCGGGAGTCGAAGCTTTCCGTTTGGAACTCGGAAGTGATGGTTTCCGTTTGAAAGCCGAGGCGGGCAAAATATACTCTGCGTACCTGCTTGAAGGAACTGCGAGTTTTAATGGCGAAACAGCGAAACAGTATGATTTCGTACAGGTGACAGAGCAGGAAGAGATTGTGCTGGAATCGGCTACAGGAGCGAGTATTTTCGTCATAGCATCGCCAGTAAATCCGGGATACAGCACGTATGGGCAGTTGAGGTAAAATATTTAGAAAGGGAAGGCTAAGCGCATTGAGCTAGTGGCGAGTCCACTAGTTCCAAGCGTTTTCGCTCAACTGTAATATCATACGTTGTTTGCAAGCG
>CAZPTQ010000174.1:0-10788 GCA_964589365.1 uncultured Saprospiraceae bacterium
ATATTGTTCTATAAACGGTGTCGGGGCTACGCCCCTTTTATACAAACAAATCCTTGAGTCAACGACATTGCCCTTTAGGGGTAGGGGGTGTAACCAGCAGTTGACACAGTTTTATGAACACTCCCCCAGTCACCAGTCACCAATCAACGAATTTACATTGTCATGCTTTTGGCATGGTTCATCATTTGAGTAGAATAAACAAGGCTGCTGCCCGCTCGGATAGCGGCAGCAACGTGCACGGCCTCCATCATTTGTTCCTCGTCGGCACCTTTTTCGAGGCATCCTGAAGTATAGGCATCAATGCAGTAAGGGCATTGCACAGTATGTGCCACAGCCAATGCAATGAGCGCCTTTTCCCGTTCTGTGAGTGCGCCTTCTTTAAAAACTTCCCCGTAGTAGTCGAAGAATTTATCCGCCATGGGCTTTTGCCACTCGCCTATGTTGCCAAATTTCTTGAGGTCTTCGGGTTCAAAATAGTGTTTCTTATCCATGTTTAAACAAGTAGTCGAGTATTGAAAGTAAGCAGTTTAGTGAAAAATATGAAACTTACGAAGGTGGGTCTTCGGCAGTTTTTAGCCGGGCAAATAAAGTTGAATTTTTATGAAGTAAGCTTATTTTGTGTGCAGCGACACTTGTCGCGAGGGCAAACTACCTTTGGGCTTTGTTCTGCAAGGACAAGCCAATCAAACCATACTATTGGACATTTTATAATATCGAGACCTATAAGGTTTTTGGAAACCTTATAGGTCTGGCGGCAAAACAAAAATGTCCAGCAGTTAGCACTCAAACACACTTTTTTACATGAAATACAAAGGATTTTGGTTATTATTGGGCTATATTCTCTTTTCACTTGGCATTACTTCCATTGCGATGGAACTGGTGGGCACACACTGGTATTTCCTCGCTTGGTTTGAACAGGCTGGACGGCTTTTGGCTTTCATCCTCAAATTGTTGATGATTATAGTCGGTGTTTTAATCATTGTTTTTGCCCGAACAGATTGGGAAAAAGAGAAAAGGGACAGCAGTGAGTAGAGTTGTGTGATTTAGGCTGGAATAGGATCACTCCTTTCCCTGTTTTTTCCCATACGGACAATGCCTGCACCCGCTGCTGCAGCAGTAGCCGCGTTTGCGCAGAAATTTTTCTGTAAAAACCCAGTAGCCATCTTCGAGATAGTAGTCTACTCCTTCTTTCAAAGGCTCAATTTTGGGTGTTGGTGGTTTTTTCATAGTAGTACCCCGGAACTCCGTTCCGGGTTCTGTTCAAAGATGTTCCCCGGAACTCCGTTCCGAGGTCTATTCAAAGATTTATCCCGGAACGGAGTTTCGGGATACAGCATCCAAAAAAAACTTGGCCGCCCAATTTGGATATCGGAATGGCAGATATGCACCCCAGAGGGGAGCAGAACCGGGCAACGCTCCAAAGGTATTTTTGTTCGCGCATAGTTTCTGAGAACCAATAATCTCCGACAAAAAACTGCTGGCCGCTTCCTCGAATTTTGGCTCGCCTGTCAGCGCCCAAATCTTGTGGCAAAGAATGCTCAACTGGCAATTGCCCGTGACACACAAAAATGAGTAATCGCCTTTCCAATGCTCGTCATAACGGCCCGCTGTACGCCCGCCCGCCCGCGCCCGCTCGGCCAACAGTCGCTCCATGGAGGCGATGACTTTATCCATAATCGCCTGCTCTCCAAGCCTTTCCGCAGATCCCCAAAAACCTTCCAAAGTGTAAGCCAGCGTGTGCGTGAACGCCGCTTCGCTCGCCCGAAACCCCCAATCCTTTACCGCCCCGTTTGGCAAAAACCGTTCCGCGTAAAAGTGCAAGGAACGCCACATCAAGCCTTCAACTCCAGGTTTTTTAAGTGAATCGTTGGCGTGAAGCACTCCCCACACCGCACGGGTGTAATAACTGGGAACAAAGCCCGGAACAAAAGCATGGGCGCGCCAGGCGCCGTCGGGTTCCAGATTGGAGAGAAGCCAAGACACCGCGCGTTCAGAAGCGTCTTTACGGTTCGTAAGCCCAAACAATATCTGACTCGTATTAAAAATGCTCGGTCTCGTATTACCCGCCAACAGTCCAGGGAACGCCCCCGATGGCAACTGAATGGTTTCCAGCCAGTTAATACAAGAAAAAGCAAGTTGCCGGAGCGATTCGTCCTGCTTCAGCTCAGCGTAAGTAAGTAATGTTTCGATGAGGTAGCCGGTGGTTTCCGGATATGCTTTGGACCAACCAAAGAGGGGATGCCAACTGTGCGAAGAACCTTGGCCACCAGTGGCTTCGATGCTCCGGCGAATCCAGTGCAGGGCAGCGTCACTGCGCATACACCATTCCTCCTGCGTTAATTCTCCCAAATTTGACATGGTCGGCACAAAGCATTGAGGAACAAAGGTGTAGTTTTGCTGTTCAATCAGGCCATGAAAAAACACCTTACGCTCCTACTTTCCCTTGCATTTTTGTCTGCCGTCCAAGCCCAAATGTGGAACGGGCAAGACACGCTCTACGGCAATGAGTGGATTGACTATTCCAAAATCTATTTCAAGATAAAGGTTGCGGAGGACGGCGTGTACCGGGTTGACTTTCAAACGCTTACAGCCGCAGGGTTTCCCGCTGCCAGCGAGGCTGCCAGCGATTGGAGGCTCTATCGCAACGGTAATCAGGAAGCGATTTTCAGCTCCACCAACGGTGTGTTCAGCGCTTCTGACTTCTTTGAATTTTATGGCAAAAAAAACCGGGGCGAGGTAGATTTTTACCTGTTTGAAAATGCCGACCAGGAACAGATCAATCCTTGGTATAGCATGTTCAACGACACGAGTGTATATTATCTGACTTGGGGCACAGGCGGGCAAGCATTGCGATATTCCGCAGTTCCAAACGACCTGAACAACCTGCCTGCCGCTGAGCCGTTTTGCTGGCAGCTTTCAGAAAAAGTGTTTGCCGAAGGACTGTTCAAAAAGAAAATCAGCGACGAAATCCAATACTCCTGGTTCGACGGGAATGGTTACACCCGACTCTCTGCTTCGTCTACGAATCCCTTAACACTCGCATTGCCCAAGATTTCCACTGCCGGCCCCGATGCCACCGTGCATATCCGATATGCGTGCAACCTCGGTGGCCACCAGCAGCAGATTTTGCTCAACGACTCGCTTTTTGCCGAAGACGCGTTTTTTGACTTCAAAATCGTTGACCGAAAGTTCCCCGTCGGCACCAGTTTTTTGACTGCCGCCGCCACGCTCAAACTCTTCTCGCCCCTCTCCGACCGCAACGGCATCGCGCTGGCCAGCATCCGCTACCCGCGCCTGTTCGATTTTGAAAACGCCCCTATTGCCTTGTTCGAACTGGAGGCCTCCGCCACCGAACAATACCTTGAATTTCAATCTTTTGACCTCTCTAACGGAAACGCCGTCCTCTGGGATTTGACCAACAGGTCGAGAATGACAACCACGAGCGAAGCGGGTTTGGCTAAAGCAAAAATCCCCTCAAATGGGGCTTTGCGGAAGTTTGTTTTGATTGGTCCCGCAGCAGTTAAACAGGTTTCCACATTGCTGCAGGTACAGTTTCAAAGTCTTGCTGGCGATCCTGCTGATTATCTCATCATTTCCAACAAAGCCCTGTATTCCGATCCTTCTGCAGGCGGGGCAGACCACGTGGCAGAATACGCCGATTACCGACGCAGTGCAGCGGGAGGCAGCCACGCCGTGAAGCTGGTGGACGTGAACGACCTTTATGAGCAGTTTGCCTACGGGGTTCGTTTTCACCCTATTGCACTGCGCAATTTCCTGCATTGGGCAAAACGCCAATGGCCTCAGGCCGAGCATGCATTCATCATCGGCAAGGCGCTGGATTCCCACAATTTCCGCAGTTCCACACAACAAAATCTAATGGTGGACTCGCTCTTTTTTGTCCCCACGTTCAGCGTGCCGGGCGCAGATTTGCCCTTTGTGATGCGCGGCAACCATCTCTCCGACCCTGTAATGGCTATTGGCCGATTGGCGGTGACAAAGCCTTTTGAAATACGCGACTACCTCGACAAGGTAATATTGCAGGAACAACAACTAACGCTGGCCAGCCAAACCATTGGCGACAAAGCATGGATGAAGCGCGTCATCCACAATTCTGGAGGGATAGGAGGTGAAACAAGCGTGATTCGCAATTACACCACAAGCATGGCCAACGTGCTGAGCAACAACCGATTCGGCGCAGACGTACACACCTTTTACAAGACTTCCAACGACCCCGTGCAGATTTCAGCCTATGAACAAATACTCGATCTGCTGAACAACGGCGTGTCTATTTGGAGCATTTTCGGACACTCTTCGGCTTTCACGGTGGATTTTGACATCGGCCAGCCAGGAGCCTACAGCAACTATGGGCGCTACCCATTGATGCTTATTATGGGCTGTTTTTCGGGACAATGTTCCCTCAACCAACCCAGTATTGGGGAGCGCTTTGTGAATGCCGCCGACCGAGGAGCAATTGCCTACATCGCGTCGGTAAATTACAGTTTTACGGATGCCCTGCACAGCTACGGGCGGCAGTATTACGAGCGGTTGGGCGGTGCAGATTATGGCAAAAGCGTGGGCCTTACACTTATCCACACAGTATCTGATTTGAAAGCCACTCAGTACGCGGGCCTGATCGCCGTGTTGCACCAAAATCTTTTGCAGGGCGACCCTGCCGTACGTGTGTATGCACATGATGGGCCGGATTATCTGGTTGACAACCAAACGGTTGTGTTTGACCCGAACCCAATCGGCCTGGAAAAAACTACCGCAAAACTGACATTCGACGCCGTAAACATTGGCGAAAACACTGGCGGGCAAATCGCCCTGAAAGTGGAGCAACGCCTGCCCGACAACACGGTTTTGAGCCGTGTCATGGACACAATCACCGCCCCACCGAACCGCTCGAAACTTGAGTACAACTTGCCTTTGGCGGGCAGCAAGATCGGCTTCAACCGTTTTTTTATAAGCCTCGATCCCGACAACCTCGTGAACGAAAACCCGGTCGCGGCAGAATTCAACAACGATCTCACGGATGCTTCGGGCGAGCGCGGCATGGACGTATATTTTTACGCCGACGACGTTTCGCCCGTGTTCCCCGCGCCTTACGCAATTGTGTCGAAACCAGCCTTGAGCCTCTACGCTTCCACGCTCAACAGCTCGGCGCTGCCGCTTCGTTACTTGTTTGAAATAGATACCCTCGAAACCTTCGACAGCCCTTTTAAAAAGTCAACCGAGATGACCGAGCGCGGCGGACTTCTGCGCTGGAACCCTTCTATTGTGCTAAAAGACAGTGTGGTGTACCATTGGCGCGTGGCCCGCGACAGCCTGGTGAACGGCGAACCGCTTTGGCGCGCACGCTCCTTTATCTATCTGCCAAACAGCAGTCCCGGTTGGAATCAATCAAATTTTGGGCAATACCGCGATGACCAGTTTGCCAACCTGCAGGCCAATGATACCACGCGCCAAATCGAGTTTCAAAACAACGCTTCTTTCATCACCGTACAGGTAGCCTACCGGGGCGTGAACCGCTATCCCGGTCTTCAAAACAGTCTGTACGAGAACTTTTTGGGCGACTATGGCTGGAATCAGGTGGGTATTTCTCGGGGGGTGGTGCTTATTGTGGCCGACCCGAACACGGGTCGCTTGTTACACAACCCAGTGGGGGGGCCATTCAACCACAACCCGACAAAAGATTACGTGTTTTTTTGGTTTGATACCCGCGATTCCCTGCAACGGCAAAAGTTGATGCAGTTTGTAGAAACGGGCATCCCGAACGGGTATTACGCCGGGCTTTTGGCTTTCAACACCCCCACCGATGCGCTGGGCTACGCGCCTCATTTGTGGGCAAAAGATTCTGTATCACAAGGAAAAAACTTGTTCCAAGTACTTGAAAGCCAAGGCGCAAAAACGATTCGGCAAACGACAAACTTCAGCACCGCGCCGCCCGCATACGGCTTTGTTTTTAGGAAAAACGTCCCGTCTTACCCCGCACTCGACTCCGTGATGAACGACCCGACGCTGGTGGTGGATATCCGCGCCAATTTTGCCGCCAAGTGGTCGGTGGGACAATTGGAAACGCCGCCCATCGGCCCGGTGAAAGCATGGAAATCGCTGCATTGGCAGCATGGAGCGTTCGACGATGGTTCCGACGCGGCCAAATTGTCCGTGTTGGCTGTGCGCGAAGGCCAGCCCGATTCCTTGTTGTTTCGATTGGAAAACACATTCGACACTTCGTTGCAATTGCTTTCAGCAACAGCATTTCCGTACTTGAAACTGCGCTATGAAATGAGCGATACGCTTACTCGGACGGCCACAACACTGGCTTTTGCAAGGGTGCTTTTTGACCCCGTTCCAGAAGGGGCTTTGCACCCGGCGGCGCAGTTCGTTTTCCAACGGGATACCCTGCAACAGGGAGAGACACTTCGGGCCTCTATCGCTTTTGAAAATATTTCGGAAGTAGCCTTCGACAGCCTTTTGTTCAAATTCAGGATTGAAAATCAGGCAGGAACAGGAGGAGAATTCCTCCAAAAACTAAAACCCCTCGCTGTCGGGGATTCGCTCCACGCCAACTTCTCGACCCCTACCCTATCGCTTCAAGGCTCGCAACGCTTGCTCATAGAAGCCAACCCCGCCAATGACCAACCGGAGCTGTTGCACTACAACAATGTGCTGCTGCGCGACTTTTTTGTGGGCCGCGACAACCGCAACCCTTTGCTCGACGTGACCTTCGATGGCCAGCATATCCTGGACGGCGACCTCATTTCGCCCAAACCATTGGTAGTCATCACGCTCAAGGACGAAAACAGTTATCTGGCCCTGTCGGATTCCGGCACTTTTACGCTGACCCTGGCAATGCCCAACGGTACCCAGCAGATGCTCTCCCCCAATGACCCCGCTTTGCTTTTTTTCCCTGCCGATGCCTCCAATTTGCCCAAGAAAAACCTCGCCCGACTTGAATGGCGACCCATGTTCCTGCAAGATGGCGAGTATCGGTTGATGGTAAATGGCCGCGACGCATCGGGCAACGAAAGCGCGGCACTGGATTGGTCGGTGACCTTCAAGATCATTACAAAATCATCCTTGTCAAACGTTTTAAACTACCCCAACCCATTCTCCAGCTCGACCTGTTTCGTGTACACCCTTACAGGTAGCGAGCCGCCTGCCCGTTTCAAAATTCAGATCATGACCGTAAGCGGGCGCGTGGTGCGCGAGATAACAGAACAGGAATTCGGCCCCCTAAAACCCGGCACCCATCGGAGCGATTTTTGCTGGAATGGCCGCGACGAATACGGCGACCAACTCGCGAACGGGGTGTACCTCTACCGGATTGTGGCGAAAAAATTCGACGGCGTAGATTTTGACCTTTTCGAAAACGATGCGGCAGATGGGTTTTTCAAGCATGGGTTTGGGAAGATGGTGTTGATGAGATAAGGGGGCAGATGTGCATCGCTAGCCTTTTTTCAGGGCTTTCGCTTTTTCGAGCAACCAGCGCCATTCGACGGTCTGTTTCTTCTCTTGAATGCGCTTGGACAAACGCTGTGCCCGGTCCGTACTGTCTGGAGGGGATTGAATAAGCTGGAGAAGCAGGTTGGCAAAATCCTGATTGCTCCTTTTTTGGGTTTCAGAGAGCAGTTTGGGGGAGGTTCGGCTCAAAAACATCTTGAACGCATCCAGTTTGTAGGGCAAAAGATCCGAACGCAATTCGTACATTGCTTTCAATTCTAAACGTTTGCCGTTCAAAAGGTAGTCAACCAAAGGGGAAGTGGCTGGAATAGAGTCGAGACATTCAGCATACCTTCCAGCCCCAAAAAGGTAGATGGCCATATTGAAACGAAAGATATCCTGTGTCTCGTTTTCGCCAATTATCTCATGTTTGTGGCTTTCGATGAAATGCAAGGCCCAATCCAGTTGTTTTACCCGAATGGCGGAGACCGAAACCGCCAAATAGGTTGGGGATGTCATCTTACCTTCAACGTGCAGGTACCCACGGGCCAAATTGTCTTTGTAAAGTTCAAAGAGTGTCAGCCGAATTTCTTCGTTGTCAAAAAACGTATTAGAAACCAACACGCAAAAACTCCTCAAGTAAGTGTGAAATTCCCGAAGGCTTATCGGGTCAATTTTGGTTTCGTGTTGTAGTAGCAAATCAAACAACATTTGGATATCAGAAGGCTCCAGAATTGGTTTTCCCAATAACTTAAAAATCTCATAATTGATTCGTATTAAGAGCGATTCGCTTAGATATCGCTCAGGAATCTTGGTTTCGGCTAGCATGCGTTGAATGACTTCCGGGGTATTCAGACTGGCGGCTTTTTGCTGTAGGAGGAAACGGTTGAGCCGGGAAAAACGAGTTAAATGATAATGTTGGTCCAATGCCTGGAGAACGTTGGGAATGTTCAGGTCGCCCCGTACCTGATTGTGAAGGCTTTCGATATCATGAATCGAATCCTCTAAAAGCAATTGTTTTAAATAATGGGCCTCATTCTTTGGGAAAACCTCGTTTTGCGATTTTTTCAGGCGAGTGAGTAATTGTTGTTGACGGGTGTCCATACCATTGGAACTCGCAATCTTGGCAAAATCAAATGCTTGATAAAACGCATTCTCTTCCCAGAAATAACACATCACCAGCAGGCCGTTTCGGAGCACTTTGTGCGCTGCAGCCATCACCTGTTCCAATTTCCCTTCTTTGAACTGCTGCTCCGGAAATATGGACGCATAAACGGACTTTTTTTCTAGTGTTTGCCGGGTTTCGCCTGAAACATGCTTGAAACAAAGTTCTAGAAGCGAGATAACCTCTGTCCTGAACCTGCCATGATTGAAGAAAGAAATGGTTGCAAATTGTCGAATTTGTTGAATTTTGGCAGCGTCTAAGGTTTTGACCAATTCGAAGAAGTTACTTTGCTCCATGCTATTAGGTAAATAACCATCAAATAGTGTTATAGAATTTAAAGGGTCGAAGAAACAACCTTTACCCCGAATTTTACTGTTTATCCATTAAAACACAAGATTATGGCAAAAAATCTAACACAACTCGTGCTTTTCGTCGCACTTATGGTCGGCTTCATGCCGCTGCATGCTTCTATCGAACCGAGCTTCGTTAATGGTAATGCCCGAATATCGGAGCAATGCGACGCCCCAGCTCCAGACAGTTTTCGAATGACCAATGCTGGGATTCACTTTGTTTCGCTGGCCTGGCAACCTGCTTGGCTTGGGGCTATTCATACCATTAAAGTGTTTAAGAAAGAGGAAAGTTCTACTACTTGGACGTACTTAGAAACCTTTACCAATGTGCCCGGCGACACTTTTACGGTTTCAAACTTGCAATACCTTACAAAATACTAATTTTCGATTGCTACGAATTGCAGCGATGGAACCCCCAGTGAGTACGAGGCTTATACGGGGCCACCAATAGGCGTAATCCTTGACCTGGTGTTGGGTGGGCGAACGCCTAACAACCCTGATCCGGCCCCTTATTGTCAGCCAATCTTGTTTGAAAACTATGACTGGGTCGGCTTTAAAGTAGAATCAGGAGTTGGGCTTGGGGCTATTGCGAATTATTTCGAGTTTGGCCTAAATGAAGGTGGAGCGCCTGTAATCAAGCGTCCTACTTATGGGCCAGATTTGGTGGCGGCCAGAAAAGAAGATGGTGCATATCCTACTATCAATGTCCCAATTATTGAGCTAATCGAAGCAACTTTCGACATAAGAAGGCTAGTCAATGGAATACCTCAACCGCCGCTTGGCAGATTAGATTTAACCTACGATCCCATTAACAATACCGTCAATATTTGTAAAAACACTATCATAAACTGGGCGCCCGGGTATATTTTCACCATGTTAACTGCCAAAATGGTCAACGGATTTCAAGCCCCAAATACAGAAGGGTTGCTGAAATATAATAATCATTTCGCCGAGTCTATTACAGTGGTAAACCCTGTCAAAGAGGCAATACACATCTTCATGCCAAAGCCACTTTGCGAAAAAGAAAACTTAACCATAAGTGTTTTGAATACAAATGGCCAAACGGTGCTCAAGCGCATATTCGAAGCGGTCCAGAACCCAATATCATTCCCGGTCGAAAACCTTCCACCTGGATTTTACATACTTAGTCTCGAAGGCTTAGGCCAAATCCAGACCTTTAAGATTGTGAAGCCCGAATAACAAGGATACTCCCCCTATCGCATAAAACTGGCGGTTACGTTTACGAAACCTTCAAGGTTTCGCAAACGTAAACCTAACGCATTAAAACATTGATTATGAAACTATTGCTTTCACTTCTCCCCACTTGTGCCCTATCAATAATGCTCTCTGCCCAGCCCAATATCGAATGGCAAAAATCCCTTGGGGGGGGAGCATCTGAAACACTGCACTGCATCAATCTATGTAGTGATGGAGGGTACATAGCAGCCGGGTTTACGAGCTCCAATAATGGCGATGTCTTTGGAAACCACGGTGGCGGAGACCTTTGGGTCGTAAAACTCAGCAAGACCGGCCAGCTTCAATGGCAGAGGTGCCTTGGTGGCAATTCCACAGAAGCAGCTTATTCCATCCAACAAAGTGACGACGGTGGGTATGTCGTAGCAGGTCAAACTTACTCTAACAACGGTGACGTGACGGGCAATCATGGCTCATGGGATATATGGGTTGTAAAGTTAAACAATGTTGGGAGCATTGAATGGCAGAAGGCGCTTGGAGGGACTTCTGAGGAATTTGCCTATTCCATCCAACAAACCATTGATGGCGGCTTTGCCGTAGCGGGCTACACGGGGTCAAGCGATGGCGATGTGTCGG
>CAZPTQ010000175.1:0-10783 GCA_964589365.1 uncultured Saprospiraceae bacterium
GACCAATGACCAATGACCCAATGACCAATGACCAATGACCCAATGACCAATGACCCCAATGACCAATGACCAATGACCCAATGACCCAACGACCCAATGACCCAATGACTTAATGACTTAATGACTTAATGACCCAATGACAAACGTCCACCTCCTCCTTGCCGGTTCTGGCCTTTCCGGGCTTACCCTCGCACTCGAATGTGCAAAGCGGCCTTTTTTTCAGGACAAAAAAATCGTTTTGATTGACCGCGACGACAAATCGCGGAACGACCGCACCTGGTGTTTTTGGGCAAAAGAAGGCGAGCCGCTTCCACCTGTCGGCCACAAAATTTGGGATCAATGTTTGTTTTTCGGAGATCATTTTGCAAAAATGCTGGACATCGCACCGTATCAGTACCACATGGTTCGCGGCTTGGATTTTTACAACTGGGCAAAAATGGAGCTGGCAAAGCACCCCAACGTCCAAAGAATCACCGCCAATATCCTTGACATTGATGCCCAAAACGGAATAGTGAAAACAGATGCCGGTGATTTCCAAGGAGATTGGGTTTTTAATTCCATGCGGTACACAATTGACGGCACTCAATACACAGTAGATGGCAACCCTTCATCGTTCATCGTTCATCGTTCATCGTTTCTCCTCCAGCATTTCAAAGGCTGGGTTATCGAAACCCCCTCCCCCGCTTTCGACCCTGCTGCCGTAACCTTTATGGATTATCGCCTGAAACAGGATGGTGACACACGCTTTGTCTATGTGCTGCCGTTTTCAGAAACCCGCGCTTTGATAGAGTTTACCGTGTTTTCACCGGCACTTTGTCCCGCTGAGGAGTACGATGCCGAACTGCGCCGATACATCACTGAAGTGTTGAGAATCAAAGATTACGCTGTGGAAGAGGAAGAGTTTGGCGTGATACCTATGACAGATTTTCCGCTTTCTCCCAAAGGGTCAGGTCGGGTGATAAACATCGGCACGGCGGGCGGGTTTGTGAAGGCTTCGAGCGGCTACGCATTCCTCCGCACACAGCGCAAAATCCGTGCTTTTGTGGATGCCTGGGAAAAAACTGGCTCGCCCGCACCTAAGGTGTTGCAGTCTCATTGGGGTTTTCGCGTACTGGATTCCATCATGTTGAGCGTGCTGCGCGAAGGGTCGGTTTCTGGGAAAGATTTTTTTAGCCAGCTGTTTCAAAAACTCCCAGCACCACTCGTGTTTCGTTTTTTGGACGAGGATGCTTCTTTGGGAGAAGTTTTACGCGTACTTTCTGCTCCGCCCACTTGGCCTTTCTTTAAAACTGCTGTGCGGAAAATGCCGTATTTTCTCAAAATTCTACATTGTTATTCCTGCCTAATTCCTTATATTTGTGAAAATTTTCCAACAAATGGTGTCTGCAACATTTTCTGTTCCACTACATAAGCTCAATGCTGGCTTTATTGACAAAATCAAAGCCTTTATCGGCCATGAGGAAGATGAGCCTAACTTGCTTATTAGTGTGTTACCGAAATTAGAGCCTGCACAGCCCGGCGAATCAGGTGGCAAACACCTTAACAAGCTGGAGCGGTCTATTGAAGAGATCAAAAAAGGTGAAGCAATTTCTTTCGATTCCATTGAAGATTTTGAAACGTTTGTAGCCTGGTATAGTGCTGCGGACGACGATTTTGAAAGCCATATGAGTGATGACCAGTTTAATGCTTTAGGAGAGGCGATTAAAATGACACTTGATGAAAACAATCTGATCCCTCAGCCTGAGGCCAAAAAACTCGTAGTACAATGGCTCAACCAAAAACTGTCACATGGCTGAACAAAGACCTCATCGAACTATTTGATGTCGCTTTGTATCTCCAAGATGCGTTTGGGGCTGATACCGCTCAAAGATTCGTTTTTAAAGCATTTAATAGGGCTGAATTTGTTGCCCATCAGCCGGAGATTGGGAGAAAATCCAAACGATTTAGCACTCTTCGATTTGTACTACTGGGCAAACACCACAGAATGTATTACCGTATAGAGGGTTCCAATCTTTATGTCACCTACCTCTTTGATACACGTCAGTCTCCCGAAAAAAATACCTACCGATAAATTCTCTTGAAAAACCAACAGCCAACTTTCAGCAGGCAAAAGTCCATCCCCCGCGTCGGCATCACAGGCGGCATTGGGAGCGGCAAAAGCACCGTCTGCCGCATTTTCCACGAGGCGTTGGGCATCCCGATTTTCTACGCCGACATCTGGGCGAAAAAACTGGTCAGCTTTGACCCTCAACTGCGCGAAGGCATCGTCCATATTTTGGGGTCGGAGGCCTATACGCCTGACGGGGAGTACAACCGACCTTTTGTGGCGAAAATCGCATTTTCCGATCCCGCCAAACTCGCCGCGCTCAATGCGCTCGTTCACCCTGCGGTGGAGGCCGAAAGCCTCGACTGGCACGAGCACCAGGCCGAACTGGGCTTCTTTTATACCCTCAAAGAAGCGGCTTTAATCGTAGAAAGCGGAGCTCACCTGAAACTCGATTTCTTAATCGTGGTGATTGCTCCGGAAGATGTGCGCATAAGGCGGGTAATGGAACGCGACGGTGTTACGGAGGAGCAAGTACGTGCGCGAATGAATGGGCAATTGCCAGAGAAAGAGAAAATAAAATTGGCCGATTTTGTGATTGTGAACGATGGCTCGCAGATGCTGATTCCGCAAGTTTGGGGGGTGCATCAGGAGGTATTAAAAAACCGCAAAATTTAAAACCGGAGAACCGCAAAATTTAAAACCGAACACCCGGGTTCGAAGATGGCGTAAATTGTTTCTTTTTCAAGGTCAAACCCTTCACAGTTTTAAATTTTGCGGTTTAATATCCTTTATATCACGAAATTAACCGGCTCATCAAAAGGCCGTGTCCGCACCTTTACCTGACTTTGGTGTAGTACCACTGAATAGGCCGGCACACTTTCTGTCAGCCATGAGTTCCCGCCAACAACCGAGTCGTGCCCGATCACAGTCCGTCCGCCAAGGATGGTACAATTGGCATAGAGCACACAGTTGTCCTCTATGGTCGGATGGCGTTTAACGTTGGCGAGCGACTTATCCACTTGCAAAGCCCCAAGCGTAACCCCTTGGTAGATTTTAACCTTATTGCCAATAACGGCCGTAGCCCCGATGACGACTCCCGTGCCGTGGTCAATAAATAACGAGCGGCCAATAGTGGCTGCCGGATGAATGTCAATGCCCGTTTTTCCATGCACATATTCGGCAAAAAAACGCGGTATCAATGGTGCTCCCAAGCGATGAAGCAGGTTGGAAATACGGTAGTTTGCAATGGCATAAAACCCTGGGTATGCGGCGATTACTTCCTCCGTACAGGTAGCAGCCGGGTCGAAATCATAGAAGGCTTGAGCATCTTCGAGCAACATTTCGTACACCTCAGGCAATTGATCGAAAAAGCCATTGGCGATGGCCCCAACCGATTCGCCAGCGTCTTTGGTAAGTGGGTAAAGCAGCTTCATCAAATCATGGCGGAGCAGCGCGTATTGTACCCGCGCAGGTTTTGGTTCTTCGCTCAGCATTGGGAAGAGGAACAAGAACAGCGCGTCGGCCAAGCGATGCGTTTCAGCCCTTGGCGGGATGGCAACATTTTGCGTGAGTGGCTGATGCTCAAGTGTTTGAAAAAAGTTTTCGAGATGTGACTTCATGTGGAACGATGAACTAACAATGATGAATGATGAATGATGAATGATGAATTTGTCCGAGTAATTACAAAGCAATTGTCTCGCCAAAGAAAAGGTTTTGGGCAATTTCCACCTGCATATTTTCAAGTCTTTCGACCTTTGGGCCACAATTAGTCACGCAATCATTTTAGGATGCCACTGATGGCAAACTCGACAATATCAATATCTCAATATCTCAATATTCTATGCTCGGTCTTTCCAACCTTCAAAATACCGATTCCAACAATTTTTTCCTAATTGCTGGCCCTTGCGCCATTGAAGGGGAACAAATGGCGTTCGACATCGCTGGCCACGTCAACGAAGTTTGCCAACGCCTGCGTATCCCTTATATTTTTAAGGGTTCATACCGCAAAGCAAACCGAAGCAAACGCGATTCTTTCACCGGCATCGGCGATGAAAAGGCCCTTCATATTCTTAAAAAAATAGGAGAAAGTTTTCAAATCCCCACTACTACCGATATTCACACGGAACCCGAGGCTGCGCTTGCCGCCCAATTTGTGGACGTGCTTCAAATCCCTGCTTTCCTTTGTCGCCAGAGTTCCTTGCTCGTTGCTGCCGCACAAACCGGGAAAGTCGTAAACATAAAAAAAGGCCAGTTCGTCAGCCCAGAGGCCATGCATTTCGCTGCTGAAAAAGTGCGCGAAGAAGGCAATCCGAACATTATGCTCACCGAGCGCGGCACCACTTTTGGCTATCAGGACCTTATCGTAGATTTTCGGGGAATCCCTGTCATGCGTTCTTTCGGTGTACCTGTGGTGCTCGATTGCACACACTCCCTCCAGCAACCGAATCAAAGCAGCGGTGTCACGGGAGGTCGTCCCGCGCTTATCGAAACAATTGCCAGAGCGGGCATCGCCACGGGGGCAGATGGGCTTTTTATTGAGACTCACCCCAGACCTTCCGAGGCAAAATCAGATGGGGCGAATATGTTGCCAATCACCGAATTGGAAAGGATATTGGAAGGATTGGTCAGGATTAGAGAGGCTATTATGTAACCCAATAATAGTGAAACTATCACTTTCGACAATAACTTGATACAAGAATCCTATAAGGTTTTTGAAATCTTATAGGATTGTACAAAAGAACAAATTATCACTTTGGACACAAAAGCAATCCTAGACAAAGCCTTAGAAATAGCCTTGAACTACGGGCCCAAAACCCTTGCAGCATTTGTCATTCTTTTTGGCGGCTTGTGGATAATCCGTCGGCTCACACGAGGGTTTGACCACTTCCTTAGTGCCCGTCGAGTAGACGAAGGTTTGCGGCCTTTCTTTACTTCAATGGCCGATATTGCAATGAAGGTCGCGCTGGTGCTAATGGTCGCCAGCACCATTGGCATCGCCACCACCTCGTTCATTGCCATATTTTCTGCCATTGCCTTTTCGGTTGGCTTGGCCTTGCAGGGCAGTCTTGGCAATTTCGCCAGCGGTGTGCTCATCCTTTTGTTTCGACCTTTCAAAGTCGGTGATCATCTCACGGTGGCCGACAAGACCGGGAAAGTGGAGGAGATTCAAATTTTCAGCACCATTTTGAAAACCCCATCGGGCAAAAAAATCATTATCCCCAATGGAAAAATGACCGAAGGCCCCATCGAAAACATTGTTGAAAACAGCGAGGTGCAGGCCGAAATCTCGCTCCTGCTCCAGGCAAATACCTCCTTGGAAAAAATTCAACTGGCTGCCAAAGAAGCGGCTGCCCAATGCCCACATGCCTTGACTGACAAGGGAGTAGACGTTAAAGTGGCTGGCATTAGCCGTGACGACATGAAAACCCAAATTGCAGTGTGGACGCTTGGCCAGCACCACGATGATACACTCAACCATTTCTACGAAGCGCTTCGGAATTCGCTTGGGGCTGCGGGTATCGAATTGGCAAAGGAGCGGCGAAAGGAGGGGGTGTAACGTTAGTCCAAACGCCAACAGAAGGAATTGTTAACCTTCCCTACCCTACCCCTCAAATTACGCAATCCTCATACCTTCGCCAGCGTTAGAGTATGTTGGGAATTTTCTCACTGAGTCAAAAACGGTTCTTTTTTCGCCATTTTTCACCTTTTTTCAGTCACCTAATCTCAACTATGCTCCTTCAAAAACGTAGAAACTGTCAAAAAAAGCACTCGTTTCTGCCCTCAGCAGAAAATCCCCAACATGCTCGTAATCCACATAACACTTGCACGGGCTTTATTTTCCGTGCCACACCATCATCCATCAACCATTATTTTGCAAAAAATGCTACGTAAACTAATCCTTACACTACCGCTGTTATTGCTCGTTCTGGCCGTTTCGGCTCAAGGTTCAGGCTCTTCCAAAAGCAAATCAAAAGACCGGTTTCGGGAAAAGGACGACCGCCGATTCCCCGTCCGCTTGGAAAACACCAAAGCACTCAACCTCCCCGGCACTGATTACGCTCCCGTTTTTTACGACAACGGCATCTTGTTCGTGTCGGCACGCGGCAAAAAAGCCCCCCGGAGCGAGCGTACAGGCGAACCCTACGAAGCGCACTACCTTTCTACATTCGACCGCTTGGGTGCGCTCGTCGGGCCGGCAAGATTCGAATTTAACGCGAGCAAAAAATCTGATTTCCATGAAGGCCCTGCGGCTTTCACCCGTGATTTCAAAACCGCTTTTGTGTCCCGCAATAACAATGACAACGGGGTACTGCGCGGTGGGAAAGGCGGTAAAGCTTCCATGAAAATCTATCAAATGGAGTACGGCTTTCCAGACTGGACTCCGCCGGTTGATTTGCCCTTCAACAGCGACGACTATTCCTGTATGCACCCAAGCCTCAGCCCCGATGAGAAGTGGCTTTTCTTTGCCTCCGATATGCCAGGTGGCGAAGGCGGCTTCGACCTGTACGCCGTGGAGCACTTGGGCGAAGGCAGTTGGGGCGAACCCATCAACCTGGGCCCGAGCATCAATTCCGAAAAACAGGAGTTGTTCCCCTTCATGAGTTTCTTCGGCTCACTGTTTTTTTCCTCCAATGGCCGGTCGAACACGATGGGCAACATGGACATTTATTTTGTGAACGACCCGTTGAAACGCAGCGAGGAAAAGGAAGTAGTCAACCTCGGCGAACCATTCAACTCCCCTGAAAACGACTTTAGTTTCATAACAGACCCTGACGGACACAGTGGCTTTTTTGCCAGCGAACGCAAGGACCAGACTTATGGAAAATCTGATATTTTTCAGTTTTTCGCCTCAAGCGGACTTGGTGGCACCGGCAAGCCCGAAGTGAACCGGGCGCATATCAGTGTGATTGACGAAAAAACAGGATTGCCACTTCAAGGGGCAGAAATTCGCATTTTTCAGCCAACAGACGATGGATTCATTGCTGGCAACAATGACTTTTACGAATTCGACTATATCGCACTGCCCGACAAACCCGATGTTTTCACTTTCCAATTGGTGCGCAAAGACGCAAAAGATATGGGCAAACCCGATCTCTTTTCCAATGCCGCAGGCGCTGCCCAGACGGAATTTACCCGCTACCGAAACTACCTCGTGATGGTAAGTGCCAAGGGCTATACCTCGCGCGACCGCTTTTTGGTGGCAGACTCGGACGATGAGCTGAACCTGAATTTCAGGATGAAAGAAACCCCGCCCTGTCTGCGTTCTGGCGGAATAGTGCTCACAACAGAATTCAACACACGTATTGCCAATGCAAGTGTCCGCTTTGAGCACCGTACTTCAGGGATGATAGAAACTGCTCGTACCACGCGCAATGGCGAGTTCGACATTTGTCTGCCCCGCGATGGCGAATGGATTGCCAAGGTTGAAAAAGGCGGGTTTCGCAGCGAGACGTTCCGGTTGACGGCAGGCCGAGGAGCAGCAGCCTACGAAGAGGTGCGCTTAAAACCTTTGGAGGAAGGCGTAACCATTGCCGAAGCCATGCCGCTTGCAAGTGGTTTGATGGAAGGTTCGGTGTTCATTCTGGACAAGATTTTTTATGAGTACAACAAAGCAACCCTCAATCAAGGCGCGGTACGCCATTTGGATAATGTAATCGAATGGATGAAAACCTACCCAGATATGGAAATTGACCTGGCGGCCCATACTGACGTGCGTGGTGATGCGCGTTTAAACCAAATCTTGACGGATGAACGCGCCAAAAATGTCAAAATTTTCCTCGTGGTAAAAGGTATTGACGAAGGCCGCATCAATGCCTTTGGAAAGGGCGAGACCCAACTCCGCAACCACTGCAACGAAAGCGCCGAATGTTCCGATGAGGAACACCAGCAAAACAATCGCCTCGAAATCAAGATTCGAAAGCTGGGAGGGACGAGAAGGCCTTGATTAAAGGAAAGTGTGGCACACCTAAATAGAATATTGGTAATCAACATGGTTTGCGAGGTGTGCCACACTTTTCTGAACACGCTCAAAAAACTTGAAAAAATATCCCGCCTTATTTCAACCTTTACGCATCAAAGTATCCGCCCCTGCCCCATTTTTCCGCTTTTTGTTTCTCAACAAGTTGCTAAACGCCTATAGATTTCGACTTTAACATGAAAAGAAGAAACTTCCTCCGCCTACTCCCTGCCGCCGGGGTCACTTCCTTTGCCGTGAACGGCTTCTCGATGCGCCCTTTTGCCAACAGCCGCATCGCCAGCGTCCTTGGTTCTTGCGACGGGGTGCAAGACCGCACGCTTGTGCTCATACAACTCAAGGGCGGCAACGACGGCCTCAACATGATCATCCCTGCGGCCAACTATGACCGCTACGCTGAACTTCGGCCCACCACCAAGATAAACGACTCCGGCACCGGGGCATTCATCCCGATTGACACCACCCTCCCCACCGCCGATCAAGCAGGCCTTCACCCTGCCATGACCGCTATGAAGGACCTTTACGACCGAGGCTGGCTCACGGTGGTGCAAGACGCTGGTTATCTAAGCATGAACCAAAGCCATTTTAAAGGCACTGACCTTTGGCTCTCTGGTGGAGGCGGTTCCACTGGCCTCAACAACCTCACTTCGGGCTGGATGGGCCGCGCTTTGCAGTCTTTTTACCCACATATTGAAGGGGTGCCTGTGGCAGATATGGTTGACCCTCTGGGAATCCAAGTCGGCGACCCAACCTCCTCCCTCGGCTTTCACACAGATACAGAACACCAAAACGTCATCAACATCAGCGGTCAAGACCCCTCTGGATTTTATTCACTCATCCAGACCATCGGCGGAGCGCCGATCATGAATGTGCCTGACAGCGACCACGGCGTAGAATTGGAATATATCATGGGTGTTGAGCGCAGCATCAACCTCTATGCTCAACGCATCACCGACGTGTTCAATGCCGGTTCAAATTCAATCACAACCTACCCTGCCGGTTCGTTGGCCGCCCAACTGAAAACGGTGGCAAGAATGATAAAGGGCGGCTGTAAGACAAAAATTTTCCTTTGCCAAATAGGCGGTTTCGATACCCACTCGGCTCAGGTAGATTCGGGAGACACCAGCCTGGGCGCCCATGCCAATTTGTTGGGCCAACTGGCAAACGCGGTCAAAACATTCCTGGACGACCTTCAGGGCCTGGGCTTGGCAGACAATGTGTTGGGCTGCACCTTCTCCGAATTTGGCCGTTGCGTAAAAGAAAACGGCTCCTTTGGCACTGACCACGGCACCCTCTCGCCAATGTTGGTTTTTGGGAAGGATGTGAAGCCGGGTGTGCACGGAACCAACCCGGATTTGTACAACTTGACGAGCGACAATCAATTGAAAACCATGCAATTCGACTATCGTCGGATATTTGCTACCCTGCTCCAGGATTGGCTCGGCGCCAACCCCTATGTGATGGAGCAAACGATGTTCGACGGCTACGACAAAATGAAATTGGTGGGACGAGACTACCGCGTGGACCCCGACTGCCAATGGGGCGGAGCGGAAATCGTGGTAGACAATTTCCGACCGATGAGCCTTTACCCCAACCCAGCCAGTATTTCTACTGAAGTGGCGTACGAAAATCGTGGCGAAGCCTTCGAGGCCTACCTCACGTTGCACGGCTTAGGCGGCACACTCATCGCCGCCCGTACCGAAACGGTACACCCGGGCTTCAATGCCTTCTACTTTAGTGTGAGCGGGCTTTCGGAAGGAATGTACTTTGTACGCCTGGAGGACAAGCGCAACGGTAAAGCCGAAGTAAAGAAGCTGAGTGTGGTGCATGGGGGCGGCGGACGTGGGCGGAATTGACAGAGGCATTTAGAAGGCTACATGAAGTAGCCTCCAAAATACCTTCCTTCTATTCGAGAGAAATCAGCCATCAGTATGTAATGACCACTTTCCCCGTTTTTGACCGACCGGACTCATCCATTACTTGCAAATAGTACAAGCTTGGACTCAATCTATTTGAAGGGATACTAAAGACGCTTGGAGAGGAGGCTGAGATTTTAGTGTTGCCTTCCCAAACGGAGCGGCCATTCGCAGCCAGCAATTGAATGCGCAAATTTATCGGTACAGCGGCAAATAACTCCACTATTCGCCTCAAAAGATAGTTGGCTAACGCCAAAATAATTGGCCTGAAATTGGAAAGTTATTTTGACACCGTTCCTAAGTATCCCCGCACCCCCATTTTGAGAATAATTGCTTTCAAAAAGGCACTCATCTATCAGTAAATTGTACAAGCCCAAATCAGAGAGAATATAAGATGCAATTCCCCCTCCACCACCACTTTTGTTAAGAAAAAATCGACTTTTTTTAACGATTAGTTCGATTTTTTCCACAGGTGTATAACCCGGAAAAAAGTGTTCTAGCCCTCCTCCAGAACTATTGTTTACGTGGTTGGCCGTGAATGTGCAGCCATCAATTTCATAACGAATGTTTTGTATCTCCAGACCAAAGAAATACTCCACCAGTTTCTAAGGCTGTATCTCTAACAAATGTGCAATTAGTAATTCTTACAGTATCAGAGGGTTCATAAATAGTCATTGCCCCTCCAAAAACTGCACTTCGATTGGCTTCAAATTTACATTCGGAAATTGAAAATGCCTTGTCACTACGATTTCGCCCTAATTTATAGAATGCACCCCCATAGTACCCACCACTGTTGCGAGTAAAATTGCAATGCCGAATAACGGGGCTGCATATTGTCCAATCGTT
>CAZPTQ010000176.1:0-10592 GCA_964589365.1 uncultured Saprospiraceae bacterium
CACTTACCACTTACCACTTACCACTTACCACTTACCACTTACCACTTATCACTAAAGTTATGGCCTTTCTCACCGCTGAATGGCGCAAGCTCCTGATGGCAAACTATGTTGTGCCACCAGAGTTGCTTGCACCTTTTGTTCCCTTTGGCACCGAATTAGATTTTTGGCAGGGCCGATGTTACGTCAGTCTGGTCGGATTTATGTTTTTGAAGACCAAATTGTTGGGTGTACCTATTCCATTTCACCGTGATTTTGAAGAGGCCAACCTTCGTTTTTACGTGCGTAGAAGGGTAGGGGACGCGTGGCGACGGGGTGCCGTTTTTATCAAAGAAATTGTGCCAAAGCCCGCTATCTCCTTGGTTGCCAATGTTGTATATCGGGAAAGTTATTACACCCATCGAATGCGCCATACCTGGGATTTAAGTGAGGAGCAGCATCTGATTTCGTACGAATGGAAGCCGTTTTTTAAAGGAGGATGGTACAAAATGGCTGCTGTAACAGAACCGTTTGCACAGTCAATTTCCGTTGACAGCGAGGAAGAATTTATCACGGAGCATTACTGGGGCTATGCCCGGGCAGGCGAAGGCCGCACCAACGAATATCAAGTACAACACCCGCGCTGGGATGTGTATAAAGTCCGCTCCCACGAAATTTTCGGCGACTTTGGTAGTTTGTACGGAAAGGCTTTTGGGGAAATAATGGCCGGCCTGCCTACCTCAGTTTTTGTTGCGGAAGGCTCAGAAATATCAATCCTGCAAAAGACCACTTTGAAACTGTAAGGATTTTTGAACAAAGCCATACTTTGCCCCGCAAATCGGCAGAACCTAAACCTATCCTTATGGCTTTTCTTGACAATCTTTTCCGTAAAAAATCCATTGACGACGCCATTAATACGGCGCAAAACGAAGAAATCCACGGCGCAGGTGGCTTGGACAAAAACCTGAGTGTTCGAGACCTGACGGCATTTGGCATTGCAGCCATTATTGGTGCGGGTATTTTTAGCACCATCGGGTCGGCAAGTTTCAACGGCGGGCCTGCGGTCGTTTTCTTATTCATTTTCACGGCGGTGGCTTGCGGCTTTGCGGCATTTGCTTACGCCGAGTTTGCGTCCATGGTGCCTGTTTCGGGCAGCGCCTACACCTATTCCTATGTGGCTTTTGGCGAATTAATGGCCTGGATCATAGGCTGGGCGCTGGTGATGGAATATGCAGTGGGCAACATAACAGTAGCAGTGTCGTGGTCGGGCTATTTCACCGGTTTGTGCGAAAGCGCAGGCTGGCATATATCCGCTTGGGCTACAACAGATTATGTGTCTGCTCATGCGGGATTTGATGAAGCTTCGGCCATGCTCAAAGGCGGCAAAACGGTTGCCGATTTTTCTCAATCTCAACAAGAATCTTATGAAGCCTGGCAGTCAGCGCCCCGGATAGGCAGCTTGCGTACCATTTTGGATATTCCGGCCATTGTGATGTCTATTTTGATCACCGCACTGGTCTATATTGGCATGAAAGAATCAAAAACAGCTGGCAACCTGATGGTGGTGCTGAAACTGATCGTCGTGATACTCGTCATCATCGTTGGAGCGGGGTATGTGAATGTGGACAATTGGCACCCCTTTGTGCCGAATGGATTTGGCGGGGTCATGGCTGGGGTGTCGTCGGTGTTTTTTGCCTACATCGGCTTTGATGCGCTTTCGACCACCGCAGAGGAGTGTAAAAACCCGCAGCGTGATTTGCCTCGCGCAATGTTGTACTCCATCATTATTTGCACGGTGCTGTATATAATTATCGCGCTTGTGCTCACGGGTATGGTAAGTTATAAAGAGTTGGATGTCAACGACCCATTAGCATACGTCTTTCAAAAACTCAACCTAAAATGGTTTTCTGGCATCATCGCGGTGAGTGCCGTGGTGGCGATGGCGGGTGTGTTTCTGGTGTTCCAACTTGGTCAACCGCGTATTTGGATGACCATGAGCCGCGACGGTTTGTTGCCCAAACGCTTTTCGTACATCCACCCAAAATTTCGCACACCAACATTTGCAACCGTGGTTACCGGTTTCTTCGTGGTGGTGCCTATGTTGTTCATTCCCAGCGACACGGTACTTGATCTGTGTAGTATGGGAACCTTGTTCGCCTTTGTACTTGTGTGCGGGGGCGTGTTGAAGTTACAGGTGCAGCCCAATGCACCGCGCGGAAAATTCCGTACCCCTTATATGAATGCCAAATGGATTTACCCGCTTGGTTTGTTGGCCGGTGTTGCGTTCTTGTTTTCGCGTTATGAGGCAGATACAAAAGCATGGCTGGCCAATGAGCGCCAGATGTATGGGGTAGAAAATTTGCTACACAACATTCCGGAGTCGGAAATGCCAGGGGTCCAAAGATTTCTCACCGTCCGTGATAGTGCAGGTTTCGCAGGGGTTGGTGGGGTAGTCGCCGATTATTTGGAGGGTTTGAAAGCAGAAGATTACAACCTAACTGTGGCAGCATTGCCGATGCCCGAGGAAGCTAAATATGAATCAGGCTGGCATCTGTTCAAGCATAAAATCCCGATGTGGCTTTTCATATTCACTTGTCTGACAATGGCCTGGCTGGCATTTAAACACAACCTTTCGCTGATTCCAATTTTGGGTCTTGTGTCTTGCCTTTATATGATGGCGCAGATTCCGGCCAAGAGTTGGTTAGGGTTTTTCATTTGGTTGGTGGCGGGTTTGGTTATATACTTTGGGTATGGGTATTCTAATAGTAAGTTGGCGAAAAAACGGGCTTGAACATGGCTGTTGGGGGTGTTTCACGCCACGGCGCAAGGGCGCAACGATTTGACTTTTCCGTTGCGCCGTTGCGTGAAACACCCCTAACAGCCACTAAAACAACCGACAATGCGGCTCATTCTTTTGCTGGTATTATTGCTTCCTTCTTGCGCAGTTTTCAAAAGCCGAGACACCCGTGCTGCGCTGAAAATCAAGCGCGAAGTGGCCAATTCGCCTGTTTTTTCAAAAGCATTCACTGGTTTTACGCTTCTTGATCCTGCCACAGGGAAAACGCTCGCCGATTTTAATGGAGATCACTATTTCATACCCGCCTCGAACACGAAGATTCTGACGCTGGCGACTTGTTTGGAGGTTTTGGGCGATTCGGTGCCGGGATTGCAGTATGTTTATACTGAAGATGCCATCGTATTCCGAGGCACTGGCGACCCTACTTTTTTACATCCTAAATTTGAGGCTTGGCAGAAAGCGAGACGATTGCTTTATCGCCCTCCGGTATCCTTGTTGTATATCCACCGCAGGTTTGATGAAGGGCGGTTTGGTGCTGGCTGGGCATGGGATGATTATAATGAGGAATACCAACCTGAGCGGAGTTCGATGCCAATCTATGGCAACTGTTTTCAAGTGAGCGGGAAACCCAACTACAAATTTCATGTTGAACCCACTTTTTTTCTTCGTTTTTCTTTGGGAGAAAGCGCTCAAATTGAGGAGCAAGTTAAGGTCAAACGATATGAATACGCCAATACTTGGGCAGTAGATTCCTTGGCGGATCAGGAAGTCAGAAAAGTGCCATTCCGCCCATCATCAAAAAGCTTTGATACCTTCTTTGATACCTTCGAAGATACTAACCCTGCTACATTGCTTGGCGAGCTGCTTAGCGACACGCTCAAACGACCTGTACCTGAAATTTTTTCTGAGGAGCACCCCTATCTTGAATTACCCACTTATCCGTGGCAATCCCTCTATTCAACGCCCTTAGACACCATCCTTCGCCGCATGATGTACCAAAGTGACAATTTCATCGCGGAGCAAATGCTGCTGGTATGTGCAGGCGTAAAATTCGATCTGCTAAAGCAAGACACCCTGATAAAATGGATGCTCGACAGTTCGCTTACATCGCTGCAACAAAAGCCACGTTGGGTAGACGGCTCCGGCCTTTCTCGATACAACCTGATGACCCCGCAGAGCATCGCCCAAGTGCTTCTGAAAATTTGGAAAGAGCAACCCCGTGAGCGAATTTTGTCTCTTTTCCCGGCAGGAGGCGTGAACGGCACTATTTCGGATTGGTATGCTGGCAAAGATGGAAAACCTTACGTTTTTGCCAAAACGGGTGGCATGAGCGGAGTAGCTTGTTTGAGTGGCTACTTGATTTGCAAAAGCGGCAAAGTGCTGATTTTCAGTTTTATGCACAACAATTTTGTGGGAAGCAGTCGAGACTGGAAGATGGAAATGCAGCGCTTGCTGGAACAAGCTCGCGACCGATTTTAATTAATATTGGTGATATTTGGATATTATCTCGATAAATATCCTAATATCCAAATTTCCCAATATCTTAACTCAATCTTCTGAAATAACATCCCTCGCAAACAGAATCTTAGGTTGCCAGTAAGTAGATTGACTGATGTTTTCAACAATAACGCCCCTGCTAGTAGTACTGTGAACGCAGGTAATGCCATCCGACCCACGCTTCACCACCATAGCAACGTGGGAGATTTTATTTTTGCTCTCGCCAAAAAAAATCAAATCTCCAGGCATGGCTTTGCCAATCGCGACATAGCGGCCCTCGCTGGCCTGAATCGAAGAGGCTGGCGAGGCGATTACCCCAAACTCTTTCAATACATAACTCGTGAAGCCCGAACAGTCGAAACCCGTTTTGGGACTTTGGCCAGCATATTTGTAATTCGTGCCAACAAATTTTTTCCCATAGTCTACCACTTTTTTACGAAAAGGAGTGGCGGTAGCCTCTGTGTATGTGCCTGGCTTAGTAGGAGTCTTTGAATTGGTTTTTGTTGGCGTTTTTACCGGGCTGCAGTTAAAGGCTAACAGAACAATTAGCAAAAAAAGTGGAAATCGAGCGGTGTGCATGTCAGATAAAATTTGCGAGATAACTCCGCAAAGTTCGTTAAATGCGTAGCGGTAGTGTTGTTTTTGATTTGTTTAACGGCAGGAATAGGTGTTTATCGCTGGGGGTCAGAGGGCTATGTTACCAATTCTTACATTTCTCAGTGGGCGGAAGCCCCAAACACGGGCTGCTCTTCCGCTTCAAAGGGATGGTCAAACTATCGAGTTTGTAGAAGGTAAAGTTGTAACTTAAGATATTGTCCATCTCGTAGTTCTTGGTAAAACCTGAGGAGTGCATAGCGTCGTCATGGGCATCATAGCTGGTAACATAATCAAGTTTGAGTGCTGCTCCTTCATTCTGTATGTCCAATACCCAGTCGAAAAGTTTGTGGTTTCGCCGATCTTGAAGTCGCATGTACAAATTGCCATTGGAGATGTAGTAATAGCCTCTGGCAAACTTGTTTCCACGTACTTTTCGAAAGCGGTCTTCCAGGTCGAGACTCTCGGGAAGGTTGCCGCCTTTGCGCGCTCCATAGACTACCCTTTTTTTCTCCAGCTTACCTGATAGGAAGCGCCTATTGCTGCACTAAAGAAATAGTTGGAGGCACGCTTGTTATTGAGATTGAAGTTGAGGCTGATGCTACAACTCAAACGAAGCAGTGAATCTGTATCTGCTTTTTGGTAAAAGTCGCCAGTCGGGGAAGGCAACGATGAAGGGTAAGATGCTGCATAGAAAGGCAAGATTAAGCTTGCCAACAGAAGAGGCAAAATGGGTTTCATAGGTTTCAAGACTTTTGAATTGGTTCTATGGTGAGTCAGCCATTTGTGCTGTAAAATCAATATGCCATTTGTCGCTTAGGCGTGAACACCGCGACAATGTTTATTGATTTTTCAATTCATAGCGTCCACTTCCATCACCAATTCAAGGAGCAGTTTCAAGTCTTCATAAAACTCATTTACCACTTCATAGCTCGTGTTATTGGCAAACAGCGAAGGTTCCAGCAGGTCGCGATCTTGCCTTAGCGCGATATAGATTTTGTCGCCAATGATGGAAAAATAAATTTCCTTTTCACGACTTACATCTTGAAAATGCTGTCTAAAACGGAGGATTGCTTTTTGAAACTCCTCCGATATTACGTCTTTTATCCTAACTTCAGGGGTGGCATAAGTATCGAAAAACACCTCAAAATCGGGCAAAATTCCCTCGCGCACCCTTCGCCCGCCCTCAAGGTGGAAAGCCCGTTCGCTGCGACTCAGGTATTTTCGGTAAGCATCTGGGAGCCCAAGCACACTTCCATGCATGTCCCATCGCTGGTAATCGGCTATTAGGAAAATACCCGAAAAAACGAGGTCGAGCCGATTCCGAACATCGGAAAACTCGCGTACGCGCAGTTCGCATGCTTCAAAGGGCGTTTCGCGCACCTGTCCTCGGATCAAATCTTCTCCAAAAAAGTCGTCGCAGGAAGTGAAAATTCGGCTTTCCAGAAATTTTTCAGGCGGTATAAAGCCTTTTGGCTCATAACCGTCGAAGGAAAAATTCACATCGTTGTCAATAAAATCAAGCAAGAGCGACACTATGCGCGGCTTGAATTCTTTAAAAAAAACCTGCACCCTGAACACCAAATAAGTGATCCAAAGCCCTACAGGAATAAACAGTGACAGTGTGACCGCGAAAATGGAAAGATAAACCTGAAGCGCCACTACGCCCAAAAGCATTAGTCCGGAAACCACAAGCAGCCGCATCAGCCGCCTCCGCTGCTGCTCCATGTTCAGCAATTCTGGGTGAATGCTCTGGTTGTAAAATAGTCGGAAGTTGTGGTAAGCGGATTGCACGGCAACATGGTTTGGTTATACTTTTTTCCCCGGCATCTGCGAATCCACTTTGCGTGCGTCGTTCTGCCGAGCCTTGATCAGGTTAATGTACGTACGGGCCTTTTTGTTACCATAGTCATTCCAGGATTTTGTAGCCCACTCGAGTGCCAAATCTAAGTTGCCGCTGACTTCAGATGCTACAGCCATGTTATAGGCAGCACGCCCAGCGGCTTTACGGTTGTCGCCAGCAAGGGCAATCACCTTTTTCCAGAGCACGGTGGCTTTTTCGATGTCCCGATCTGCCAAATGCCCAGCAGCCTTTTTCATGTGGTCTTTGAACCCCTTTGCCTTGTGATAATAAGCGCGGCTGACATTCACATAGATGGGTGCGATGCGTGCGCCATATTCAATGCCAACATTGTAGGCCACATCGCGGGTCACGTCCAATTGCGAAGGGAGGTTGTTGAGCGCGGCACGTTCGGTCGTGCCGTTGCCGTTCCGTTCGAGGTAATCATCCGTAACGTATTCGTCCAGAATGATTTTAGTTTTCGGATCATAAAGCCGCCAGCCGATGCGTACACTTGTGCGTTGTTGAGATTGGTAGCTGGTGACCGTGTACTTCTTGCCCGTTTTGTCTTTTCTGGTCTCGGTGTAAGGGCGGGCGCTGCGCGAATTGTCGGAGTCAAAAGACTCGATGGTCACCACGGCATTGGTATTGTAGTCGCGACAGATTTTATCCACTTCGGCCCAATCAAGCGCAGGAGGCATCCGAGCGCCTGCTTTGCTGCCGGTCATTTCGATCCCAGTGCTTTTTACCTGAAAACGCGGAGTGCGTGTAAGGGCGTTGGTCAGACCATCCACGGCTGTTTGACGACTGCGGCGGTCTTGGCCGATTTCTTCGCCGGTCAGAAGGCCTTCAAAGAAATTGGACCAGCCATTGGAAGGTTTGCTCCGGTCCACAATGGCTACCGTAGTGATGTGTTCCGGCAGCGTCATTTGCGCAGGTTGCAATATGCGCAGGGTGGTGTTGCGGGTGCAGGCACCTAGCCCGAGGATGACCAATAGGGCTACTTTCGGAAGATGTTTTCGGATCATAATCGGTTGGTTTTAGATTTTAGATATTGGACTGTTGGACAATGGACATTGGAATAGCCCGTGTTTTAAATTCAAGCTGGTCTCGTGTCCACGGTCCAATGTCTATCGTCTATTTATCCTTTAAACTCGCCCTGAATAGACGATTTTACTACGCGGATAAACGTTTTTTCGTCCACCATCAATCGAACGATGGGGCCATCCATTTTAGTGATGCGCCCGATTATCCCTGAATTGGTGACGACTTCCATCCCTTCCTTTAGGCTTTCGATAAATTTTTGTTGGTCTTTTTGCTTCTTGATTTGTGGACGGATGAGAAAGAAGTAAAAAACGACAACGATGAGAAGTGGGAATAACATCCCAAGGAGTGGGTTGCCGGCTTGCAATAGAATGTTGTACATGGTTGCTTTATTAAATTGTGGAATTGGTAATTTGGGTACCGAGTTATATTAAAAACGCACCCTGCCGACAAGCGGTAGGGTGCGCAAAGGTAGTTTTGAACTTTACGATCCCGAAATATCAGGGCAATCTTTCGGAAAGTAATTGGATGGTTACATTTTAAATATAGCATCATCTACCCCTGCATTCAATTTTATCTCCGAAACGGCGACTTTAAATGGAACTGGCAACGCACCTGAGACCTTCATTCCGTGGGGCAATTTCACGCCCTTAACCTCTTTATAGTCCATTATGTCAACGGTTTGAACGCTTGGGGCGTCATCTGCGCCTTTGCCGATAGAGACTTCCCGGACTTTCAGGCTGGTTTTAGTGTCGTAATATTCGGTGGTTTTTTTCCCGTCAGGCCTTTCAACCTCGATCACATAGGCATTGCTTCCTTCTACTGCTTCCAGGCCTTTCAGCACATATTTGTAGCCACCGGTTTTATATGCAGCCTCCTTGCAAAACACCGCTTGTTCTTTTAGATTGTTCAATTGCTCGCCTTCCAATGTTTCTATTTGCCCCCCCGTAGAAGATTGTGTGGCTTGCGTGCCATCATACAGTTGCTTATTCATCGGTTGGCCGTTCATGGTCATCTCAACCGCATATTTGTTCCTGCCTTTTTGGAAGGTTTTGATACCAAATGACATGCCTTGAAATTGCATCGTGGAGGTGGATTGCATATCCTTTATTTCGCTAATTTTTGCCCGTCCGCCTATCGCATTCAGATAATCTTCGATCACTTGTTCAGCGGTTAGACCAGCGGGAAGGACGGGATTTGCTTCTTTCACAGGGTTTCCATATGCATCGTAAAAATAAATTTTTCCATCGGCAGAAAACTGTTTCAGACGGTCGGCTACATCGTTCTTGTTGCCTACCACCAAAATATGCGCTTGATCAGGTCGGATATATTTTTTGGCCATGTCCTGCACCTCTTCAGCAGTTACGTTTTGCAATACTTCGAGGTATCGCTCGTAGTAGTCTGCCGGAAGTTTGTAACGGGCGGTGTTGAGCGCAAAAGTTGCTACCGTACCAGGCTCTTCGAGACTTCTGGAGAAATTGCCGGCCATCACGTTTTTGACCACTTGCAATTCATCATTGCCCACTTTTTCTTCGCTCAGACGGCGCATTTCTTTCAAGGCTTCAATAATACTACTGTCTGTCACAGCATTGCGCACACTTGCAGAAGCGTTGAAGGAACCTACCAGTTTATCGGGATTGAGCGCACTTCCAGAGCCGTAAGTCCAGCCATGCCCTTCGCGCAGGTTATTGTTGAGCCTGCTGTTGAAATAACCGCCAAGCAGGGTATTCGTCACCCGGGAACGAATCACATCGGGTGTGCCAGGTTGCAAATCAACTGGATAGGTAATGTTGATAACGGACTGAACCGCGCCAGACTTGTGCACAAAATTTACTTGCGTTATCGCTGGTGCACGCGGGATTCCGTATTTATGTGTGGTTACTTCCCCTTTCCCCCAATTTCCGAAATACTGTTTGGCTTGTTTTTCAGCTTGGGCTTTTGTCACATCTCCCGTCACCACGAGGTAGGAGATGTTGGGTTTGAAATAGGTGTTGTAATGGTTTTTAATTTGCTCCAAATTAATCTTGGCAAGGGTAGCTTCGGTCATGTTCTCGCCGTAAGGGTGGTCTTTGCCGTAGCGCAATATGGAAGCCACGTTGCCAGCAATGGCGTTGGCGTCGTCCTTTTGCGAGGCAAGCCCACTTTCTGCCCGCTTCTTGGATTTGTCAAGTTCTTCCTGCGGAAAAACAGGGTTGAGCAACACATCAGACATGATTTCCAGCAGTTTATCACTGTGTTTGCTGAGGCAACTGCCATTGACACCATTTGCATCCGAAAACAATGACGCGCCCAGAAAGTCAACCTGTTGGTCAATTTCCGGTTTTGTTCGGGTCTTTGTGCCTTTGGAGAGGAGCTCGCCCACCATGTCCAGATAGCCTGCGGCGTCTTTCTCCAACACTGGGTCTTTGTCCACGAATATCCGATACGAGACCCTTGGCAATTTGTGGTTTTCTACCACGATCACCGTCAGTCCGTTGTCGAGTTTGAAGGTTTCTGCCTTGCCAATTTGGACTTTTGGCGCGTTGCCAGCCGCAGGAGAGCTTTTGCGCACATCGCCCGTAGGCAGGGGTATTTGCGGGGCTTTGCTTGCGGATGCTATTGGTGTAAGGGGCGGCGCAGGTTTTGTGCTACTTGTCTTGTCGGCTGCTTTTGGGGAACACGCTGCCAATAACAGGGATAAGATTATGATGGGAAAGAGTATTTTTTTCATTGAAAAATAATAATTGGTGATTGGTTTATTGGTGATTGGTTAAATAGTGATTGGTTAAATAGTGATTGGTAAGTTCGAATCGGGAGTGTTCAAAAATCTGCGTCAACTGCTGGTTACACCCCCAACCCCTCAAC
>CAZPTQ010000177.1:0-10453 GCA_964589365.1 uncultured Saprospiraceae bacterium
ATGGATGGCGGCAAAAGAATGGCATCAAATTGGGAGGTTGTTTTGACACCGTTCATAAGGAGGGTTGGGATTGGATAGCCACGAATTGCACGAATTTTCACTAAATCAGCAATTAGTGAAAATTCGTGCAATTCGTGGCCACTAAAAAAAAGCGAGCCGCCTCAACCGGGCAGCTCGCTTTTTAAACGAAGCGCAATGTAACCTATTATTCGTCGCCTTCGAATGCCTCAAAGTCGAACAAAAGCGAGAAGCGAAGGGTGTTGTCCAAGGGGTTTCGTTGGTTGCTGGTTGGCACCAAGTAACTGAAGTTCAAGCCAAAGATGTTGTACTTCACACCAAGGCCAACGCTGAAATATTTGCGATTACCTTTGGAATAGTGCTCGCGGAAGTGCCCGAGGCGCACCGCGAATTGGTCATCGTACCAATATTCAGCACCAATGCCCACCGTTATTTCTTTCAGCTCTTCGCTGAAACCACCTGGTGCGTCACTAAAGGATTGAAATATACCACGCACCGGTGAGTATTCTTTGTAATCCACTACGCCATTCCCATCGGCATCGCCGAGGTCAGGGCGCGGTGTTGGCACAAGCAGTTTGTTGAAATCTGTACTAAAGGTGATGGAGTTGAATTCATCTAACTGAAGTTTCAACCCAGCGCCAACACCCAAATTGGTAGGGATATAATCGCGATTGACCGAGTTGGTATAGGTGATTTTAGAACCAAGGTTGCTAATTGCTGTTCCGAAAGTGAACTCTCCTTTGTTGTCACCCATTTTAATAGGTGTTTTGTAGGTCACCGAAATGTCCGCAGCACCGGCAATACCGGGCTTGATTTCGTTGCCTTCTACTACACGGCCCGTAGCAAGGTTGGAATAAATAAACTTTGCGCCGACTGCGGCAGAAAACTTTTCGGTCAATTTACGGGCGTATGCACCCGTAAATTCAAACTCATTGGGTCGTCCTTGCCCCAGAGATTGGCCCGTTTCGTCGGTGAATTCTATATCGCCAAGTGAAAAATAGCGAAGGCTTGCCCCCACCGCTTGAAATTTGTCCAAACGATAGTAGCCAGAAAGGTAAGCGAGATAGACATCATTCAGACCAAGGTTGCGCATCCAAGGGGTGTATGTAGCAGAAATAGATACATTTTTTTCGGCAAAAGCTAACTTAGAAGGGTTGTAGTGCATACCGTTTGGATCAATGGAGGTAGCAATGCCTACATCGCCCATAGCACCACCACGAGCGTCTGGCACAATGCGGAGAAAAGGAACAGCAGACGTGACGGCATTGGCGCAACGCTCCCCTGTGATTGGGTTGCTTCCATTGACGCATTTGGGTTCAATTTGTCCGTACAAAGCTGTTCCCGTCAGAGTCAAAGCCGCCGCGAACAGCGACTGTGCGAGTAATTTATTCATGATAAAGCAAGTGAATTTAGTTGTAATGTCCTTGATGTTGACTTTTTATTTTGGGTTGCCACTAATTTCACCAATTTTCACGAATTAATACATTAGTGTAAATTCGTAAATTAGTGGCTAAAAATTACGGGCAACAAACTATTTTAAAATGACCAGTTTTTCAAAATCGCTTTGGGCGGTGCTATTTGCTCCCGCAGCATCAGTGCCACGTATTTTTACCCGGTAAAGGTACACACCACGAGCGAGCGAATCGCCATATTCATCCTTTCCGTCCCACTGCACATCGCTCGACACACGAAAGCCGTCGTTGTTTGTGATGGTCTGTTGAATGGTTTTTACCAAACGCCCCGACACACTGAAAATACTTACCTGAACATCCAGGATTTGCCCGGCCAAATTATGCTCAAACTGAAAATAGGTATTGGTTGTGAAGGGGTTAGGGTAATTCAACACATGATCAAGTGCCGCTTTTCCATCTTCTGCCACCACAAACTCGGTGTAACCCTCGCCGGGATTATTCGCGATGTCCCAACCTTTTACTTGTAGTGTATGCCGACCTGTAGCCAGACTCCGCAAAGGATAAATTGCTTGGCCTTTTCGCGAATCGCCCTGTGCACTCTCATAAAACTCATTGAGTACCAGGGTTTCCAACACGTTCCCATCGAGCACCGCCGTCAAATCGTGGCCGATACTTGTTCCTGTGACGTTCATGCCATAATCATCCGTGCATTTCACCATTACTTTTGGGTTGTTATCTGTTATACCGCCAAAGGCAAAAGCGTCCGTGTTGAGGAAGGCTTGTACGATCGGAGGTGTATCGTCTTGTATCAAACCAGAATTGCCTCCAACGATGATATTTTCATCCCCACCAGCAGCGTCCAAGGGTGTTCCGTTTTCAGCATAATAGCTGATTTTACCTTTTCCATAGGAATAGTTGATGTCCTTTGGCACTACGAAATTAACTTTAAAGACACCGTTGAGCACCTTCGCACTGCCTTTAAAAAGTATGTTACGCTGGATTTTGAAATTTCGAATCGCGCTGCCAAGGTCTTGTCCCAATGTTTGAAGTGTTTGTGCTTTATCAAAAACCGTGACAAAAACTCGACCAGTGAAATTGTTCAACGTATTGCCTAGTGTATCGGTTACCACACCTTCCAGTTCTACCGGCATGAGCGCTCGTAGCGTATCCGATTGGCCGCCCGAAACCGTATGCCCATTTATTTTGGTCGTGCTTACCCGGTATTCTGGCATGGCTAGGTGCATGGCTGGATCGCCGAGCAGGGTAAACCGCCGAGCGTTGCGAACATCGCTGGTGAGTGCGTTCTTGGAGTCTTTCAGCACATCACCAATGGTTCGGTATTTTCCGTTAACCCCTTGAAAGATAAAGTCTTGTACCTCATCTGTTAGGTCTTCATTGCCCGCTATGTAAACAGATCGAACCGTGGTGAAAAGCGCGATTGCTCCCGATTTTATTTTCAAAAAAGCCTGTTCACCACCCGTCAAAGTGGTGTAGTCATCATAACCACCAAAAGTACAGGTGGCAGTGATGAGTAATGGGTACCGATTTGGATTGTCCCAGCCAGCAATGTCGTTGTTGTCTACCACGCGCTCTTGCGATAAGCCACGAGGGCCGCCATGGCCAATGTAATTGGCTACGAGCATGCCTTTAAACATTTCAGAATTGATGGCGGCTTTTGCATCAGGGTATCTTTGCCCAGCCGAAGTAGCAACCTGTTGGTAAGCATCAAAATAAATTTTGCCAATGTTGAACCAGGATTCAGCGGCAGCATTTTCTGTGGCAAGTTTATCCGCTTGGTTGATATGGGCATTTCCGTCTTCATCATCTGCGATGTAAACCGTGCGCAAATGCCAATCGCCGAGTGTAGCAGGGTCTTTATCGTAGGCCACAATTTTGTCCACAATGGTACGGGCCTCATCGGGTGTTTTACAAACAAAACGGCCTACCGCAATGTCGAGCGCACCCGTGAGCGAACCGCTTTCTTCGGGGCTAAGGAGGGCGTAAAAGTCATCGGAAGGAAAAGCGTCAATGGGGCTAAAGGATTCAGCAGTCTCGAAAGCGGGAATGAAATCTTTGTTGTCCTCGCTGTTGGTATTGTTTTTTGGGTCAAAAGAAGCATCACCAAAGAGGAGCATAAACTTGAACTTGTCAGGATTTCGTTCCAAAAGCATCCGGGCAAAATCGCGGATAGCAGATGGGTCTTTTGCTCCAGAAGAAAACTCGTTGTAAAGTTGATTAATGTCTACTGTGACCACATCCAACCCTGAATAGCTGCGGCGGTGTTCCGCCAAACGCGCTGCTTCAGATTGAAAATCAGGGTGATAAATAATGGCTAAATCTATATTTTCTAGCCCGTGCAGGTTTTGCGTCCCAATTTTTCCAGCAGTTTTTTCAGGTTTTGCAAAACCCGCCGCCTCGGTAAACGCTACAAAATTCCGAAGTATACCTAAGCTCGCAGTGCCAAATTCTACCACTCCGCCATTCTGATTTTTTTGCTGGATAAAGGGCGTTTGCGGATTTGTCACATCCCATACAGTAGTGTTGCCGCTTGCGCCGGAGAGTCGAAAAGTAGCGAAATCTTGCGTAAGGGTTTTCAAATCGCGGAATTCCAAAATCGGTCCAGCCATAGTCAAGCGGCGGCGGGCATTTATTTCGATATAATCGAGCCAGCCCTCGCTTTGGGCACCTACCTCTGGGTATACCACTTTTGCCTTGAAGGCATCTGTTGGGGGCTGAATATTGCCACTGAGGACCACATTGGAGGCAAAAGGTGCGTCATTGTTAGAAACCGCAACACCTGAATTTGTTTTTGAAAAAGTACTTCCGCCGACCTCAAGCCGAACAGATTGACTCACGGCGCTGCGACCAGTAAATTCGCTGCGCACACGAGCAGTACTTCCTTGCACCAGATTGGGAAAATTGAAGTCGTATTCCTGTTGCCTTGCTTGGTAAAAATAATCGCCAAACCAGCGCTTTCCCGAACCCTGTGAAGAGGGATTGAAATGCAGCAGGTTGTATTTTTCTTCCTCAACTCGTTGATATTCATCAAATTCCTCGGTGATATAAGTGGCGGCCACACTGGGTTTTTCCGAAATACGGAGGCCAAAGCCATCGCCTGTTTTGATAAAGTACCAAGCGTGATGGTCGTACAGATTGAGGCGCACGGTAAGTTCAGGGTCGGTGGCGTGCGGGCGATAAACCCAAGGGCGGGGTCCAACTGCGTAGAAAAGTATGTAATCGCCCGCATCAAATTTGCCATCCTGTTCGCCTATTACTTGAATGGAATTTTCAATCAGGTCGTCGGGACGAGTATCGCTGTTTTTTTCGGGCAGCATGGCCCCACCATTTCCATAGAGTCGGATGCTTCGAGGGTCAATATTGTCCAGGTCGCTAATGCCCAATTCGTTTTTTAGAAAGGCATAGTCGAGTCTGTAAATGCCATTTTGTGCTACGCCAAACTTGTAAACATTTCCACTGTTCAGTACAGACGTGTAGGTGAATCCGTCGCGCTCGCCGGCAGGCGTGGGCGGCACGGGAAGGGGTGTAACGCGCACATTGAGTGTAAAGGCGGTAGCGCGTTCATATACACTGCCGGCTTTGCGTACAGGCACGAATTTGACGCGACCAAAGAATTTGTTGCGTTCGTGTTCCACCAATGTCTTGATTTCCAAGTCTTTAGTTAAGAAAACGTCGTCGCTGGAAGGTTTTTTGGGATATGATTCCCATTGTACAGAGACGATATCAACTTCAATGGTAGATTTTCCCGAAATGGCAAACCGCTCAGAAAAAATGGGGAGGGAACGGGCCTCGTCTCCAAAGGAACAGTCCTCAAATTTCCACACCTCAAACGGGGAGCCGTCGGCAAGGATGTAATTTGTTGGGCCGGTTGCCCACTGAAGGCTTTGTTGGATGGTAAACGAATTTTGGGCGCTCAAGGCATAGGAGCCGAGCAATAACAGAAAGGGAAATAGTTGTTTTTTCATATCCAAAATCCAATTTTTACAGGTGCGGTGAAAGGACGCAAAGCAGGGCAGGCGGGTTGCCTACGCAAATTTCCTTTCTTTGTGCCAAAATTGTTGCCGTGCGAGCATTACCTTTTTTGTTCTTGTTGATTTTGTCTTTTTTCCTTTTTGCCTGTGGCACAGGGGACAAACGAGACATCAGCGAGTATTACTTCCCGGTAAAAGACCTTCGGGGCGGAAAAGTTTACGAATATGTGGTATCGCAAAACGACTCCGTAATGCCGGAATATTGGCATTACCGTACTTTTGTGCGCGATAGTGGATTGTTTTTGGTTGGAACCTACTATGATCACCGGTTTCAGATCGGTCAAATCGTTCGAGAAAAAATCACAAAAAGTGGTGCTTTGGCCAAAGAGAGTCATCTCTACGAAGCCGACCCAAACCCAGAAACAGAGGGAGGACAAATCCATACGACCACCATTATTGAAGCCCCAAACAAATTCCCGTTTGGAGTGAGTGACTCATCTGGTGTTTTTTTATTCAAACTTAAATTTCATCCACCAGACGACCCGGAGGCTATTATATATGTGGAGAGGAAACGCCGTTTTTTGGGTGACGCGCCTGTTTTTGAATATAACGGCAAAAAATATGCCTGCATCAAATTTGAACTTCGTGAAACCATAGGCAATGAAAAGGAGGGCATCGAAGCAGTGGAGGGGAGGGGCGAAGAGCGGTATGCCAAAGGGCTAGGATTGGTTTATTATAGCAAAACGTATGGTAGCGGAGCTTTCAAAATGGAGGCTCGGCTAACCGATATATTCCCCATGTCTGAATTGGAACGGAAAGCGACAGCAATTTATGGGGAATAAGTTCGGGAAAACTTTGAAAAGTTATTCCCCTTAGGCAACCCGATTGTCCTAAATCGCACCTTTTTCCACCCCGAATTTTCGTGGGGCGGAGCCAATAATCTCCGCATTTTTGAATCCAAACCTGCTTTTCAAGATTTTTGACATGAAAAATATTTGGAAAATAGCCCTTGCGGGTGTGGTACTGCTGTGCGTGGTAGCCACAACTGCTTGTGTCACCACCAAAAAGAAAGGACAAGAGACAAGCAAAACCAAACGGTTTTACCACTCCTTTACCAACAAATACAACTATTGGTTCAATGCTGACGAACTCTTCCGGCTCACCACAACCAAGCTTGAAGAGCAGCATGTTGACAACTACAGCCAAATTCTTGAAATATATCCATACGCCGCCGCTGAGCCAAGCGGCGTGAGAGCCGAATTGGATAATATTATCCTTAAATCCGCAAAAGGCATATCGCTCCACCGACCAGGCCGCTGGACGGACGACAACTATGGCCTCATGGGGAAAGCACAATTCCTCAAACGAGATTACGAGACGGCAGAAGCTACCTATAAATTTATACGAGAAGAGCAGGATCCGCGCAGATCATCTAAATCCAAAATAAAGAGCAGTAAGTCCTCTAAGCAAAAAATTTCTGAAAAAAAGAAAGCCGCTGCTAAAAAAAAGAAAGCGGCCGCAGAAAAAAGGAAGAAAGCGGCCGCAGAAAAAAAGAAGAAAGCGGCCGCAGCGAAAAAGGCCCGTTCAAAAAACAAAAAGAAAAAATCTGCCGAGAAAGAGAAAGTAGAGACTAAAACCACCACAACACCCACAGCAGTCCCCAAAGACAGCGAAGAAATCACCGTAAAGACGGACAATCCATACAACCAACCATTTGGCCGTACACATGATTTCCCGTCTTCAATGGTGTGGTATGGGCGTACCCTCACCGAGCGGGACAAATATGAAGAGGCAGAATTTCTTTTCCGCGAACTTTGGGAAGATCGAAACTTTCCCCCAAACAGGCAGGATGATCTCGCTACGGCGGAGGCTTATCTTTTCATCAAACAAAAACAGTACGGTAAAGCCATCGCCCCGCTTTCAAAAGCCATTGAACTGAGCGACAGTAAACAGGAACGTGCACGCTTGTCTTTTATCCTGGCCCAACTGTACGAACGTGCAGGGCAACTTGAGCAAGCATACGCCGCCTACGATAAAGTGCTCCGAAATGGTCCAAAGTATGAAATGGAGTTCAACGCCCGCCTAAAACAAACTTCGGCAGGCTGGGCTAATAGCAAGATTGACGCCGAATCGGCCCTGAAAACCTACGACCGAATGCTCAACGATGACAAAAACCTTGAGTACCGAGACCAGATTTATTTTAGCATGGCTGACATTGCCCTCCACGACGGGCAAAAGACAAAAGGGATCGAATATTTGCGCAAGTCATTGGCTTTCAATACTAATAACACAGCACAACGAGCCGAAACCTACCTCAAACTTGCCGATCTTTATTTTGAAGACGAGCAATTTGTACAAGCAAAGGCTTATTACGACAGCACAATCACCGTTTTGCCCATAGAAGATGCACGATACAAACGTGCTTCGGACTATGCCAATAACCTAAAGGACATTGCCCGACTCATTCAAACCATTGAAGCCAACGACAGCATCGTACGCGTTTTTCGTATGTCAGACGCCGAGCGCAAAGAACTCGCAAAGACGATTAGAAAGCAGCGAGAAGAAGCACAGGCTGCAGCCATATTAGCCGGTGCTAAGGATCCCGCTGCGACAGGCCCAACTAAAGCGCCAACGCCAACAGCCGGGAACAAGCCCTCTTCCTTTTATTTTTACAATGAAAATTTCTTAAAAAAAGGACGGAAGGACTTTGCCCGTAATTGGGGAGACCGAAAACTTGACGACAATTGGCGGCGTAGCAACCGCTTAGTTGCGGGAGGTATTGATGATGCGGCTGGGGGGGATAGCAGCCGCAATAATGTCGTAGCGGATGCCGATCTCAAAGACATATTTTCCAATATCCCCACATCCGAGGCTGAACTTTCGGTGATTCATTTGGCTACCTATGAAGCCATGTACCAACTGGGAATCCTTTACCGCGACCGCTTGCAGAATAACCGCCGTTGTACGGGTACACTTGAGGATATGCAAGCCCGATACCCAGATACGGCCCGTTATGAAAAAGAAACCTGGTACTACTGCTATCTTGCTTTTACTGACCTCAGCAACCGTGAGCGGGCACAGTTTTACTACGATAAGTTGGTAGAAAAGTACCCCAAAAGCGCATACGCGCGTACGCTCACAGACCCCAATTTCCTCAATGCTACCAAAGAGCGTGAGCGCGAGCTCAACAGGTACTACCAAGAAACGTATACCCTTTTCCAAAAGGGGGGCTACAAAGAGGCTTTCGACCGATGTGAAGAAGCCCCTCAGAAATACGGTTCTCAGAATCCGCTTGTAGCCAAATTTGCCTTGTTGAGCGCACTTTGCACAGGCAACCTTAGTGGGAATGAAGCGTATTGTGCGGCACTCGGCGAGGTGATAAAACAATATCCCGAAAGCCCGGAAGCCACCCGTGCCAAAGAAATCGCCCGCCTGCTTGCCTGTAAAGGCTTTGAAGTGGAAGAAAAGAAAAAACCGGGAACACCGATTGATGAAGGCTTTACCAAAGAAGACGACAAACTTCACTATTTTATAGTAGCCCTATCGGGAGAAGAAGTTCGCCTGGACGATGTGAAAGCTGCCGTGTCGGACTATAATAGCGAACATCACAAAGCCGAACAACTGCGAATATCCAACATTTTCCTTGGCACCGATACGAACACGCCCATCGTAGTCATCCGTAAATTCGATACCAAGGAACAAGCGATGCGCTATTACAACGAGGTCAAAAACCAAAAAGACTTTTTGGGCGAAACCGCCAAGAAAACCTACAACAAAGAACTGTTCGCTGTGACACAGGAAAATTACCGCCGCATTTTGAAGAACAAGACCCTTGATCGTTACAGGGAGTTTTTTGAGGAAAACTACTTAAAAAAATAAAAACAACGCTATCTGATGCACATCGGGGCACTGGGTTTTGAACCTTGTGCCTCGATTTTTTATATCTACTCATAATGGCAAAATTCAAACTGACCCTCGAATACGACGGTTCACGCTATGCTGGTTGGCAACTCCAAAAAAACGAACGCACGATACAGGGAGAGCTCCTTCAGGTAGCAGCCAAAATATTTGAAAACCAGCCGGTTGAAATCTATGGAGCAGGCAGAACAGATGCCGGTGTGCATGCCCGTGGGCAAGTAGCGCATCTGGAGCTCGCCGATACGCGCCTTTCTCCTGAGCAAATCAAGATACGCTTTAACGACGAACTTGGTCATGCCATTAATATCCTATCTGTAGAAAAAGCCCACCCAAAATTCCATGCCCGGCATGATGCCCGAAGCCGGAGTTATACCTACCAAATCTCAAAAAGGCGGGATGCATTTGGCAAAAAGTATGTCTGGTGGGTACGTGATGTGCTTAACCTTGGCGCCATGCGCGACGCGGCAGCCCGCCTTGAAGGCTTTCATGATTTCCGTTCGTTTGGTGCCATCGAAAAAGAAGGACAAAGCACCCTTGTAGATCTTGACCGCGTGGAAATTAAGGAGGATGGCGATCGAATCTACATTCACATTACTGGCTCCCATTTTCTTTGGAAAATGGTACGCCGTATGGTGGGGGTATTGGTAGAGGTTGGGCGGGGCATGATGACCGGGCAAGATGTCGAAGCGTTTTTAAAGACAAATTCCCGGGAGCCGGCGCGCTATACCGCTCCACCCAGCGGTTTGTTTTTAGAAAGGGTAGATTATTGAACAAACCTGATTAATAAAAAAGCCCCCGCTCCGAATAATTTCGGTGCGAGGGCCTGAGTAAAGAAGCAATATTTGGTTAGAAATGTGCTTCTAAAGCCGTTTTTGAGCTGTATTGCAGGATGTTTTGCAGCACAGTGGGTGAAGGGTTGAACCGAACCTTGGGGAGCTGTGCCTTTGCAAACAACAGGATGTTAAAATCAGCAGAGATTTCAGCGTCATCTTCTATCAAATGCGCCATTTCAACTGCGTCCCCAGCGGATAGTTCGCGGTACAGAAATTGTACCATTTGTGCATCGTATGTGTAGGTTTCTTCCATAGGCATTTTGCCGTACTTTGGCTTGTAAAT
>CAZPTQ010000178.1:0-6929 GCA_964589365.1 uncultured Saprospiraceae bacterium
TTGCCATTCACAACCTTTCGGGGAAAGTGGCGGCGTTTGCGGGGAGAACCATGCACTCCTCCCCTCCAGGGGGGGCTGGGGGGGTGACGGTACCGAAGTACATCAACAGTCCGGAGACCGAGATATATGTCAAAAATAAAATCCTGTACGGCGCTTTTCAGGCCAAAAAAGCCATCCGTCAACAGGACGAATGCCTGCTTGTGGAAGGATATATGGACGTGATTTCCTTGTACCAGGCGGGTATCGAAAACGTAGTGGCTTCGAGTGGAACCTCGCTCACGGAAGGGCAATTGCAGCTCATTCGCCGCAATACCACCAACCTCAAAATCCTCTACGATGGCGACCCGGCGGGCATCAAAGCCGCCTTGCGTGGGCTTGACCTGGCACTGGAACAAGACCTGAACGTGAAAATATGCCTGCTGCCCGATGGCCATGATCCCGATTCGTACGTACAGGAATTTGGCGGCGAACAGTTCCTAAAATACACGACCGAAAACGCCAAGGATTTCATTTTTTTCAAGACTGACTTGCTATTGGAAGAAACGAAAGGCGACCCGATCAAACGGGCCGGTTTGGTAAAAGACATCGTGGGCAGTATTGCCAAAATACCCGACACGATCAAGCGCAGCGTGTACCTGCGGGAATGTTCCGCACTACTGCAAGTGCCCGAACAAGCCTTGTATAGTGAGGCCAACAAACTCATTGCCAATACTTTAAAAAAACGGGAAGAAAAAGCAGCCCGACAGCCAGGCGCGGCCTCCGATGTGCCCCCCGCTGCCCCTACGATGCGGAGTGGAGATGAGTTTTTTCCTTCGGATATGGGTGGATATTTCCCACCCAGCGAGGCTGGAGAACTTCCGCCTGATTGGGAAACGCCCCGATCATCTGCTCCTTCCGTCGAGCGCAATGCTGGGGCCGAGTTTCAGGAGCGCGACATTGTGCGCTTGCTGATTTTGTATGGCCAGCATGTTTTGCCGGAAGAAAACATCACGGTCGGGGAGTATTTGTTGACCGATATTGAAGAGTCCTTGGGCGATTTTGACAACCCTTTGTATGGCAAAATTGCTTCAGAATGCCACACGATGCTGGCGGAGGGCAAGGTTTTTGACCAGCACTATTTCATCCAGCACGAATCAGGCGATGTGGCGAATTTGGCCATTGACCTGCTCGCCGAGCCTTGGGAATTTTCGCCCAATTGGGAAGCGATGTGGAACTACCCGCTCCAAAACCAGCCCATGCCGGAGCGCAATTTTACGCTTGATATGCGGCAGGCACTCGACCGTTTCAAACTCAAAAAAGTGCAGAAAATGTGTGCGTTGAACCTTACCCGTGTTCAGACCGCTTCCAAATCCGGCGATCACGAGGCGATGATGCGTTTTATGAAAATCCAGCAGAAACTGAATGAAACGAGGAATGAGATTGCATTGCGGGCGGGCACGGTGGTGCTGGTGAAGTAGATTTTGGAACTTTTTGGAAGGGTAATTTGTAAGATTTTACCCGATGCCGGTTTGAAATATTACTTTCTATGGCCAAACTCAATATCCTGTTCGTTTGTAGTGTAAACCGGATGCGAAGTCTTACGGCAGATCAAATCTACTCAGGGGACGAACGATTTAATGTGGACTCGGCGGGTACAGAACTTTCGGCCAATGTTCGCATAGAAGAATATCACCTCGAATGGGCTGATTATATCATTGTTATGGAGCGGGAACATCGGAATAAAATCAAAAAACGATTTCCTGAATACTACAAAATGAAGCCAATCATTTGCCTTTACATTCGTGATGAATACGATTACATGGAGCAAACGCTGATTGATTTGCTGACTGTAAAATTTGAACAAGTTTATAGAACTGAAATAGCACCATTGTTCTAAGGTGTTTGAAGCTCCATACCATGCAACTCACCATCCTCGGCAATTCCTCCGGCGGCCCCTTCCACGGTCGCCACTACACAGCGCAGGTCTTACGCGTAGACAATCAGGTATTTTTAATTGATTGCGGCGAGGGCACACAGATGCAGATTTTCCACTACCGGGTCAAGGTGGAATCCTGTAAACAGATATTTATCAGCCATTTGCATGGCGATCATGTATTTGGCCTGATCGGGCTGATTACCAATTGGAGCCACAAAAAGCGCAGCGAAACCCTGCATATTTTTTCGCCGCCTGGCCTGCAGGAATTGATCGAAACGACCATCCGGGTGTGCGGGGTCAGGCTTAGTTTCGTGATCGAATTTCACGTAGTAGATGCTACCATTTCGGCAAAGGTTTTTGAAACCCCGAGGCTGGAAGTCTGGACGATTCCGTTGCATCACCGCAGTCCCACCTCCGGCTGGCTTTTCCGTGAAAAGCCCAAATCCCGCAATATTCGTCCCGAGAAAATAGAAGAATACGGTATTCCTTTCAACGCAATTCCGGCCATCAAAGCGGGCGGGGATTTTGAATTGCCCGATGGTCGTCGGGTCTCGAATGCCGAATTGACGCTTGACCCTCCCTCGCCCGTTTCTTATGCTTTCTGCAGCGACACTGCTTTTTCAGAGCCAATAGCCGAGATCGTTAGGGGTGTGGATTTGCTTTACCACGAGGCCACTTTTACCAACGAAAACGCGCAGGAAGCGGAGACTTTCTTCCACGCTACAGCCGCCCAGGCAGCCGAAATTGCGCGGCGAGCGGGTGTGAAGCGGCTGATTTTGGGACATATTTCTGGGCGCTATGCTAATACTGAGCAACATCTGGCAGAGGCCAAGGCGGTATTTGAAAATGTGGAGATTGCGGAAGAAGGGGGGAGATGGGAAGTGGGGATGCTATCTGGTTTACCAATGTAAAACAAGGAGACTTTACCATTTTTTTGGTAAAGTCTCCTCTAAGTACCTATGAAATAACGTGTTTAAACAGATAAAGTTAACTCGAAAGGGTTTGAAATGGTTTTTTTACCAAATCTTTCGAGTAGTGCTGCAAGGTCATTCTTATCAATTTGCTCACGCTCAATAATAGCTTGGACATCCGGTTGTTTCAACCCTGGGATACGTCCGGCGAAGAATGGCCATAAGATTTCGGACTCATAGTTTTTTTCAACATCCGGAAATCCAAATAGCGGACCAGGGAGCGAAGCTCTCTTTTGTTCGCCAGATTTTGATTTGTGGAAACCCTTTTTGAAAAAGGTTGAGTATGAAAAAGACCATTTACCGTTCTCCAGTTCAAGTGTGCCAACATGCTTTTCGTTGTGCATCACTAAGAAGGTCATTTTTTTGTCAGGGGGAGTACTCACATTCTCCAGCCCCTGCGACTTAAAAATCAAGTCTTTCAAGTCTTTCAATTTTTGTAACATGGCTGAAAATGGTTTAGTGAAAGAATGGGTTTGGGAATTGAAAACGCAAAACGGCGCACAAAGATTTCAAATTCAAATTAATAACTTGCTAAATTTATGATGTCGAATTTCAAGGCATTTGCAAATAAGGTTTACACGGTTTCTGCTCAACAATTGTCTGAATTCTCTACGAATCATCCTTTGTACTCGATTCAAACCCTCATCTGTGAAAATTTTACTACAGACTTAAGGGGTAAAAACTCGTCACATAATAAAACCTCTGCTAAGTCAAAATGGTTGATCTTTTGCCTTTCCCTTAAGGTAAATTGGGGAACGGAATTTTTTATCTGATTTTCTGCTTGTTGTTCAAATTGCTTGGCTTTTGCCCATTCTGATATCTTGTTTTCTGTTTGATTCCAAAAAAGACCCCGTGCTGAATCATATATAGGTGAAAAATAAGGAGGCTTTTCCCCATAAATATCCCGAACTACTCCCCAGTTTTGAAAATGGCGATCCTGAACCCCTACCCAAGCGTCGAAGCAAAGCATGATAAAAAAAGATTCAAGTATAGTAGTACTTTGAGATGGAAAGACTTGTTCGATTGCAGCAACTGTGTCCTCAAGGGTAAAGAAGTCTCGTTCTTTTTTCTTGACTGCGATCTCTTCCACAAACGCGCGATCGTCGACGTAAGCAGCCAGGATGTCTATCCCATGAACCAACTCTTGACCTTGTTCTGGGTTCAAAAAATACTTACTCAAAATTTTACTTGTCCTGATGCTTTAGCTAAGCGAGATTTGGCCATATTCAAGCCAAGCTCTGCCCCGACTCGGGCAATCAGATGCTCAGTGATTGACTCAATAGGGTACCATTTGTGACCGGTTTTGGCAAGATACAAAGTCCAAGTGTTGGGATTGCCCATATTAGTGGACAATTTCAGTTTGTTCTCCGCCCTATAAAATTTTGTAGAATGTAGGGGTCTTGATTTTTGAGGAGACTTAGTGGCAGCAATTTTCCATTGGTTTTGTGTTCCTCCTTCGTAGACCCGAATAAAAGCCTTCGGTGCTTCGCCCATGATGGAGTAACCTTCCACTACGCAATAGTGTTCATGTTTCAGCACTTGAATTTTTGCACTTCTTGGAAGAACAAAATCCGAATACTTTTCCTTTCGGATTTCTGTAGGATGAAGGTGCTGCATTGAAAGAATGTATATGTGCCATGCAAAAATAAAACAAAAAACTTCTCTATGAACCTCATCATCATGACACTAAACAGTGGGTCATGAAATCAAAGAACTAAAGGTATTGCTTAGCATGGTCATTCACGAAAGTCACTTTTGGATATAAGTGCAAAACGCAATGAAGAGAATATCACTTGGAGTGGAAATCCGAAAAGAACTAACTCGTTTTGAAAAACGCAATTAACCCTTTGCTCAAAATGACATTCGGTTTGCAGTGCCGATTTTTCAACTTTTCAGAATAAACAACTGTCCCTTCCGCAAGAACGCGTAAATGCGTACCTTTGCGCCCCGTTATGCTATCTCTCTCCAACATCTACATTCAATACGGCGACCGCATTCTGCTGGATCGCGTGAATTTTGTGCTCAAACCAGGGGAGCGCGTGGGTCTTGTTGGCCGCAATGGCGCGGGAAAATCCACGCTGCTCAAAATCATCGCCCAGGAAATGTCGCCTCAGGAAGGCGATGTAGTGGTGCCCGGCCACTTCACGCTCGGATACCTACACCAGGATATGCTGATGCCGAAAGGCAAGACGGTGATTGATGAGACCATGACCGCGTTTTCCGAAATCCTCGAACTCGAAAGTGAACTCCACCGCGTAAGCGACGAACTCGGGGTGCGGGAGGACTACGAATCAGACGAGTACCACAAACTCATCGAAAAGATGAGCGATATCACCGAACATCTGCACCACATGGGCGGCGCCACGAGCGAAGCCGATGCCGAAAAAGTGCTGGGAGGTCTTGGCTTTCAGGCCTCAGATATGAAGCGCTTGACCGACGAATTCAGTGGCGGCTGGCAAATGCGCATAGAACTTGCCAAAATGCTGCTTCGTCGCCCGGATCTGATGCTGCTGGACGAACCGACCAACCACCTGGATATTGAGAGCATACTCTGGCTCGAAACCTGGTTGTTCAATTACCCCGGTATGGTTATCGTGATCAGTCACGACCGCCGGTTCCTCGACAACGTGACCAATCGTACAGCGGAAATTGTGCTTGGAAAAATCCACGACTACAAAGTACCCTACTCCAGATATGTAGAACTCAGCGCCGACCGCCGCGAACTGGCGCAAAATGCCTACGAAAACCAGCAGCGCCTTATTACCGACCGTGAGCGCACCATTACCCGATTCATGGCGAAAGCCACGAAGACCAAAATGGCGCAGTCCATGCAAAAACAGCTGGACAAAATGGAGCGCATCGAGATAGACGACATGGACACGTCTACGATGAAATTGCGATTTCCCGACGCGCCACGAAGCGGAGAAATAACCGCAAAAGTAGAGCATCTGACCAAGCGCTACGGTGCGGTTAAAGTGTTGGAAAACGTTGATTTTCAAATGCTTCGGGGCGAGCGTGTTGCCTTTGTCGGCCAAAACGGTCAGGGCAAAACGACCCTGGCCAAAATCCTCGTCGGACAAGAAACGGCCACTTCGGGCAAAGCCACCCTTGGCCACAATGTAAGCGTGGGCTATTACGCCCAAAATCAGGCCGAGACCTTAAACCCAAAAATTACGCTCCTCCAAACACTGGAGCAAGACTGCCCGGAAGAGATGCGCACCAGAGTACGGAGTATCCTCGGCGCCTTCCTTTTTAGCGGCAAAGACGTGGACAAAAAAGTGGCGGCCCTCAGCGGTGGCGAACGTGCGCGCCTGGCACTGGCCAGTATGTTGCTTCGCCCTTTCAATTTGCTCCTGCTTGACGAGCCGACCAACCACTTGGACATGCTTTCCAAAGACGTGCTTAAACAAGCCCTCTCAGAATATAACGGCACGCTTCTCATCGTCAGCCACGACCGGGAATTTTTGTCGGGATTGACCGACCGCACCATCGAGTTCCGTGATGGGCATTTGAAAGAATACCTGGGCGACGTGAATTATTTCCTCGAAAAGCGACAATTGGACAATATGCGCGAGGTAGAAAAACGGACAGCTGCCAACAATCAACAACCTGCACCAAATGGAACAATTGCCAGAACTGACGTTCTTCAAAAAAGTGTCTCTTCTATTTCACCCGAAGAAAAAAAACAAATAGAGCGCGCTGTTCAGAAACAAGAGAAACGCATAGCCGAATTGGAAGGAGAGATTGGCAAGTGGGAGCAAAAACTGGCGGAAACGGATTTTTATAGCAAGCCAGGCGCCAATGCCGATTTGAAGAAATACGGCGATCTCAAAACAGAATTAGCCAAGGTATATGGTGAATGGGAAGCGGCAGTGGAAAGATTGGGTTGATGCTTGTCAAAACAGTTTTTTGTGATAGCCATAAAGTTGGTTTGGTGTTTAATTTTTTGTATTTTTATACAATCACTAAACGCTGCAACCAATGGAAATCCAAATTATCCAATCTAAAATCCAGACCCTTCGTGGCCAGCGTGTAATGCTGGA
>CAZPTQ010000178.1:7029-10220 GCA_964589365.1 uncultured Saprospiraceae bacterium
TTCTAAACAGATTAAGGCCGCGCCACTTTCTGCCCCCTCTTATTCTTCAATTTCTCGTTCAAAAACTTAGTCATCAGCGTATAGAGGTGGATTTTAGCATTGTCTCCACTGATGCCGTGGTTGCGGTTGGGATAGATCATGGTATCGAACTGTTTGTTCTTGGCAATGAGTTCATTGGCCATTTCTGCGGTGTTTTGGAAATGCACGTTGTCGTCGGCGAGGCCGTGTATTAGCAGGTAGCTGCCGTCCAGTTTTTCTGCAAAATTAGTCGGCGAATTTTCCTCGTACCCCAGCTCATTTTCCTCATGCGTTTGCATGTAGCGTTCGGTGTACACCGAGTCGTACCATTTCCAGTTCGTCACCGGCGCCACGGCAATGGCAGATTCAAAAACCTCGCTGCCCTTCAAGATGCAATTGGTGCTCATGTAGCCCCCATAACTCCAGCCAAAAATGCCAATGCGCTCCGCATCTACAAAATCCATTGTGCCAAGATGTTTCGCTGCTTCTATCTGGTCTATTACCTCGTAATGACCTAACTGCTTGTAAGTCATTTTTTTAAACTCCTCGCCGCGCGCGCCCGTGCCGCGATTGTCCACACATGCTACCACATAACCTTGTTGCGCGAGCATCTGGAACCACCAGTAGTTCGCGCCTTTCCAGGCATCAGTCACTTGCTGGCTGCCTGGGCCACCATACACAAACATAAGCACAGGGAGTTTCTGATTTTGAAACTCGGGCGCAGTCGGTTTTATCATCCAGCCATTGAGTTCCACCTTGTCTGAAGTTTTGAAATCGAAGAACGCTACGGGTAGGGTGCCGTATTCCGTTTGTTTGCCGCGGAGATTGGAGTTCTGTTCTAAAGCGCGCAGTACTTTCCCTTTTCGGTCGCAGACGGCGTATTGTGGTGGAGTGTTGGCCGTGGAAAAAGAGTGTACAAAATAATCGAACGTGCTGCTCCATTGAGCACCGTTTGTGCCCTCAGGCTTGTTGATTTTTTTTTGCTTTTTACCTTTCAAATTGCTTTCAAAAAGTTCGCGGGCCATGGGGTTTTTGCTCGCCGCCTGAAAATATGCCTTGCCGTTTTTTTCGTCAATACCATAAAAAGCCGTCACATCAAAATTGCCCTTCGTCAATGCGGCCACTTCTTTTCCCGTCATGTCAAATTTGTAAAGATGGTTGAACCCACTTTTTTCGCTTTGCATCACAAACCCTGAACCATCGGAAAGGAAAATCACATCGTGCAGGTCGAGGTAATACTTACTTTTTTCTTCTTGCAAAACAGTGCAAGCCCCGGTAGTCGGTTCGGCCAATAGCAACCGCTGAATGCTTTGGTGGCGGTTCATCCAGGTCAGGCAGAGTTTGCCAGAGGGCGTCCAGGCGATGCGGGGCAGGTAGTCGTCGAGGCGGCCATCCTTGCGCTCGCGGTCGGGGATATTGACTTCTACGGTTTTGCTGCTGGAGAGATCGTAAATATGCGCCGTCACAAGCGCGTTTTTCTCGCCGACTTTTGGGTATTTGAACGTGATTGGTTCTGGGTATGGCTCGCCGCGGAACATGTCCATCGTCATCTCAGGTACTTCGCGTTCATCGAAACGCAGGAAAGCCAAATATTGCCCGTTGGGACTCCATTGGAAAGCGCGGACGAGTTCAAATTCTTCCTCGTACACCCAATCTGAGGCGCCATTAATGATTGCATTTTGCTTGCCGTCGGCAGTTATGCGGGTGAGGTTTTCGGAGGATAAGTCTTTGATATACAGATTGTTTCGCAAAACAAAACCCACTTTTGAGCCGTCGGGCGAAAAGGTGGCGTAGCGTTGTTTGTTAAGGCGGCGCGTCTTATCGAGGTACTCGACATTGTCCATGTAGAGTTGCGAAAGTTTTTTCGTTTTTTGATCGAAAACGAAAAAATCGGCTTCCGTGCTCCAACGGAAAATCGGGGTCGAATTGGTGGTCAGTAGAATTTTGGATTCGTCGCCACTAAACGAATAACCATCGAAAGCACCTTTCCAAGCGGGTATATCCGTCTTTAAAGTAGCAGCGTCGAAGATGGTTCCTGAGTGCTCGCCTGTACGGAGATCGTACTGGGTGATGGCCGTTCCTTCCAGACGGGTGAAGTGCGCACCGTCTTTCTGGAAGTTGAAACCAGGAATTCCCTTGGACGTAAAGGTGCCTTTCTGCCAGATGTCTTCGAGGGTGATAGGCTTGTAGGCAGAACCCGCCTGCGCTAAAGCTACGGCGGGTGAAAGTGCGAAGAGAAAAAGCGATAGGGCGAGAAGTATGGAACGGTGCATGAAAACAGGTTTTGTCGACCCAAAAATAGGGCATTGCCGGGGCTTCTTGTTGGATGCCGACCAAGGAGGATAAAAAGTGCTTCAATAACGGCATTCTGGTACCCCGTAGATATACCTGATTTTTGGAACCGCGTATTTATACGCTTAAACACTTTGAAGTTCATACTACCTTTGAACCATCCTTTGTATGTCTTTCTGCTGTCATTGCAATGGATAACACCTTTTTCACTATTTTTTCAAACTTTAAAATTTAAAAGTATCATGAAAAAAGCAAATCAATTTTGCCTTGTTCTTACGGCGGCCTTTTTTTTCGCGCTGTTAGCAACACCAATGTCAGCTCAGGTCGCTACCAAACAGGCTACCCTCAAACCAACTTCAACCACCACCACAACCACCACAACAACAACACCAACATCAGTTGATGTGGTTGCGGATGAAATGAAAATGCTGCTCGACAAATGGGAAAAGTCCTACAACACAGAAAAGAGCGCGGAACTTGGCAAACTTGTTGCCGCACAGATTACCATATTGGCGCCTGATGGAGCTACTAAGGTTATGTCCAAAAATGAATTTGTGGGCAATCTTGAAAATGATTTTGTTGTGGATGGCACTACAGAAATTGACCTCGCCATTACGAGTGTAGTCATTCAACCTGACGGTAAAGCAATGGTTGTTGGCACTTACACCGAACGCGAACTGGACGCAAAAGGGAATGTGGTCGCAAGAAGGTCTGGCGATTTCATTGATGTAGTTGCAAAAGAAGCTGGTGCATGGAAACTCGAAGCAATCACCGTAGTCCCCAATTAAAAGTAATCCCTTGCATATTAGGCGTTTAGAAATACGCCCAGGAACGGTGTCAAAATGACTTACCAATTTCAGGCCAATTATTTTGGCGTTAGC
>CAZPTQ010000179.1:0-10130 GCA_964589365.1 uncultured Saprospiraceae bacterium
CCACCATCACTTCGCGTGGCAACAGCTTGAAAATCACAGGCGAAAAGAAAGACGCACAAGCAGCCAAGGCCAAATTCGAGATGATGGCTCGCTACCTCCGTGAGCATCACGAACTTCCTGTACAAACAGTAGAGGACCTTCTCGGCGGCGAAAACCCTTTTGAGGTGCGGATACCCGTCTTTGGCGATGGCTCTGGCAGCAATGTCATCCTCTACGGGCGTGAAGGTCGCCCAATCAAGGCCAAAACCCGCAACCAAAAACTAATGATCGAGGTGTGCGACACCAACGACATTCTCTTCGCGCTCGGTCCTGCAGGTACGGGCAAAACTTACACGGCTGTAGCCCTTGCCGTGCGTGCACTGAAAAACAAACTCGTCAAAAAAATTGTGCTCACCCGTCCCGCTGTGGAAGCTGGTGAGAACCTTGGCTTTTTGCCTGGCGACCTCAAAGACAAGGTGGACCCCTACCTCCGTCCGCTCTACGATGCGCTCGACGACATGTTGCCCATGGACAAACTCAATTTTTTCATGGAAAATCGCGTCATCGAAATCGCGCCACTTGCCTTTATGCGCGGGCGCACACTCGACAACGCTTTTATCATTCTCGATGAAGCGCAAAATGCAACGCCCCTGCAAATCAAGATGTTCCTAACGCGCCTCGGCCCATCGGCAAAGTGCATCATTACGGGGGATATGACCCAGATTGACTTGCCGCACCACCAAAAAAGCGGACTCCGCCAAGCCGTTGAAATCTTGGACGGTGTGGATGGCATCGCTAGTGTGCACCTCACTACGGAGGATGTGGTGCGTCACCGACTGGTGAAGGAAATCATTAAGGCTTATGAGAAGGTGGATGCTGAAGAACGTGCCAAACGAGATCGCAAAAAAGCGGAGCAAGAGGCAGGAACCGACCCAAAACACTCGGAAATTCCTGCAGCAACCGCAGCAGAAAACTAAGAGGCGGTCTAAGCCTGCGTTTTCAGGCCCAATCCGGATTCTTGGCTCAGTATAATTTTTCCATCCTCTAAAACCGGCATCTCGAAAGGGTTGTTTCGGATGAGCCAGCAGCCGTCTACGTCGGCGTAATCGCAAAGCGGGGCAAGTAATGCCGCCGCCGAAATACCGCAGGAGGTTTCCGTCATGCAGCCCACCATGAGTTTCAAGCCTTTTGCACGGGCCGCTTTGGCTGCACGAAATCCTTCGGAGATTCCCGTGCATTTCATGAGCTTGATGTTCACACCATGAAAACAATCGGCCACCTGATCGAGATCGGCAAGTCGTTGGAAACCTTCGTCTGCGATGATGGGCAAGGGCGAGCGAGCACTCAACCAAGCAGCAGCGTCAAGGTCGTTTTTTAGAAAAGGCTGCTCGACAATTCGCACGTTTTGCTCAGCCAGCCAAAATACAAGATCTAGTGCTATTTCTCGGTTTTTCCAGCCTTGGTTCGCATCGGCGTAGATCGGTTTGTCGGAAATTTCGCGGATGGTGCGGATGATTTGGCGGTCATCTTCAGAGCCGAGTTTGATTTTAATAATTTGAAAATCATCGGCTTCCAGCATTTTTTGGCGCAGAACTGCTGGTTCGTCTATGCCCAATGTGAAGCTTGTGGGCGGCATTTTATTCGGCTCTATACCGAGCAATTGCCAGAGTGGGCGGCCCTCCATTTTGCCCCAAAGATCGTGCAATGCTATGTCCACCGAGGCTTTGGCTGCGTAGTTGCCGGGGGCGAGGGCGTCTATTTCAGAAAGGATGATTTGAATGGAACTTTCGGAAAGATTTAAACTTTTGGAAAGTTGATGCAACATTACTGTAGCCTGGCTCAAGAAAGCCGCCGCCGTATCGTGGTTTTCACCATAATATGGAGGCATTGCAGCCTCCCCATAGCCCACAAAACCTTCGAAATGAATTTCTGTCAACATCGCGTTGGTATTCGCACGCGACCCCGTGGCCAGGCGAAACGGGTGGCGGAGTTCAAGTAATATTGGATGGAACAAGAGTTTCATTTTTGTGTTTTTTGGGCAAATTTGAACCAGCAAATTCATTTGTCCTAATTTTGCCCTGATATGGAAAAGAAAGAACCCTTCAACATTGTTGTGAACGGCGGCAAGCATGAGTTTGCCGTCCAGCCCGACGAAGCTAAAAACTTGGATATTGTGCCTGACGGTGAAGGTGCTTTCCATATCCTGCATCAGGGCCGTTCTTTTCACGCCGAACTTTTGGAGGCAAATTATGCAGCAAGGCAATTTGTTTTCAAGATAAACGGCGTAAAATACACGCTCCATATTGCCGACCAATACGAACGGCTCTTACAAAAACTTGGGCTAAATGCAGGAAGCAGTCAAAAGCATAACACCCTGAAAGCCCCTATGCCCGGTCTGGTCCTCAATGTGATGGTTGAGCCAGGGCAAGTCGTCAGCAAAGGCGATCCGCTGCTCATTCTTGAAGCCATGAAAATGGAAAATGTGATAAAAGCCGCCAATGACGGAACGATAAAATCAGTAGCAGTGCAAAAAGGCGCGGCGGTAGAAAAGGGGCACTTGTTGCTTGAGATGGAATGATGCGCATAGCAGCATTGGCTAAGAATCTTTAGACAACCTCGTATAAAAGACTGGTTGCAACACTTTGTACAGCAATAATTTTGATGAAAAAAATATATCTGTTCTTACTCTTCTCTTTTGGCTTCACCCATTTTGTCTTATCGCAAAAAGTGCAGTTGAACGAAGACCCAAGAGTGGCGCAATTGATGAAAACCTGGGTGAATGCCAACCGCGCCGAGCCAGGCATTGAAGGTTGGCGTGTACAGATCATGGCCTCTACAGACCGTACACAAGTAGAACAAGGCCGCACACGTTTCCGTGGCGAGTACCGCGAAGTGGCCGCTAACTGGGTGCAAGAGCAGCCCTATTACAAACTGCGCGTGGGCGCATTCCGCACCAAACAGGAAGCCTTGACATTCATCAGCCTGCTCACGGGTTGGCCTGGTGCATACCCTGTTAAAGACGCCAAAATTCATCCGAGAGACTTTTTGGAGCAATAATTATGACAAACCAGAACCTCCCGCTTTTTGGTTTCGACCGCCTCACCCTGGGGCTTTACCTTGCATTGGTTGCAGTGGGTTGGCTAATGGTTTTTGCGGTCACTTACAATCCCGAAACGCCCAAGGCTTTTCTTGACATGGGGCATACAGCAGGCAAGCAGTTGGCATTCATAGTGTTATGCTTGGTGATGATGTTTTTGATACTATTGGGCGACTGGTCTTTTTGGCGGACACTGGCCTTGCCATTTTATCTGGTCACTGTTCTACTGTTGCCGGGCACACTCATTTTTGGACGTGAGGTGAACGGGGCGAATGCCTGGTATCATATCGGAGGCTTCACTTTCCAGCCCTCTGAAATTGCCAAATTTGGCACCTGTCTTGCCATGGCAGCATTTCTCAGCAGCCCTGGCGTAGACTTGCGGCAATGGCGCGACAGAATTATTGCGTTCGGCATTTTTCTTATACCTACGGTGCTCATTTTGCTGCAAAGCGACACTGGTTCGGCTTTGATTTTCTTTTCCTTCCTGCTCGTTTTGTACCGGGAAGGGCTTTCTCCTGTGCTGTATGCGCTCGGTTTTGGCGCAGCGGCTTTGGCTATATTAGGATGGAAATTCGAACAGCCCGCCTACACCGCCGCTTGCTTGATAGCGATAGTCAACTTTCTCCTAATCAATCGTTTCCGCGAACACAAACGTATTTGGCGGTGGGTGTTGGTTGCGCTCCTTCCGCTTATAATCTGGTGGATTCCTGTAATAAATGGGGTGTTGGACTGGCTGAGCATCGAAATAGCTGAGCATCAAAAATATTGGCTCATGCTTGTGCCGCAGCTTGTATTTTTCATCGCGGCGTTTTTCCCCAACTATTGGAAGAAAAACAACTTGATACAAAGCCAATTGCGAATTTGGGTAGTTCTGCTTGTGCTTTCCGTATCGCTCGTTTTTGCCGCCAACGCTTTTCTAAACCTTCTTCCATCACACCAGCAACAGCGTATCAAAATTTGGTTGCGCCCCGGTGTAGCCGAAGCCAATTCGCGTGGTGCGGGGTACAACCTCATACACTCCAAAATGGCCATCGGATCTGGCGGACTGCTTGGAAAAGGCACTTTGGAGGGCAACATGACCAAATTGAAATACGTGCCAAAGCAAAGCACCGATTACATTTTTTGTACCGTGGGTGAAGAGCAGGGCTTTCTGGGGGTGCTGGGATTGATCGGTCTGTTTCTGTGGCTGATGTGGCGAATCACGTTTTTAGCAGAGCGACAGCGCTCCAATTTTTCGCGCATTTATGCCTATTGCGTGGTAGGAATTATCTTCGTTCACGTTGTCATAAATATTGGTATGACCATGGGTTTGATACCGACCATTGGTATCCCGCTGCCATTCGTCAGTGCAGGCGGTTCTTCGCTTATCGGATTCACGTTGATGATTGCTGTGCTATTGAAATTGGACAGCAACCGGAATTTAGCTTAATAGACTTTGGTTTGAAATGTTTGAGGCGTTTGAATTGTTAGGCACCTCAAACAATTCAAACGCCTCAAACATTTCAAACCAAAATCACTGTTATTTCCGTATCAAAATCTCCCCTCCCGTTTGCCCATTCTCCAAGGTTATTTGTATTCGATAGGCTGCTGTAGCTTCCTCTATTTTATTGAAAATTAACACCCTGGAAAGTCCTGCGGGCAAATTCTCTGTTTCCACTGCCTTTATTTTTTTGCCAGATAAATCAAAAACATCGAAGCGAACAGTCGTGGGTTCGTCCAGTTCAATTTCGGCAAAAACCACCCCATCCGATGGGTTGGGAAAAAGTCGGAATGGCACAGTACCCGCAACAGGTTCGCGAACAGCGGAGCTACCGGTGTTCTCAAAAAAAATCAGCACATCATCCCCTTCATCTGTACCTGTGATGTCCAAATCGCCGTCGCCGTCGCGGTCGTGCAGAATGGCGCAGGAAGCATTGAGCGAAGCCGGAAGGATATCAACCTGGGTAAAAGCGCCTGCGCCGTTGTTCTCGAACACCGAATAATTGTTGCTGTCGTAACTACTTGTCACAAGATCAACATCACCATCGCCATCAAGGTCGCCCGCATCAATGGCCAGCGGGAAAATATGGTCGTTGGCGGAGAGATTGACGGGAGTAGAAAGCCCGCCTTGGCCGTCGCCAAAAATTATGGCGGTCTTATTTCCCTGAGAATTGGCCGAGGCCACGTCAGCAAAACCATCGCCGTTGAAATCAGCAGCACAGATCATCCAGGGATTTCCTGTCACCTGTCTTTCTGACGAAAAATTGAAGCCGCCAAGTCCGTCGCTGAGGTAGAGCGCAACTTTTTGGCTGGTATAAAAACCTATAAAAAAATCAGCGATGCCATCGTTGTTCGCATCGGCCAGCGCCAAGGCGCTTTCTCCATTGCCCGCGGGGTTGAACAAACTGAGTACAAACGTTCCATCTCCTTGGTTGTCAAGGTGGTTCATGGTGCCGTCGTTGCGGTTAGCGGTCAGAATATCGTCGTCGCCATCAAAGTCAAAATCGCCTACGAGTACTGCACGGGTGGCATTTCCGGTGGTGTATTTGTCCACTTGAGGAAATCCGCCTTGTCCGTCGCCAAAGAGCACACGGGTCTCATTGTTGTGGGCTGTGGTGATCACCAAATCAATTTCGCCGTCGTTGTCAAAATCGCCCGCTTCACTGGGACTGGCCGAGCCTGTACCCATGTCTAGTGGTGCGCTGGTAATGGGGAATTCTCCCGCACCGTTGTTCAGGAGAATCCGCACGTCATCGGTTTGCTCATTGACGGCGGTGATATCGCTGTGCCCGTCGTTGTTGAGGTCGCCCGCGTAAGCACCGTACGTTTGAATCCAGGATTCACCGGGCAGTCGAAGTTCGATGGTTTTGACCTTGCTTTGCTGCAAAGAGCCGGGCGCGGTTTTTATGCCATATTGCCAAAAATAGCCTTTTTCAACAGGCGTTCCGAAGGCGGAGCGGAGTTTTTTATTGACCGAAACCGTGACCATTTCTCCCGCAAAAAACGGCTGTGAAGGACTGAATACAATCCGCTTGTTGGCATCTTCCAATACGAAACTACCCGATGCCGGGCCTGACCATCGGCCAAAAACGCGGATCGAAGCGGCGGAGACTGAAGCAGGGTCGAGTGCCGCATCTAATTGAATCACAATGCTTTGCGAGGGCGATGCGCCGCCTGCCATATTTGTGGGGGATATGGTTTGGACCAGGGGGCTTTGTGCGAAGGTGTATAGAGAATGACAAAGGAGGATGAAGAGTAGCAGTGGGCGCATGATGGGAAATTAATTTGTTTGTTGCAAAGATGGATGTTCTGGCGTTGCTGGGGTAGGTGATTTTGGCAAGTTGTGTACTTTTGAGACTGTTTTTTCAGACTAAACCATGGCTCGCGCTAAAAAATCCAAATCAACCACGACTCTTCCTTTTTGGAAAAGAATCACTCCCGATGGGTGGGTTGGGATTGCATTGGGCGTGGTTGCAATAATTGTTGGTGGTTATTTTGCCTATCCATCATTTGTGGCTGATAGTTATGAAGTTGAAGCGTTTGAGACAAAGAAAAAGTCAAGTGCTGGTTCTTCTTCCTACCCAGGCTGCGGATTTCCTCCTTATTTTGTGCGGGATACGTTATATGTGTTGATAACATGCTTTGAGGACCCCGAGGATGCGAATGCTGGAAACCCTTATGGCATTGGTATAGAACGTCGTATTGATATTTTATCTGACAGCCTAAACCTCCCTATTGTATTCTGCTACCGAAAGGACTTGTCTCCAAATCAGCGGCGGGATGCTGATCTTTTACGCGAAAAGTTTCGAGCAGATTTAGTCATTTGGGGTAAACTTAAAAATGCATCGTCTGAATGTAATGTCTATGGTTTTTGCTTGCAGTTTGAGATTTCGGATTCTCTTATTAAGTATGCCGGAGGTAAAGTTTCAAAACCAAAACTTGATGATTATCAATTCGGTATTTCTGGTGATAATTTTGAAACAGTGTTGATTCGAATGGGTAGTGAGCTCTTTGACCAATGGCTAGTAGATATGTCCGATTTGAAAGTGAAAAAGCAAAAACCAAATGTATATGCAGTTGAAGAAGGGTTGGATTCAAAGAAAAAAGCAAAGGCATATTCTACGAACGCCGATATTCAATATAGTCTTGGGCGTTTTACCGAAGCCATCGCAGAACTTGATAAGGCTATTGCCATTGACTCCCAAAATTCAACTTTTTATGCTCACCGAGGTGTAGCTAAATGTAAATTAGATCGCTATTCGGAAGCTATAGCAGACTTTGGCAAGTCCATTTCAATAAACCCCAGAGATGGAGGCTCTTACAGTAACAGAGGCGCGGCCAAATGGAAATCAGGTTACAAAGATGAAGCCATCGCTGACCTTGACCATGCCATCATTATCAATTCAAAAAATGCAGATGCATACTACAACCGAGGCTTTGTGAAAGGGAATTCTGGTCATCATGCTGAAGCCATAGCAGATTTTGATACAGCTATCGCTTTAAACCCTAATTATACACTTGCTTACAACGAACGAGGTTTCTACAAAGGATTGTATATAGGACCTACAGAAGCCATAGCCGATTTCGACAAAGCTATTGCCATTAACCCCAAGGATTTACTAGCGTATCAATATAAAGCTTTTGCCAAATACAAATTAGGCAACTATGCCGAAGCTATTTCCAACTATGATAAAGTCATAGCCATTGACTCCCAAAATGTAATAGCGTATGCCAATCGAGGCACTCTCAAAGGGAAACTAAACCGGCATACCGAAGCTATCGCTGATTTCGATAAAGCTATTGATATTGACCCCAAATTCGCACTCGCATATTACAACCGTGCATCTGCTAAGCGTGAAAAATGGCAGATTTGGGGATGTATTTCGGATTACCTTCACGGGTTTTGGCTTGATCCCTCAAAAGCATGGGAACTGTACCTTTTAATAATGGCCCTTATCTATTTCTGGAAATTCAAAACCATCAACCACAACCTCCGCCGCCTTTTCACCTTCCTCTCCCAAGCCCTAAAAAAAGCCCTGCGCCGAGCCTGATCACAAATCCAGTATCTTTGTCAAACAAAAAAAACAGAACCATGTCTTCTCTCAACGTCCCACTCACCAATGCCCAACTCGAAGTGGTGCAATTGTTTAGCCTAAACCTCTCGGAGGAGGAGTTGCAAGAGTTGAAACGTCTGCTCATTGCCTACAAAGCCGCTCGCTTGTTTCGTAAGGCCGATGAAGTGTGGGAAGCCCAAGGCTGGAGTCAGGACACAATGGATCAATTCCTGCAAGCCCATTTGCGCACACCTTACAAATCGCAGCAGGCCTACCTGGCAAAAATAAGTGCTGACAAATCGTGAAGGTAGTCCTTGATATCAATGTGTTACTGGTAGCGATTTCTCCAAAATCAAAGAATCGCTGGCTTTTTGATTCGTTCCTCAATGGCGACTACACGCTGTGCGTCACTTCAGACATTCTGGAAGAGTATGCCGAAATCATCGAGCGCCAAATGGGGGCTGAGATTGCAGAAATGACCCTGGATTTATTGCTCATGTTGCCCAATATTCAATTGGTTCACAAATACTTCTACTGGCAATTAATTGAACAAGACCCAGACGACAACAAGTTTGTGGACTGCGCAGTTGCTGCAAGCGCTCAATACCTTGTTTCAGAAGATCGCTACTTTCAGCTCCTTAAAAAATTCGGATATTTTGGTATTGAACTGCTCAAGTTAGATGAATTCAAGCAACATTTGGCCATTGCCAATTCGACCAAAATCTAAAGTAACCCACTCCACCACCACTCTTGACCTTCCAGCTCCTCCATACCGACCCAAACTCCCGCGCCCGTGCCGGCCAGCTCGAAACCGACCACGGCACGATCAATACTCCCATTTTCATGCCCGTCGGCACGGCGGCCACCGTCAAAGCCGTGCATCAGCATGAACTTCGCGACGATATCCACGCCCAAATCTGCCTTGGCAATACTTATCACCTTTATCTGCGCCCTGGTCTGGATGTGTTGCGTGCAGCTGGTGGCATCCACGGCTTCAATGGCTGGCAAGGCCCTGTGCTGACCGATAGCGGCGGCTATCAGGTCTATTCACTCGCGCATCGGAGGAAGATCAAAGAAGAAGGTGTCACCTTCCAAAGCCATATTGACGGCTCGAAGCACACGTTCACCCCGGAAAATGTGATGGACACCCAGCGTATCATCGGGGCTGATATCATCATGGCCTTTGATGAGTGTACCCCTTATCCTTGCGATTTTAAGTATGCCGAAAAATCGCTCGGGCTCACGCATCGCTGGCTGGAACGGTGCATCGAACGCTTTGACAACACCGAACCAATTTACGGCCACAAGCAGGCATTTTTTCCTATTGTGCAGGGCAGCACCTACCCGGAATTGCGAAAAATTTCTGCCGAAACCATCGCCTCCCACGGTCGTGAGGGCAATGCCATCGGCGGACTGTCAGTCGGTGAGCCTGCCGAAGAAATGTACTCAATGACCGAATTGGTTACGGAAATTCTACCCAAGGACAAGCCCCGCTACCTAATGGGCGTTGGCACTCCCGAAAATATTTTGGAGGGCATCGCCCGCGGCATTGATATGTTCGACTGCGTATTGCCCACCCGAAATGCACGGCATGGAATGCTGTACACCGCTGAAGGGATCATCAATATCCGAAACCAAAAGTGGCAGACCGATTTTTCGCCGATTGACCCCGATAGCACGGTACACTCCAGCCGCACCCATACAAGAGCCTATTTGCGCCACCTTTTTGTTTGCAACGAAATTTTGGGGATGCAACTGGCAACCTTGCAAAACCTTGGCTTCTATCTTTGGCTCGTCGGGGAAGCCCGTACGCGCATCCTGGACGGTACTTTTTTAACCTGGAAAAATGAAATAGTGAAAAAGCTGAGCCGGAGGCAGTGATTGGTTTGCCGGTGATTGGTTTATCGGTGATTGGTGAATTGGTGCCCTAAGACCAACGGACCAAAGATTCCTCCCTTTATATTTGGGGAGTGTTCAAAAATCTGTGTCAACTGCTGGTTACACCCCCTACCCCTAAAGGG
>CAZPTQ010000180.1:0-10123 GCA_964589365.1 uncultured Saprospiraceae bacterium
AGCCATTTTTTTCAAAATCATGATTTGTAAAAAGTGGTTCTACGTGGCATGAGGCGCAGTTTTTTTGAAAAAGCAGGTATCCGTTTTGCTCCTGTTCCGCGAATTTTTCCTGGCCCAAAATCATTCGGTCATATTTTGAATTGGCAGAAATGAGCGTCAGTTCAAATTGCGTGATGGCTTTTAAAAGTCGTTCTCCGGTTATGGTGCTGTCGCCAAATGCCTCAAAAAACCGGGCTTTATAGGCGGTCTTTAAGCCAATTTTTTGCACCACTTTTTCAATCGAATGGTCCATTTCTGCGGGGTGCGCGATGGGCGCAAGCGCTTGAAAATCAAGATGATTGATGGCCCCGTCCCACATAAAATTTTTTGCCCAGGCAAGGTTCATCAAAGCGGGCGAATTCCGGGTTCCGATCCGGTCTTCGATTCCGTGGCTCAAAGCATGATCCACGTGCGTAAATGCTGTGAATGACAAGTGGCAATTACTGCAGGAAACCGTGCTGTCTCGGGATAAAATGGGGTCGTAAAACAGTCGCCTGCCCAGTTCGATGCCTTGTTTTGTGAGCGGGTTATTGGAAAAATCGTAAGCGGGTTTTGGCCAGTTTTTGGGGTATTCAAGTTCGATGGGATCATTTCCCCAGCGCAGTGTTTTTGTTGAAAGCATCAAAAACGCCAAAAACATCAGGATCGAAAATTCAATCGTTCTATTCCGCATGAACACTGAATGAATTTGCCAACATTTTGGACATTGCCACCGCATCTTTGGAGGGCGACATGATGGTGTGTTTTTCCGACCAATTTGCCTGTTCAAAAAACGGGGTTAAATCCAATTGTAAAAGGAGGTTTTTCCTTTTGGGAACACTCAAACTGACCGTCTGAACCGATTGAAACGGGGCCAAATAACCGCCGAGATGAAACTGAAACGCATGATTCCGCGTGGGGCATTTTTCGGAAAAACCTTCCAGTTTGACATGGATATAGCCGCTTTGCCAGGTCCAGAACATTCCTTTTGTGGGGTCAAGGTCGCCGCCCATCGCGCCGGAAATATGGGTGAGGCTGTCAATACCGAGCTTGAATTGGATGTGGTCAAAATCCTGATTTCCCAAGCCGGTGAATTTCAATTCCAAGGTATTTTTATCTTCCAAATCCAACAGATGGTAGCTGCTTTTTTCTTGGAAAACAACCCTGCCTTTTTTCAAAAAAACAAAGTTGCTCAGGTAAAAACGCAGGGTATGCAAGGCAAGCGAATCCATCTGTGAATTTCGCAGCGGCTCATCCAATCCGATCTTTTTCCCCTGGAACACAGGCTCAAAATGTAGCACTTCTGCTTCCTCTAGCGCAATCATTGTATCCTGCGCCTGCACAAATACCTGATCCTTTAGCGACCACAGCTTGAATGCCTGTCCACATAAGCAAATGCCTGCCACGAGTAGCAACACCATTATATTTTTCATTCGACCTTGCATTAAGTACCTTTTTTAGCCCCTCAATTTTTGTGCAAAAAATCGCTTTTTTCATTGGGCGACCATTGGTAAATAAACTTGCGGTCGGGGTGCGCTTTTTTCTACAATAAAAAAACCGCCCTGCCACCGACATTTCATCAACCGAATCAATCGCTCCAATTGAACCAATCTCCTTTCCGTACTTTCGCCCCCCTAAAATCTCTGCGATATGCAAAACGAGCCGGAGCCTTCCATTTACAGCGACGAAGAAGCCAAGGCGGCCATCCAAGAGTTATTCGGGTTCCAAAGCCTGCTCCAGGGGATGAAAGCCTTTTTGCCCCCGGCGCTCAATGAGTTGATTCTGAAGGCAAAAGATCAGGTAAAGTCTGTGGGCGATTTTCAAGAAAAGATTGCCTACCCCCTTTTCAAAGTGATCGAAAAAGACAGCATTTCGAAACTTACCTCCAGCGGCCTGGAGCATCTTGATCCCTCGGCGAAATACTTGTTTATCTCCAACCACCGCGACATTATCCTCGATTCCGCTTTCCTAAACGTGGTGCTCTTCGAGCGCGGATTCCGAACCAGCCAAATTGCAATAGGCGACAACCTGATGCGCCACCGAATTTCAGAACTGATTTTCCATATCAACAAGAGTTTCGTGGTAAAACGCTCGGGAACGCCCATGGAACTATACCGATATGCTGTGAAATTATCCGACTACATCTGGCGGCAGATCACTCAAAAAATTGATTCTGTTTGGATTGCACAGCGCGAAGGCCGCGCCAAAGACGGCGACGACCGCACCCAGGTTGGATTGGTTAAAATGCTCAGTCTTAGCGCAAAAACTGATCTGAAAACCTATTTCCGGGAAATGAAAGTCGTTCCGGTCGCTATTTCCTACGAACACGATCCATGCGATCTGCTCAAAGCCCAGGAGTTTTTGAACAAACGCGCCAACCCGAGCTTCAAAAAAACCTTTGAAGAAGACGTACAACACATGCTTTTGGGCTTGAAAGGCTACAAAGGCGCGGTGCATTTCCATTTTTCAGCACCGTTCGACGCGGAATTGGACGCTTTTGATGCAATTCCGAGTGCAAAAAAACAGCTGGAATTGCTGGCGGAAATGATTGACCAGCGCATTCACCAGCACTACAAACTGCGCCCAATCAACTATGTGGCGCAAGACTTATTGACAAAAACCGACGCGTTCCGAAATTACTATTCTGCCGAAGAACACGCGCGGCTTTCAGCATTTTTTGAAGAGCGGTTCAAACTTTTGACGGATGATGAGGAGGGGCTGGGTCGGGAGTATTTGCTGGGGATGTATGCCAATCCGTTGGTGAATCAACTAGCAGCTATGGAATTGTAAGGCAAAAATCATGGTCAAATATTTCTCAAACCTTGTTTTGCGGCGCTCGTTTTATTTCCACTATCTGCTTCCGCACAATTGCCCAACCGTGATTCCGTCATCGTGGAAAGCCTGAAATTGTTGCGCCCCATCCATTTCAGCCATGATATCGGAAGCGAGGTTCGAGCCGTTCGGAGAACCTTTGTTCGTCTTCACCGGGAACAATACCAGCGCGAAAAAAACCGCCGAGCACTACTTCGAAACGCCCCTTTTTTAAGCCTCGACTCTATTTGGCAACACAATTACGCCGAACAGGAGACATTATCGCTGGTATTGATATTCTTGAAAAAAACGCAACTTCCCGACGGTATTCCCAATCCGCGCTTGATGCGGTTTTATGAATACTTGCGTAAAGAATAGCCCCAACTTTGCCGTCCAATATCTTGAGCATGAACAATACAATTCCCACCCACCTCTCCAATATCCTCACCCACCTCGGCGAGGACCGCGAAAACTACTTTCAGGCCATTTCACCGCCCGTCATCCAGTCGAGTAATTTCGTTTTCCCTGATTTGGCGGCTTTCCGCGAGGCTTTTTCTGACGAGTTGGAAAACCATGTGTACTCGCGCGGCAACAATCCAACCGTAGAAATCCTGCGGAAAAAACTCGCCGCGCTCGAAGGCACCGAAGATGCGCTGGTGTTCAGCAGTGGGGCTGGGGCAGTAGCTGCTGCTGTGATCGGCAATGTAAAAGCGGGCGACCATATCGTGTGCCAACAAGGCCCGTATTCCTGGACTTCGGCATTGTTGCGCAAGTTTTTGTCGCATTTTGGCGTGGAACACACTTTTGTAGATGGCACCAATATTCAAAATATAGAAGCCGCCTTGCGCCCTAACACTACGGTGTTGTATCTCGAAAGTCCGAACACGATGACCTTTGAGTGTCAAGACCTTGCGGCCTGCGCAGTGCTTGCAAAATCGCGCGGCATCGTGACCATTATTGACAACTCCTACTGCTCACCGCTCTATCAAAACCCCGCAGCATTTGGTATTGACGTGATCGTACACAGCGGTACCAAGTACCTCAATGGCCACTCTGATGTGGTAGTTGGTGTGCTTTGCGCCAGCAAGGCGATGGTGAAAAAAATCTTTGAATCCGAACTGATGACGCTGGGCGGTATCCTCGGTCCGCACGATGCCGCTTTAGTAATCCGAGGCCTGCGAACACTTCCGCTGCGTTTGCAAAGAAGCTCCGAAAGCGCCCAGTGGCTCATTGAAAAACTGGACGGCCACGCTAAAGTGGAACGCATCTGGTACCCGTTCCATCATTCTTTTCCGCAACTTGAACTGGCCAAACGCCAAATGCGGGGTTGCGGCGGACTTTTCTCCGTGCAGTTCAAAACCGATTCCATGGAAAAAATGGAGGCCTTCGTGCACCGGCTCGAACGCTTCCTTATGGCCGTCAGTTGGGGTGGCCACGAGAGTCTCATCATCCCTACCATTGGTTTTTACAATATCCCCGGCCGGGCTGCGCCGCCGATGCCCTGGCAATTTGTCCGGTTTTACATCGGCTTGGAAGAACCCGACTGGCTCTGGGAGGATTTGGAACGGGCGATGTGGGAGCTGTAACATTTTTGATTAGAAAGGTTTTACTTTGTGTCAAAATATTGATAATCTATGACAGCTTCCGTTAGAGCATTCGATGAAATCGCTGATTTTTTTGCTGCCAAAGCGGCAAAGGATTTGATTGCTTTCCTCCCCTCCCAAGCTACCAGCGACAGGGTGGAATTATTGGTTAATAAAGAAAAATCAAAGAGCCTTTCGGCAGCCGAAAAAGAAGAGTTGGACACCTACATGATCTTGGAACACATCATGCGTTTAGCAAAAGCAAAAGCAAAGAAATTTCAAAGATGATCTTGTATGCGCCTCCCACCCCTTGTTCGGCGGTTCGTATTTGAGCGCGCATTCCATCTTTGTGAGTACTGTCTGTTGCACGAATCTGATTCTTATCTGCCTCATCAGATAGAGCACATCATCAGCCAACGTCACGAGGGCGGAAATGATGTGGAGAACCTAGCTTGTGCGTACTTTTTCTGCAACCGTGCCAAAGGCACCGACCTTTCTACAGTCCTTCTTCCGGATTTAGAGGTAGTGCGGCTTTACCGCCCACGAACGGATGTTTGGCTGGACCATTTTGAATTTTACAATGCACTCATTCTGCCAAAAACAGATGTCGGACGAGCTACCGATAAAGTGCTTCGTCTGAACGCCGCAGAGCGGGTTGAAGAGCGCAATGCCTTGCTTGAAAAAGGCGGCTTTCCTCATCCCAATGTCATTTTGCTATGGGAAGATCACACACTACGAGGACGTGCAGAGCCGATGTGAACAAGAGCGGTCTCGACGAAGGTGTTGGTGGATGGCCGACCGGCTCTGGGAGGATTTGGAACGGGCGATGTGGGAGCTGTAACTAATAAGATCGCCCTACTTGATATAAAAATCAAGCAGGGCGATTATGTTTGAATCCGGCTAAAACTTAGTTTTTCATTTCCGCTTTGGCCTTCTTGTCAGCCGCTTTTTTTTCCTTGCGCAATTGTTTTTCTGCTTTGCGCTGGCGCTTGTCCTCGGCTCTGTCACGTTTGTCTTCCCGGTTATCGCGCACGTTTTCTTGTTTGTCGCGAGCATCTTCTTGCTTGTCGCGTGCTTTTTCAAGGTCATCGCGCTTGTTGCGCTCGTCATCTTCGCGTTTTACGTCCCGTACTTCTTGGCGGGCGTCACCCAGTTCTTCTTTTGATTTGCGATTTTCTGTGCGACGTTCGGCTTTGTTTTCATCACGATCCTGCTTGTTTTTTGCACGTTCGCGTTTGTTTTCTACGCGGTCGGCTTTGTCTTCGGCGCGGTCGGCTTTGGTTTCAACCTTATCATTCACTGTGGGCTGTTGGGCCTGGAGGGTGTCGAATGCAGCCAAAGCAAACAGGCAGCACAGGAGAATTAGTGTCTTTTTCATGTAAATCAATTTGTGTTTGTTAAATTTTAAATCAACTTCTACCCACTGAAAGAAGAAGCAGACGATTAAGTTTAGATAAGGAAGGAGTATTAACCCTTCCTTATGGAGAGACTCAATGCTACTGTCGCCCATTTGCCAAGCCTCATTCTCCACTTTTAAGGCAAAACTTTCCTATTACCTTGCGGCGCATTTTTTCCATCCTTTTTTAAAAAATGATAAAAACATCACAACTACTTCTGCTTTTTCTGGCAGTTTCCGCCAGCCTTTCGGCTCAAATCAGTTTCACCAACAAAACCAGTCTGCTCACACCCGACAAGCATTACAGCGGTGTAGCCATTGCCATTCTTGACATGAACGGCGACGGGCTTGACGACGTCGCCCGACTCAGTCAAGGCATTTACCTGAATATTCAATACCAAACCACCCCCGACCAAGCCTTCACCACATCGGGCATGACCCCGCTCCCCGGCACGAGTGATACATGGGGAATGTGCGCCGCCGATGTTGACAATGACGGTCTGGGCGATGTGCTGGCTGGCGGATTTTACAACGGCGTGAAAATCGCCCGATCCAATGCCCTCGGCACTTTTAGCATTCAAACTCTCACGATGCCCAGCATTTTTGTGCAAGGGGTGAATTTTGCCGATATCAACAACGACGGCTGGCTCGATGCGTTCGTTTGCCACGATGACGCAGCTGCCCAAATATTTGGCAACAACGGTGATGGTACCTTCAGCTACCAGCCCAACTGGATAGATTTGTCCACATTCCCCTCCTCTGACAACTCTGGAAACTACGGCTCCGTTTGGAGTGATGTGAACAATGACGGTCTCCTTGACCTCTACATCGCGCACTGCCGTCAGGGGGTGAACAACTCCACTGACCCTCGACGCATCAACCAACTTTTCCTGAACAACGGCGATGGCAGCTACACACAAGATATCGCCAACACTTCCGGTCTGCGCATCGGGGCACAGAGCTGGACGGCCGATTTTGGGGACATTGACAATGACGGTGACTTTGACTGCTTTATCACAAACCACGACGTAAACAGCCAAATACTTGAAAACGATGGTGCTGGCCATTTTACCGACATCACCGTAGCGGCGGGTTTTATGGGCGCTATCCAGGGTTTACCGATCCAGGGCGTATTCCGCGATTTTGACAACGATGGCTTTACCGACATCATCGTGGCGGGCGACCAGCACTATATTTTTCGCAACAATGGTAACAAGACCTTTTCCGCCATTCCCAATCCATTTGATATCAATGAGATGGAGTCCTTCGCTATTGGCGACTTAAATGGAGATGGTTTTCAGGATGTATATGGAGGCTACGCGCATATTTATACCAGTCCTTCTACCATTTCGGATGTATTGTGGATGAACGAGGGCAACAACAATCATTTCTATGGCCTTAACCTGCGTGGTCAGCAAAGCAACCGCAATGGCGTTGGTGCAAAAGTTCACTTATACTCAGCCTTAGGCATCCAAACCCGTGAGGTACGCTCTGGGGAAAGCTATGGCATCAGCAATTCGCTGCAAATCCATTTTGGCATGGGGCAGATCATCGAAATTGATTCCGTTGTGGTCAATTGGCCTTCGGGAATACGCCATGTGATTTACCAACCCGATGTGGATCAATACGCAACCGTTTACGAAGGTGGCTGTATTTCTCCGGCGCTTTCGCTCGTTGCCGACGGCCCCACCACCCTTTGTGCCGGCCAAAGCCTGGGTATCGGCACTGGCGAAGATTTTGACCAATACCTCTGGAACACAGGCGACACCACTGCCACCATCTTGGTAACCAACGCAGGTAATTACAGGGTCACCATCACCAATTCGGAGGGCTGCACAGCGGTTTCCAATTCGATGGCCGTCATCTTCGATCCCATACAAATCCCAAGCATTGAAGCCTTTGGCGACACCACTTTCTGCACTGGTGGCGAAGTGGTGCTAAGTTCTTCGGAAGCAGCAAGTTATCTCTGGAGCACGGGCGAAACCACCCAAGCCATCGCAGTGAGCCAAAGTGGGCAATACACGGTTGCAGCCCAAGGACTTTGTGCGGTGTTCAACTCCGCGCCCATCCATATCAACGTGCTGACCGCTCCATTGCCCATCGTCGAACCCGATACCATTTTGGTGGGAGAATCCACTACGCTCATTGCCACTGGCGACAAGGTGACCTGGTACCCTACCGAAACGGCCCAAATCAATCTTGCGGTGAACGACACCCTTATAACCCCCGTACTCACGGAAACCACAACTTACTGGCTCACAAATACTTCAGTATATGGTGTGCCCAATGATTTTGTAGGAATGGTGAATCACCAGGGTTCGCCAACGAGCGACAACAATTACAATGGTGGGCTGATTTTCGATTGTTTTAAGCCTTTTGTTTTACTAAAAACAAAGGTCATTACCTCGGTAGCAGGTGAACGTAAAATTGATCTCCGTGCACCCAATGGCGATGTTTTGCAAACCACAACTGTAAACATACCCGAAGGCACTTCAATCATTGACCTGAATTTTGATGTTCCCGTAGGTACCGATTTCCTGCTGACCACCGATGCAACTTTCAACGAAAGCAGCATCGGCACGGCTGGCCCACAACTGCGCCGCAGCAGTCAGGGTTGCGCGTTCCCCTACGAGATTCCTGAGGTAGTAAGCATCAAAAACTCGACTTTCAATACGGAGCGCTACTACTATTTCTACAATTGGGAAGTGGCTTTCTATGGCTATGAATGCGTGAGCGACCGTGTGCCCGTCACCGTGGTCGTGAAGGCACAAAGCGGCACCGCTTTACCCAGCTGGGCTGCCGGATTGCGTATCTTCCCCAACCCGACCAACAGCACGATCAATATTGACATCCAAGGTTTTGCGGGTGGCAATCTTCTGGCAGCGGTCAAAAACGCGCAAGGCCAAACGCTCCAAACCCGCCTTTTGAATGCCACTGCGGGCAATGCTTTTTTCAGCACCGACCTGAGCAATTTCCCCGCAGGAATTTACTGGCTGGAATTGGCCAGCGAAGCAGGTGTAGTGCAGCGGAAGGTGGTGGTCCATAAAAAGTGATTTTTTTCAAGAAAATGCCAGCCTTATTGACGGATGCCGCGCTCGGTTGAGCGCGGCATCCGTGTTTTAAGCACCGTTTCTGTAATGAATATTCCTTATTTTTGTACAAAATTTCTGCCATGGAAGGACATGCACAATCAGCACCAACGGGCAAAAAGTCAAGTGTTGCCAAATCTTACAGTCTAGAGGAATACTTCGACTTCGAGTTCAGTGCGGAAGGCAAGCACGAATACTTGGACGGCCGGATTCGCGCCATGGCCTACACCTCGCCTGCGCACGGCGAAATTCAAACCAATTTGATGGATGCTCTGGCAGCCTGCCTGAAAGCACAGGCATGTAAACGATATGCTGCAGATCGCATGGTTTATTTGCCGGACTGCAACAAGGTTTTTTTATCCTGATTTGGTTATTGTTTGTGGTGAGCAATCATTTCGTGACCACAAGGGCAAAATGAAGGCCACACTCAACCCCTCTGTCATCATAGAAATCCTTTCAGACAGCACCGAAGAAGAAGACCGTATTGACAAATGGGGCTGCTACCGCACCGTTCCTTAAAAAGATGGAGGGCGGTAAATGTTTCAGGAGCGGGAAATCATCTGCACTTATATTGAACCACAACAGGAGATGCTAGTGCCTAAGCGTCCTTTTCCACCCATTCCACATTTTCGTAAATGTCGGACAGGCTTAAAGAACAGCCCAATTTGGGCAACCGAACAACGGCCTCGAGCTGATCAAACACTTCAAAGCGCCAGCCCTGATCGTCGCGGCTGTAGCGATGGCTCTTGTCATGTTTGCCATTTTTATTGACTGCAAATTTAGGCAATTTTCGCGTCGGTTGACAATTTTCCCTAAGTTTCCACGCGATCTGGCGACTCAAAGTCGTCTGACCGCTAAGACATATCCTGTGCCAGGGGAAACGTGAATTGTCCTCCTGACGGGGCCTGTCCGCATCAAGTGCGCTTTGCTTGAGTGCGTACCGTTTTGAATGCTTTAGAGTGCAATTAAAGGCAATTTTAGCGAAAATTTGACGTAGCTGTACCTAAACCGCGTAGCGGTGGCATTCCTGTAGCCCCAGCGTTTAATTTTTTCAGAACCGCGTAGCGGTGACATTATTATGTCGAATTAATGCCACCGCTATGCGGTTCCCTTCAACACAACGCCCTATTGGGCTACAGGAATGCCACCGCTACACGGTTTTAGAGAACGAAAATTTGTCAACTTTTTAAAAGCTATCGTATATACTCATTTCGCCAGTTCGTTGA
>CAZPTQ010000181.1:0-10080 GCA_964589365.1 uncultured Saprospiraceae bacterium
CACATTTTGTTCAAAATCAACGTGGTTTTGTTTTTATACTGCTTTAATATGAGTCATCCCGAATTTTCCACCGTTGTTGTTGGCGAGGACGCCAACAACGGCAGGAATCTTGTTAAACTATTGATTATCAAATGGCAAAGCAGGGAGTCGCCGTTGTTGGCGTCCTCGCCAACAACAACGGCAGCGCCCAATGTTAAGCGAAAGGCGGGGCTCCATCAGGTTCAATCAGTTGGAAATGAGGTTTTTTCAAATATAAATCTCGAATTTCTCTGGTTTGAAAACTTCGGGATGACTCATGTTGGATTCGGGTTATTACTACTTTCGCCTTACAAATCAACCACTCATCAATTTTTATCCATCATGGAAAAAAGAACGTTTCTCAAGACCGGCCTTTTCCTCGGTATTGCCGCTGCCACAACTTCATTTTTGGAAGCCTGCAAAACCGCTGCCAAGACCGCCCCAACCGGTGTCGCCCCTCCCCTGCCGCCGCCCAAATTGCGCCGCACAACACCGTTTACCCTGCCAGCTCTGGGCTATGACGTAGCCGCGCTCGAACCGCATATTGACAAAATGACCATGGAAATCCATCATGGAAAACACCATAACGCTTATGTGACCAATCTGAACGACGCTGTAAAAGACACCGTGTATGCTGAATACGAATTGGAAGACATCGTAGCGCGCATCAGCACTTCAGACGCGGACAAAAAAATCCGAAACAACGCGGGCGGCCACTGGAACCACACATTTTTCTGGCAAACCATTGCCCCTGGCGATAGCAATGCACCTTCCAGCAACCTTGACAACGCCATCCATACCGCTTTCGAATCGCAGGATAAACTCAAAGAGCAATTCAGCAATGCCGCCAAAGGAGTTTTTGGCTCTGGTTGGGCCTGGCTATGCGTCGGCAAAGACAAAAAGTTATTCATCTGCAGCACGCCCAATCAAGACAATCCTTTGATGCTCAACGTGTCCAAACAAACAGGCACACCCATCCTCGGCCTCGACGTTTGGGAACACGCCTATTATCTGAAATATCAGAACAAACGCCCCGACTATATCACCGCTTTCTATAAGATCATCAACTGGAAACTGGTGTCGGAGCGGTATGAGAAGGCGATTGGGTAGCTTTGAGGGGTTTGAGGGGTTTGAATTGTTGGCGCAACTCAAACCCTTCAAACCCCTCAAACCCTTCAAACAACTCTATTCGCCTTCCAAATTCCCCAAGCAATTAGTCCAATAAATATCCCCAGCCCGGCAAACAAGGCCTGAAAGCTGATACGGTCTTTAAACACTGCGAGGAAAACAATGCCCGCCAGCGCGATGGTAGGCACTTCATTGATCGCACGAAAATACAGATGCGAATGCGGCGAAGTGCCCGCCTCCATCTGACGAATATGGCTTTGAAGCCAATGTGTGTAGCCTGTGAGGAACAAGAGAAAAGCGAGTTTCACTTGCATCCAGCCTTGTTGAAACCAGACTGGCTGAATACAAAGCATCATCACCCCAAAAGACCAGGTGATGACCACTGCAGGGCGCAGGATAATTTTGTAGGCCTTCCACTCCATCTCCACAAACTGCCGGATCAAGATTTCCCGTTCGGGAGATTCTTTCTCGCTCGCCATAGCATGGTAAACCATGATGCGGACGAGATAAAACATCCCGGCCATCCAGGAAGCCATGCCGATGAGGTGAAGGGCTTTGGCAATGCTGTACAAGTTGGCGGTATCCATGACAATAATTTAACTTTTGTCTCCTGGATTTACCCGCTTTAGCCCAACTGCTTTAACGGGTTGCAACACAAGGGGTGCTTCTTCCATTTCCACAGAATCAGAATCAAGGCCAAACCAGTTTTTGGGCGACGATACCCAACCTTTCACCGTCAGGTAGGTGGAAAGAATCAATTGCTCTGCCCATGGCAGTTCATTTTCGTTGGACAAAAATTCTTGAATAATGACAAATCGGAAATCGCCCGTGGGATATTTACTGTCCGTGGAATGATACCGTGAATAGATGGTAAGTTCTTCGTTCTCAACGAGTTCCTGTACGACTTTGTGCATAAATACATTCATGCGTTGCTGCACCCGGAAACCAAGCCGGAAGTTCACTTTGTAAACATCGTCGGATGCGATGGCATTCACTTCATACTCCATCGTGAAAGGCTCATCTGTGGTCTCGATGTGTACGAACCAATACACATCGGCGCGTTTGGGCTGGGTCTGGAGAATGGAATACAGCACTTTTTCCTCCACTTTTTGAGGATGTTTTGCTGTGGTAAGGAACACCAAGTTCGTAGCGTATTTTGGCACATTCTCATCGTTGCTCAAGGTGATGAGTTGATCCAGATAATCCTTGATTTTCATCTCATCGGAATAACTCTGCCGGATACGACGCGCCCTAACCCAGAGGTACATGATACCAAAAAGCACCGAAGCTATAATGACGGTCACATAACCGCCTTCGGAGAATTTCAGCGTATTGGCTACGAAGAAACAGCCCTCCCATGACAGGTAAAACAGCAGGAAAAACCAAATAAGCCCTGCTTTGTATCGGTGCAACACCATCCAGTTGGATAGCAAAATGGTGCTGCAGATCATGGTGCAAACTACCGAGAGGCCATAAGCGGCTTCCATTCTCGAACTTTGTTGGAAATAAAGCACCACACCCACACAGCCCAGCCAAAGAATGGTGTTAATAGCCGGAATATAAATCTGGCCTTTCATATTGGTTGGGAACATTACCGTCATTTTGGGCAAAAAACCAAGCCGAATGGCCTCAGATGCGAGCGTAAACGACCCGGAAATCATACTCTGACTCGCAATAACGGCTGCGCATGTGGCAATGATAATGCCCGGCCATAGGAACCAATGTGGCATCACCCCATAAAAGGGGTTATCGTCCAAAGGCATACCATTGTGGTGCAAAAGCCAGGCAGCCTGCCCAAAATAATTGAGCAAAAGGCAAATTTTTACAAAAATCCAACTGACCCGGATATTTTCCCGCCCGCAATGGCCCAAATCGGCATACAGGGCTTCGGCCCCAGTTGTACAAAGAAAAACGGCGCCCATCACCGCCAACATGTGGGGGCTTTGGCGCAAAAGTTCGATGCCCATCATTGGATTAATAGCCTCAAAAACCGAGGGCATGTACACAATTTGGCCTATCCCCAAAACTGCCAGCATGGAAAACCAAATGAGCATCATGGGCCCAAAACCCTTGCCAACGGTAACTGTACCAAAACGTTGTATAAAAAAAAGCGCTGAGATAATCACTATGGTGATGCCCATGGTCGGGATGCCGGGATACTTGATTGCCAATCCCTCCACCGCCGAAGAAACAGAAATGGGGGGTGTGATCATACCTTCTGCTAACATGGCCGCTCCACCCAACAAAGCCGGGAATAAGAGCCACTTTCTACGGCGGCGCACCAAAGAATACAGGGAAAAAATCCCGCCCTCACCATTATTGTCAGCGCGGAGTACCAAAAGCACATATTTGAGGGTGGTTTGGATCAATAGCGTCCAAAAGACCAGCGAAACCCCGCCCAATACCGTGAGGCGATCAATAATTTCACCTTCGCCGACGATGGCTTTCATCACATAAAGTGGAGAAGTGCCAATGTCGCCAAAAATAATTCCGAGCGTGATGAGTAGCCCTGCTTTGCTGAGTGGGTGCTGTCCGTGATGGCTATGTGTGCCCATGTTTTGCTTTCTGGTAAAAACTGCGGGCAAACGTAGGCAGATTTTCAAAAGTAAATACGGAGACGGGGTTATTTCACGCAACGCCGCATTATTTCACACAACGCCGCATTTTTTCACGCAACGGCGCAACGGCGCAACGTATTGAAACCCATAACACAAACGTTGCGCCGTTGCGCCGTTGCATGAAATAAACCTTCCTACAAACGTAGCGCCGTTGTGTGAATATCATTTATCCAAAAGTACGCTCCACTGTCCAATAAAGAGCGGTCAGGGCAATAGCTGCCGATACCGGGATCACAACTCTAGCACGGTACCAGGTCTCTTTTGAAAACCAACGACCAACTAGAAAATACGCCGCCAGAATCACAGCCAATTGACCCAGTTCCACGCCTACATTGAAACTCAGCAGTGCCGACAGATAGGAAGAAGGCGGCAATCCCAGTTCAGACAATGCTCCCGCGAAACCCATGCCGTGTACCAAGCCAAAAAGAAAAACAATACCCAAGCGACTCGGCTTCAACTCGCCCACTAGTATATTTTCAACCGCCACAAAAAAGATGGAAAGCGCGATGATGGGTTCCACCACTGCGGGCAATGGTTGAATAAAACCGTACATCGCCAGGCCCAGTGTGATAGAGTGCGCCAAGGTGAACGTGGTGGCTTGCCAGATGATGGTACGCAAGCGATTGCTCAGGAAAAATATGCTCAAAACGAACAGGATATGATCCACGCCGAGCGGAACGATGTGTTCGAAGCCGAGTTTGAGATACACCCAGGCTACGTTTGTTTGAGAGAGCGCGGCAAGTTCGTAGTTGATGGTGTGTGCCTGACTTGCAAAAGATAGGGCGAGAAAGAAAAGCAGAAGACCCGCTTTTGCAGACGCCTGCCAAGGCTTGACGAGCTGGAAGGTACCCGCCTTCGCTATAGCTACGGCGGGTAAATCGGGCAGATTTAAGATTCTTTTCATTGCAAGAGAAGATTTTTTCGTTTCAAGCGAGACCTCGCAGGGTTTGAAACCCTGCGAAGTCTGAAATTTCAATTATTGCTCCATATAAGGCTTCAAAGCCATCGCCCTAGCCACCAGCACTTCTCCTTCAGCCTGTTGGCCTAAAGCGATTTTTACCTTGCCAGCCAGCAACAGACGCTCCGGTTTTTGCGAATTGGTGCGCAGCGCGGTCTCAAGTAACGGGGCTGACTCATTGGCTTTGCCCATCTTGAACAGCACTTTAGCAAGTGTTTCACAGGCATCAATGTTTTCAGGGCGCCGGAGTTGCTCGGATTTGGCGTGTTGCAGGGCTTTGTCCAACTGATTGGTTTTCAAATATAATTGAGCCAATTCCATATCGGAGTAATGGCCAAGGCTTTTGTCTTTTGCCGCTGAAATATTGTCGGAGACAAGCGCGTCTATTGTGATGCGAGCACACTCGTCTGCCTTGTCGTTTTGGCCATTGAGGCGATAGAGGTCTATGAGTTCTTCAAAAAAAGACGCATCCGCCATCACCGTTTTTGCCCTTTCAAAATATTCGATGGCTTTTGGATAGTCTTTTTTGAAACGGGCAATTTTTCCCAAACCTGCCAAGGCAAAAGGATACTCTGGACGCTCAGCGAGTGCGATCTGATACTGCGCTTCGGCCTTGTCAAGCGCATTGGAATCTTCGTACAGATGTGCCAGCACCATGCGCGCCCAACTTTTGTCTTCCGCACCTGGATAGCCCGCAGAAACGGCTAGTTGGATGGCCTCGATTGCACCCGGCATATCGCCGTGGATTTCGCGGAGGTACGACACGCGGGAGTACGAACGAATGTCGGGACGAGTGCTCACCATTTTATCGGCGGAAGCCACAGCGTCGGTATAATTCCCAAGTTCCACATTTGCATCGCAAAGTAGGCCGTACACGAAGGAATAGTGCGGGCTTATTTGCCTTGCGTTCTCGGCCAGTACCTTGGCCTCTGCAAATCGGTGCTGGGAAAGGAATATCATCGCCTTGAGGCAAATCGCCTCTAAATAGGCGGGGTCTTTTTTCAAAACCAAATCTACCATGTCGAGCGCGGCCTTGTTGTAATAGGAGAAGTTGCCGGTTACGCGGCCTTCCTGCATAAAGGTTTTCGCAAGTTTCAAAAGGATCTTTTTGTCCTCAGGCTTGGTCTCGAGTTCTTGGCGAAGTCTTTCATAATCGGCTTTCACGGTGGGCCATTCGGGGTCCTGGGCGAGTACGCCTGTGCGGTCTTTGAGTTCGGGAAATGCTGATTTGTCCTTGCCATTGACGAAAATAAAAGCGGCAAAAACAAGGCTGAACACAGTCAGCAGAACATAGAGACTACGGCGAGTGGATGGTTTCATCTTTTTGAATTTTTTATTTGGGGAAATTTACGAGCGGACGGCAGATTTGGATTTCGTCTGCTCGAAATTTCTGTCGCCAATTATCCCTTTTCAAAAGAGTTTGAGAAACTCCGTTAGGAAACCAGACATTTGCAGCACAAATCAACTAGCTGCTCTTTCAATGAGATTGAAATTTTACTCCATGCTTGCCATGCTCTTGCTTAACGCATCGGCTGCCTTTAGCCAACAACCAACCGAAAAAGAATGGTGTGGCACTAAAGGCATCACCCCTTGGTTCGACTATTACCGCCTGAATCGTGAAGCCCTTGCTGCTGAACGCGGCGGTGGCGACACCGCTTGGCTGTATGTGCCTGTCACAATTCAAATCACTGGTTCGAATTCAGGGACTGGCTATTATCCACTGGAACAAGCCATCCTTTCGGTATGCCAGATGAACGAGCATTTTGCTCCCACGCGCATCCGCTATTACTTACAACCCGGAGACCCGGTCAGATACCTCAACAATTCTGATTGGCACAATCATGAGTGGGACGGGGGCGCAGACCTTATCGAAAGCAACCGTATCCCCAATCGCCTCAACACCTTTATTGTGGCCGATCCTGCGGGCAATTGCGGTTACTCCTGGATGGATGCCATCGTGATGTCCAAGAATTGTTCTGGCCCTGGAAACAGGACCTGGGCACACGAAGCAGGCCACCATTTGTCTTTGCCTCACCCCTTTGTTGGATGGGAAGGTTTCGTCTGGGATTATTCTGAGCCGGCACCTTATGATATTGATGACCACCTCGTGGAAAATGCGGATTCCTCCAACAGTTACGTCGCTGGCGATTATTTCCGCGACACCCGGGCCGACTACCTGAACTATCGGTGGCCATGCAATTCAAGTGGTGAAAGCATCACTACACAGCACGATCCACACGATGTGCCCTTCCGATCAGACGGCACCCTCATTATGGGCTACTCTTCTGATGAATGCGGCGCTGTCTTTACCCCAGAACAAGTCGTTGCTATGCGCTCCAACCTGCAAAGTACCAACCAATGGGGGCACAGTGAATACCTGCAAGTCAGCGAAGCAGGGGCAGAAATAGAGGACGATGCTGTTGTGACGCTTGCCGCCCCTATTGATTCTCAGGCGGTGCATTACAACAACTTTACGCTCCATTGGGAGCCAGTGCCGAACGCCACTTTCTATACCGTAGAAATTTTCCTATTCGAAAATCTCACGCCACGTCTTTTATATCAAACGGTGTATAACACCACTTCCCTTACTGTCACCAAAGGCATCCCAAACAACCGTACGCTCTATTGGCGCGTCCGGGCACACAACGAATGGGACCTGTGCCAACCTGCTAATATTCAACAATTGGGCGTTTTCAAAACCAAAAACTTTTCGGCTACCAACGACTTGGAATCAGTTGTTTTGGCCGAACTCTCTCCTAACCCGGTTGCGGCTGGCTTCCCGGCAAAACTGCTCCTGACTTCAGATGAAAATATGGAAGCGGTGCTAAGCATCACCGATGCTTCGGGCAGACAATGCCAGCGTCAAACGGTGAACCTTTCCTTCGGAGAAAATATCCTTGAAATCTCCACTGACGCGCTAGAAGCCGGACTTTACACCCTGAGTCTTCAAAACGAAAAAGGCACAATTTTGAAGCGATTGGCGGTAACACATTGAATGTGAATGTCCAACAAGAAATGTCCAATGTCCAAATAAGTGCTGAACTTGAACATTGGACATTTCTTGTTGGACATAGGGCATTGATCAGCCTCCAACATAATTGTGCGGCGTAATCCGCTTCAATTCCTCCTTTACTTCTTCTTCGATTTCAAGCGCGTCAATAAAGTCGTGCAAATGCTCGCGGGTCACAAGATGGCGACCACGGGTGAGCGCTTTGAGTGCTTCGTAAGGTTGTGGGTAAGCCTCCCGACGCAAGATTACCTGAATGCCTTCGGCGATCACCATCCAGTTGTCTTCGAGGTCGTCGTAAAGTTGCCCCTCGTTGAGCATCAGTTTGCTCAGACCCTTTTGGATAGATTTTAAAGCGATAAGTGTATGACCCATAGGAACGCCAATGTTGCGCAGTACCGTTGAATCGGTTAAATCGCGCTGAAGGCGGCTCACGGGGAGTTTTTCGGCGAGGTGTTGCCAGAGTGCATTCGCTAGTCCCAGATTGCCTTCTGCGTTTTCAAAATCAATAGGGTTCACCTTGTGTGGCATGGCGGAGGATCCGACCTCGCCTTCTACCGTTTTTTGACGGAAATATTCCATGGAAACGTAGGTCCAAATGTCGCGGCAAAAGCCGATGAGTATCGTGTTGATGCGGGCAATCGCCTGACACTGAGCGGCAAAACAGTCGTAATGTTCAATTTGGGTAGTATGTTGCGAACGTTCGAGGCCGAGGAATTCGCGCACAAAATCATCGCCAAAGCGCTGCCAATCATAGTCCGGGTAAGCTACGTAGTGCGCATTGAAATTGCCCGTTGCGCCGCCGAACTTGGCGCGGTGCGGGATGCCGCCCAACAGATCGGTTTGCACATCAAGCCGCTCCACAAAAACCTGGAACTCTTTGCCCAAAAGTGTGGGAGAGGCCGGTTGCCCGTGAGTGCGGGCGAGCATGGGCACCCGCGCCCAGTCTTGTGCCATTTGTTCCAACATATCGCGGACTTGCTTCAACAAGGGATAGTACACTTGATCCAATGCCATTTTGAACAGCAGCGGTGTGGCAGTGTTGTTTATGTCCTGAGAGGTAAGGCCAAAGTGTACGAACTCGCGCAATTCGCCAAGGCCATGCGCGTCAAAACGTTCTTTAAGGAAATATTCCACGGCCTTCACGTCGTGGTTGGTAGTGCGCTCAATGGATTTGATTTGCTCCGCATCCGACATATTGAAGCGCTCAAAAATGGCGTTCAGTTCGTCAATCTTGTCCTCTTCAAAAGCGGAAAGCTGCGGCAAACCGTATTGACAAAGTGCTATAAAGTATTGAATTTCAACAAAAACGCGGTAGCGAATGAGTGCGTATTCGCTAAAAAAATCAGCGAGTTCGTGGGTCTTGTCGGCGTAGCGACCGTCAATGGGAGAGATGGCAAGTAAGGACATATTGGCTGCTGTGTGAACTATTGCGTACTATGTGGAAACAAATTGCGCGGCAAAATTCGCCTTTTCTTGTCAGCAAAAGCATCACTAGGCTACCTTTGCCCATTCTTTTTCAACACGAAACTTTTGACATGAAAAAATTGACTTTTTTACTCGCTTTACCCGCCGTATCTTTAGCGAAGGCGGGCACAGCCTTGGCGAAGGCGAGTGCGTTGACCCTTTGTTTCCTCCTCATGTTCACCGCCTGCGGCAACGATAAAAAACAAGTCGAAGCCCTCGCAAAAGAAACCGAAACCATCCACGATGAAGCCATGAAAGACTTGGCCGACATGAACCGTGTGGCGCGCGAACTCAAACAAACCATGATTGCTGCCATGATGAATCCCGAGCAATCTGCCGCATATTCCGATGCGCTTACCGCCATGGGAAAAGCCGAAAATGAGATGATGGACTGGATGAAAAACTACAAATCACCCGACGATATGTCTACTGCCGATGCGCTCAAATATTTGCAGGCACAAAAAACTTTGATCGAGAAAAACCGGGCCGATATCAAAGCCGCAATGGAGGCTGGGAAGAAATTGCAAGGCAAATAGCCAGTTTTGGGGATTTGTATATTTGGGGATTTGTTTATCTGAGTGGCCAAGCTTGGTTGCTGTCGCCAATGACCCAAACGTAATCATGTTTTTGGGCATGAGCCATTGTTGAAAAACATATAAAAAATAAAATAACTAAGCATTTCATAGACTAAAATACAATAGCAAACCGTATCGGAAGCACATTTTAATCAACCCCGGGAAAATCAACGTTCCTTAACTTTGCTTGGTTTTTCAAATCACCACCAACCATATTGACTTTATTCTTGTTGTTGAAGCAAAAACCAGACTACTGGATATGTTTTTCGATTGCCCAGACTTTCCAAGTTTTAAAAACTTGGAAAGTCT